>NZ_DAIQAT010000021.1:0-35452 GCF_036781545.1 Tabrizicola sp.
CAGCGAGTTGCGCTTCGTAGACCTGCCGCTCGGCCGCCGCACGGGCATAGGCCACTTCCAGGCTGTCAGCCCCCCATCTGGCCGTCAGCTCGACGATGCGGGCCTCCTGCTGATGCTGCGCCAGCATCTGGTCGGCGGCGGTCCGCGCGGCAGCGATGCGCGCAGCCTCGGCCAGTGCCTGGCGTATCGCCTCCTGCCCACGCATCTGCTGGGCCTGCAAGCTGTCTCGCCCGATGCCCAGTTCGCGGATCTTCGCCTCGACCGCTGCATTCGCCTGACGCGCCTCTTCGGCACGGACTTCGGCAGACTGCTCGCCATAAGCAAGCTTCAGGCGCGCCAGCTCTACTTCCTCGCGTCCCGCCGCCAGCAGATCGCGGGCGTCCTGAAACCCCTTGCCCGGGTCGCTCGGCTTGGCGACATCGACAACGGTCGGGCCACCCATCCGGGTGTTTTCGGTGCCTGTGGCGCGGGCGAGGTCAATGGCCTGACGCTGCGCTTGTGCCTGCGCCGCGACGATCCGCTCAATCGCGCTTTCGGTCGCAATCAGGGAATCGTAATAGGTCAACTGGGCGGCGTTCATCTGGTCGATTCCGCCAGCCGCGGCGACCAACTGCTGCTCCAGCCGACGGACCACTTCAAGCTGGGAGGACGGGCCCTCTGCTGTCTGAAGTGCTTTCAGTTCGCGCTGGAATGCGGCAACCGGGGCTGAAGCAACCTTGGAGGGTCTATCGCGGCGATAGGCATCAACGCCCAGCAGATCGGCGATTTCTTGCGAGCCGGTGTTGAAATAATCACCGGAAAGTTCACCCCTCAGCGATTGAAAGGTCTGCCGCAAATCCAGCAAAGACCGGGTCTGCGCCAACGCGGTCAGATTGCGCTGCATCTCGACCAGCACCGGGTTGATCGCGCCGAAGTCGGAAACGATATCTGCTGCGGTGCGCTTCGACTGGCTCCCGAACTCCCGAACAGAGCCGGTCATGTCGGTGACCGCGTCTTCAGCCGACTTCGCCTCGGAACCCATCGACATCAGCGACTGCACCGCGAATGCGCCAAGTGCAATCGCCCCCATGGTGACCAGGGACATCGGGCTGACCATGCCCATCAGCGCAGACCGGATCGCGGGGCCAAGGGCCTGCCCTTCCTTGCGCATCATCCCGAAGACCTGGCTGACCTGAGTGCCCTGCTGGATCGCCAGCATCATCGGGTTCTGGCCAGCAGCCATCATCATGAAGATGTCGTTCGCCTGGAAACCGAGGTTGGCCAGATGGGAATTTGCAGCTTGAGCCGATTGCCCGAGCTGCCGCAGCCCCGGCGCCATGGCTTGCGCCGCCCGCTCCCGGGCCTGGGATGCACCAATCGCGGAGAGTGCCCCCATACGCTCGGCTTCGGCGATGTCGCGCAGCTCCATCTCATAGCGCTGAGAGGCAGCAAAGAGCGGATCATATTTGGCCCGCACCTGATCGAGGACGGACTGATAGAGCCGGGCCTCGTCGGTCGCTTGCCGGAAATCCGCCGCGATTTCGTCGATCCCGAGCGAGGCATCGCCAAGAGCGGCAAGCGTGCCCAGAAACGTCGAAGGGCCGATCCGCGACATGGAGGCGCCCAGCTTGCCGACCACCGCGTCAAGGGACTGCGTGGCTGTGACCGCGCGCAGAAAGTCGCGTGTCGTCGCCTCACTGGCCTCTCCGGCGGCGGTGATGCCTGCGCCGCCGGTCCTCGCAACCTGACCGGCCTTGGCCACGGCAGCGCCAAGCTGATCCGTCTCGCCGCGCAGCCCGGCAATGGCAGAGCGCGCCCGACCGGTATCGGCCTCAAACAGCATGCTGACGCGCAGGTTACCGGCCACGGGCGTTAAGCTCCTCTATTGCCCCGGATTCGATGTCGCGAACCTCGGCCCACAGGCCGGGGGTCATCTCGATGCCCGCCAGATCAAGCCCGGCGCGGGCGGCGGTGTAGTCGAGGCCGAGCCACAAGAGCCGGGTCGCCTCGAGGCTGGAGAGCGCCTGCGTCCGCCACTGGCCCGACACCGCGCACCAGGCGGTCCATGCGGGCAGATGGTCGGCCCAGAGACCCTCGTCTTCCGCCGCCTCTTCCAGTTGCAGCACGAGCCTCATCCGGGCGGCGTCCTCCTTGGCGCGGGAAAGGTCGCGGCTTCCGCCACGGTCGCCGCGCGCCCAGACCCGCCCGGCGGCGGTCAGTTTCCCCGCTTGGCGCCCATGAGTTGGGCCTGATAGGTGTCGATCACCGCGCGGCGGACAAAGAGATCGCTCAGCACCATGGTCATCGCCTCGGGGCTGAAGATCAGCGGCACCTCTTCACCGTCGCGGTCATCGGTCAGCCCATCCCAGCCGATCAGCACAGCTTTCAAAAAGGCATCCTGCCCGGCCGTGTCCAACAACTTGTGTTCGGCGATCTCAGGCACCGACAGAGCCCGAAACGTCGCCGTGAAGCTCTGGGTTTCGACGGCACCGTCATCAGCCGGGAAATCGACGGTGACCTTGGCTTTGAACTGGCGGTTTTTGACGATCTTCATGGTGCGGACTCCGGTCAGGTAAAGGCGATGGTGAACTGGTCGTTGCCCGAGGTGGGCACGGGCACGAACTTCAGCGGCCATTCGGTGATGCCGTCCTGTTCGGCCAGCCCGGTGGGGCGCTGCACCTGTGCGGCAGGAACCGACAACGTGCAGATCTTGCCCGCCCCGGTGCCGTGGATCAGGCTGATGGCCTGCGCGGTACCGGCAGCGGCAAGGCTGAACGGGTTGTAGGTCGCCAGCGGCACCGCCTCGATCTGCATGTCGATCATCTCGCTGCGATCGGTGATCAGGATGCTTTCCGACCGGACCAGCATGCGCGGCGTCACCTTGTTGCCGGCATCCAGGGAGAAGGACCGCAGGACAGCGGCCACGGCGCCGATGGTAAAGGTCGGCGTATTGGCGCTGCTCGCCACCTGGGGCATCTGGGTCAGCTGGGTGCCGTAGGTCGCCGTCGGCATGGCCAGCGCAGCGGGCTGGGTGAAGAGCCCGGTGAACTCGAACTCCAGATAGACCACGCCCTGGGCGGACATGACGTATTTGAAGGTGCCGCGGGCGCCTTTGAACAGATAGTTCGTGCCGTCATTCACGAAGTAGATCGTGCAGCTTTCATGGGCCGACGAGACCGGGTTGTAGGTGACCGACGTCGCTGCGACGATGGTTTCGGCCATGGCGCAGGACCGCAGCAGCACCCCGATGGCCGGGACGGTGCCCGCTGTGCCGGAGCCTTTGACCTCGACCTTGAAGCTGATCTTGGCATGCAACCCCGCCGCGATGGTGGGACGGGCGCCCATATAGGGCCGCTCGAACCCGCGGGTGACGTCCTGCCCCTCCATCGGCATGACGCGCACGTCCTCCGCCAGAATGGCATTGGCGGCGCCGGTGGGCGTCGGGTCGGTCCCGTAGACCGTTTCGATCTTGGCCAGCAGGGCCTGCAAGCGCCAGAAACTCGGCATTTACGCCTCCTTTGCAGGGGCTTTGACCGCCCCTTTGACAGTGGGTTTCACGGGCTCGTCGGAGGCCGCATCGGGTGCCGGGGCAGCGGCGGACTGCAGCTGCCCATCCGGCTGGCGGATGTAGCTGCCGCCCGCCTGGGGCAGCGGGTGGGTGGTCATGGCGAAATCCTCAGTTGGTCAGGCAGGCTGAAATCCAGTTCGTAGATCGCCACGCCGCGCGCAAAACTGGCGAGAACGACTCGCTGCAAGGCGAAGACCCCGGAAGTATTGGCTGGGGTCCATCCGCAGATCGCGGCGGCAAGCTGATCGATCAGGCCGCCGGCCTCGTCGAGAACTTGCGCGCCGTTTGGATCATGAGTGCGCAGTGACAGGATCAAGGCGAATTGCCGCTCGATCATCTGACGATAGGCCGAGGCCGCCGTGGCAGCTCTGGGTGCGCCCGCGATTCCGATCGGAAGAACGTGGACGCAGGGTGTCAGGGTCGGCACGCTGTCCGCTTTCATCAGCGCCGCCAGAGCGGCCGCACCATAGACCCGGCCCTGCAGTGCCGGAACCGCCTCGGAGACCCGGGTGATGATTGCCGGGATCATTGGAGTCTTTCCAGCAGGCTGGGGAAGTGGATCGCAGCAAGATTGTGGATGTCGGTCTCTTCATCGCGCGAGATGCCGAGATAGGGACGCGCCGGAATGTCGCCCCAGGGCGAGAGGACAGTCATCTGCCGTCCACGCTTGTCCTCGCCGATCCAGATGCCCAGCGATCCGACGGCAGCGCCCATCTGGTGGACGGCTGCGTAAGGCACATTCGTGCCGACCAGGACGTGATCCGGGGCGGCCCAGGCATTGATGCTGGTCCGCAAAATACCTGACAGGACCAATGTGCGGCCACCATCCTCGGTCGCGCGCTTGCTGGGGACCCACGGGGTGCCGTCCGGGCTGACATTGGTCGAACCGATACGCTGAACCGCACCGTTCACCAGCACCCGTCCAACCGCATCCATGAAAGTGGTCATGTCGGTCAGGCCCGTGACCAGCGCGCCGAGGCCAGCCTGAAGCGCCGCGTCTTCCAGTCCGACGGTGAAGATCACGCCGCTCATCAGAACCCCCGCAGCGAGTCGCGGGTCAACTGCCGGTCGGCGCCATCCGTCATGGCCACACCGGGCGTGGTGATCTCCGGCGCCAGCGCCCCGCCATCACCCAGGGCGGCATCGCCACGCGACACCGATTTCAGGAAGGCGATGGCATCATCGCGCAGGCTTTTGCGCGCCTCCATGCTGTGGCCGATGTTCACATAAAGCCGGTGCAGGGCGAGGTCGCGGCAGATGGTCTTCAGAATGCGCGGAGGATCGGCCTGGATGCGGGCAAGGTCGGTCACAGCCTTGGCGATGTAGCTGTCGATCTCTGCCGAGGCGTCATCCAGGGCTGATTGAATGCGCACATCATCGACCGCGCCAAGCCCGTCGTCGAGATCGGTCAGCGCAACCAGGTCTCGACGGGGAATGCTGGCAGTGAACTCGGCGATGGTGGCGTAGGACATATCGGCCTCTGGTTCGGTTTGGTGGGGGGCCATCCTCCCCCCTGGCTGCCGGGTCCAGGGCGCGGGTTCGCCCCTGGCTTGGCACGATCGGGGCTGCGGCAGCTTCCCCTGGTATCTGGTTGCGGGAGCAGGACTTGAACCTGCGGCCTCCGGATTATGAGTCCGGCGCTCTGCCGACTGAGCTACCCCGCCGGAATTCAGGCTTCGGGCACGGCGATGCTGAAGCGGGGATCACCACGCAGGATTGCAATGTCGTCGTCCGTCAACTCGCCTGCGGGCACCTCGGTCGGGCCGGACGGCCAGCGACGGCCCAGCCGACGGCGGCCACCTTCGGCCAGACAGGTCACGACAATCCGCGCCTCACCGGGGCCACCAGCGCCGGTGGCACCATCGGCCGGATCGACGTTTCCCAGGGCATCCTTGTCGGCGGGGAGGATCGTCTCCTCCCCGCCCTGCGCCGCCGCTTGACCTTCGGTCGGCGCTTCCGGAGGGGCGGCCGGTATTCCGGCGGCATTTTCCCCCTCGGTATTCTGGTGGGCCAGATTCTGATGGGCCAGTGTCGTGGTCGCCTTTCGGGCCATGGTCATTCTCCTGTCGGCTTATCGTCGGGGGCGGGCCTGCCGCCCCCTCGGGAAACCGACCGCAGGGCGGTCAGGTCAGAGGGTCAGGCGGGTTTCGACATGCAGATCAGCGGTGTTGCGCCACTTGTTGGTGGCGCCGTTCGCGTCACGTTCGTTCAGCAGGATGTCGCGGGCGGCTCCCTCGAGCGACGGCGGCACGACCAGCAGCTTCGGCTTCAGGTTCAGCTTGCGACCGCGGTGACCGCGCATCGACATCATCGCCGCCCGGGCCAGCGCATAGTTCGCCGCGTTCAGCGTCTGCCGCGAGGCAAAGACCAGTTGCCAGGCGCCGAAGCCAGCCGCGCAACGCCGCTTGGCACCCCAGACATATTCATCCTGGTTGAAGACGTTGTCGTCGGTCAGGTTGGTCTTGGGCGTGATCCGGGCCTTCTCGCGGTCCTGGAAGATCATCGGCTTGATCGGGCGGCTGTCGTCGATCAGATACCAGGCCGCGCCCGATCCACCCTGGAAGTTCGACACCGACACCTCGGCACCCGCTTCGTTCTCGACCGGGTGATCGGTGTCGAAAAAGAACTGGCCGTCGTAATGGGTGGTGGTGAAGCCCTTTTCCAGATGCTCCCAGACCAGATCGTCGGGCAGTTCGGCAGCCACCTGCCCCATGTCGGAGACGATGGGCGTGTAGATGCCATATTGATCGTCGGCCACATCATCGACCGGAACCGCGACGGTCTTTTCAAACTTGCGGTTGGTGATGACGAAACCGTCGGTTTCCAGCCGCTCGACATAGCGCTCGCCGATCCACTCCCGCATCGGCCCAAGTTCCGAAAGTTTGGGATAGGCCTGATGCCGCGAGGTCGAATTGACCGTCATGGCGATGCGGCCATAGGTCGTTTCAACACCCGTAAGGCGGACGTTGAAGGCGGTGTTGAAGGCGATGTTCAGGGCTGCCAGGGAGGCCTGGGTGATGTCCATTGCGGATCTCCGATCAGAGGATTTCGACGACGACGCCTTCGGGCGTCACGTCCAGGCACTTGCCCGCCACGATGGTGCTGGTCGCGGACGACCCAACCGTCGTGTCATCGACGACATAGACCGAGGTGCCGATATGGGCGCGGGTGACGGCGTTGGTGCCGTCGTTGCGGAAGAGGAAAACCCCGCGCTCGATGTCGACGAAGACGTCACCGGCGGCGCCGGTGCTGTTGTTGGCCTCGGCCAGCGCCACGCCACGGACCCGCGTCGCTGTGGTCACGGCCTTGACGGCATAGCCCGAGCCATTCAGCGCCACCATGGCGCCTGCAAAGATCCGCATGGTGGCCGCGACCGGGTCGCGGAACCGTTTGCCTTCGCCAACGCGGGTACGCGGAGCGTTCTGGGTCAGTGCGGTCATGGTTCAGCCCTCCTGCATCGCGGCGCGGGTTTTCACGAAGTCGGACTCGGCCAGGCCCATTTTCGAGGCGACCTGCCGTTCCAGCGCCGACAGCCCGTCACCCGACGCTTTCGGCGGCTGCTTGCCAGCAAGCTGACGCCGCCCGATTTCGACACGGACCGGGGCGACCTTTGCCCAGGCTTCGAACTCGGACAGGTCCTTCGAGGCGAGCTGGGTGGCCCAGCCTTCAAGATCCGGCGTCAGCTTGCCGTCATCCCGCGCCTTCTCCAGCGCGGCCTCGACCTTGCCGGAGGTCACGTCCTTCTGGAGCGAGGCGAGCTGGGTCTGAAGCGCGTCGAACGACGATTTCGGCACGAAGGCCGAGGGATCGACGGCCGAACCGGCCAGCCGCGCGCAGATCTGCGTCACGGCATCGGCGCCCGTCACCTTCGCAGCCGCCCGGATCGAGGCCAGCTGGGTTTCTGCCGTGGCGAGCGCGGTCACGCGCGCCACGATGTCATCGGGCTTGTCGGCCGGCAGGCCGAGGGCACCCGCGATCTGTTCGATCGGGTTCATCAGGGTTTCCTTCGAGGCAAGTTGACGGAGTTGGGGCAAGGCTGGGTTGTTGATCAGGCCAGCACCTTCGATGAGAACGACCTGACCATCGGGCCGGTTGCGGAAGACCGGCGAGACGAAGCGATAGGCGAGGCTTTCCAGCGCCTGCCGACCGTCGGCCGTCCATTCAACCGACGCCATGATGCGGTCGCCCTCGACCTCCATGGCGGTGATCCATCCGGCGGCGCGGCTGTCGGCCGAGCCCTGACCGGCAAAGCTGCGATGATCGAAGTCGATCGGCAGCACATTGCCGGCGGCAAGCCGAAAGCTGTCGGCAATCACCGCCGCCGGATTGTCCAGGGCGAAGGCAGGGCGGCCGTCAGCAGTCCGAAACTTGCCGACCGGGATCAGTTCGATCCGGTCGGCAGGCGCGGTAGGCAAGAGGGCGTTGCCGCAGATATTTCGGATGGTGTTGGTCATGACAGCTTACTGCCAGACCTGGACGTTCAAGGGCCGTGGGATACTGTTTGGGGGGTGACCGGCCGCGCGCTGGCGGGTGCAGGCGATGCCTTAACCGCAGATACCCTTCAAAACCGCCGGAGCGCGTTCAAAAACGGCCATGGCGGGTTTTCGTGAGGGTTGCAGCATCGGAAACAATCAGGGCGCCTCAGCGGGCGTCTTATGCGACCGCTCTTCCAGCAGCCGCACCATGTCTTCGGCCTCTGCCATCGCTTCGGCACGACGGAACAAGTCGCGAGGCTGCGCCCGCAGCCATTCAAGCTCGCGGCGCCAGGCTGCGAGGTCGAGCAGGTCGGGAGTCGGACGCAGGACGATGGTCACGATAGCCTCTCAATCAGATCGGCGTAGCGGGCAAACAACTGCCGCAACCGATCCGTCACGCTGTAATGGTAGTGGATCACCCCCCGCTTCTCAAGGAAAAGGCCAAGCGCGTGCTGCGAAACCTGCATCCGGTCCTCTGGTGACAGATGAGCCAGATCGGGCTGGCGCAGCGCGTTGACCGCGAAATCGCGTATCTGATTGCGCAGGGGCTCGCGGCCGACGACTGCGCGCCAGATCGACCCACCTGGGGAGATGGCCGTAATCGCGCGGATCTGCGGATGCTGAAGCAAGCCGATGTCTTCGCGCGACAGCCCGGTTTCGGTCAAATGGCTGTGCAGAATCGTGGCACGCGCGGGCAAGCCACCGATCACAGCCAGCTCATCGACTGACACGAAGTCGGGCCGTTCCGGTGTGGCATCGGACATGGCGATGCCTTCGCCCTCCGCGTCCGCGATGATCAGTGTCTCGCGCCCGATGCCTAGGCGACGCAGGCGCAGGCTCTGCAGGTGCCCTCGCTCCACGGCACGCCGTTCGGTTGGCAGATCAGGCATGACTTCTACGGCGCGGCGTTCGATGTCGAGCCAGACCGCCCCCGGGTTGGTATCGAAGCCGGGGTGAATGCCGCGCGGGATCATGTGGACCTCACCGGAGCGGGCGTGGGTCCATTCCTCTTCCTCCAGATCCAGCGCCTCGTCCGGGGTCCGGCTGTTGCGGCGCATCCAGCCCTCGGTGCGCTGGATCACGAGACAGCCGCAGAAATAGCCGTTGGGCGGATAGATGCGCAGCCAGACGGGGTCATCGACCCGCCAGATCCTGTCGTGGAACCGGGTATGGGAATGGCGCTTGGTCGCCCGCTCGATCTGGATGTAGTGCAGGTAAGGAAACGCCTGCTTGGTGCGCTGGATCGCGGCCCAGTGGCCAGCGGCATGGGCCGTGCGCATGTTGGTATCAAAAATCACCCGCAGCCGGTGCATCGAGCCGAGTTGGACTTCCTTCAGCTCGCCCGTCACCGGGTCTTCCATCATCTCCTTGCCCCACCAACCCATTTCCTTCAGGCGGGGAGCAAGCTCTGCCTGGAACTGCTGGAGGGTCCGCCCATCGGCGAGGGTGCGATCGATCTCGGCCCGGATCGCGCGGGACACGTCATCGCGCATCGCCTTTGCCACGACCCAGTTGCGGGCGTGATCTTCACGCCAATGGTCCAGATGGTCGAAACGCTGCAATTCATGCGCAAAGCCCTTCGACCGGAAATATTCGATGGCCTCGCGATGCGGCAGCGGCTTCAGTTCGGTCCTCGCCATGGTCACTCCCGGATATTGGCGCCGACCTGTCCGGCCATCAGCGCGCCGAAGGTGGCGCCGGTCAGCAGCTCTTGCAGAGGCCCGGGTGGCCCGGCCCGGAATGCCTCCAGGATGTCGTTCACCTCATCTAATTCGCGCGCGCGCGCGAGGGCTTCAATCAGATCGCCGATCTCGGCCTCCACCGCGCGCTGCATCCCGCCCTCCCGGATCAGCGTGTCGATCAGCCCGTCGATGCTGTCGCGGGCCGGATCGAGGCGGGAGGCGACCTGCCGGGTGGCCTTGGGCGGTGTGGGGTCGGGCGGGAGCGGCCCCGGCGGCACGTCCACCGGAGGCGGTTCGGGCGCGGGCGGTGCCAGCACCTCTTCACCATCCTCGGGCTCGCGCAGGGCGAATACCTCGCGGACCTGCGCCACGGCGATCTTAAGCCCGGCCTTGGGGCCTTTCTCCATAAGGTCCATCATCAGCTTCGGGTCCACGGATTCCGGCGGCGGGAAGCTGATCGTGGGCAAGGCGACGGTGTCCGGGAAATGCAGCCGCTTCAGCGCACCGGCCAGATCGCGCTGAAGCGTGGCGGCCAGCTGCTCTGCATCGGCATCGCGGATGTCGTCGCGGACCTTTTCGTGGATATTGCCGACGGCATGGCCACCGGCGATGGCGTCGGTGGTGGCCACCTGACCGAGGACACCCTTGGAAAGCTGTTCGTCCCAATAGCGGGCGTTGCCCTCATACATCTTGTCTGCGCCCGTGGTGCCAGAGGTGATCACCTCCAGATCCATGTCTTTCGGAATGATCGCCGCCATGTCGACGCCAATCTGGCGCGCAGCCCGCAGAAGGGTCCGACGATCCTCCGGCGAAGAAGAGGTACCGTACTTGCCGAGGCGCAGCGGATGACCATAGGCCTCGAGGAAGATGGCCCAGTCCTTCAGCGTGTAATTCTTGAACAGGTAGGCCCATCCAGCGAGCCGTGCGAGACCGCCCCGGATCGCCAAACCCGATTTCGCCTTGGCCATATGAATGATGTATTTGTTCAGGCTCAGAGGCTGGGGCCCGGCATTGTCCCGCAGATAGAGATATGCCGCATTCTCCCGGTCGAACTCGAACCAACGCGGATCGACCAGTTCCATGCCGCTGATCTTGAGGCCTTTGCCATCGCGCTCCCAGAGGATTTCGGTCACGGAATAAGCCTTGCCGAGAGCATCCATCATATCGATCAGGCTGGTGCGGACGGCGGCAGAGGTCAGCGCGGCCCGGGTCATGTCGGCCAGTTCGTTGGCCGCGGCACTGGTGTCACCGGGGGCAACCTGCACGTCCAGAGACCGGATCGCTCGCTTGCGGACGCCCAGGACCGCAGCGTAATGCAGATCCTTCTCTTCCATCTGTTCAGCGAACTCGAGATAGGCGGTGGCATCTCCGATCTCGGACTCGCGCAGGATCGCGGCCAGCCGCGGCGGCGTCAGACCCTCTGCCGGATGACCTGACTGGATGGAACGGATCGAGCCAAGCGCGGGCACCGCCTCGCGTTCAAGCAGTTGCGACTGAGGCACCCGCTTCAGCGGCCGCCCGAATTGATCCACCAGCATCACCATGCCCCTCCATCGCCCCAGCGGCCGGAGCCGCCCTTGTCCTCGTCATCATCCTGATCGGGGTCGGCCCAGCGGCTGCGGGTGCCGGGCACCCCCTGATAGCCGAAGCTCTCCGGCCCGAGGTCAGCAGCTGTAACGGCCAGCGCCAGCGCCCAGAAACGGTCGGCGTGGCCGTCGCTGTCGCCGTCCGCGACCAGACGCCGGATGCCGGTCACCCCAACCTGCGACTTGATCGAATGCAGATCGGCGCGCAGCAGCGGATCACCAGCCGGGATGCGGGTCTTGCGGTCCTGCATCGACTCCTTCAGGCCCGTGGCCATGTCGAGCTTGGAGGCTGTGCTGAAGAGGACGCCTTGCACCCGTTCTGATCCGTGACGGGCCTTGGCATCCTCGACCGGCTTTTCGCCCATGCCGGTCTGGTCCATCGCCACCCGCACCACTCGGTAACGCCGCATGACGTCATCGAGCAGCCGATCCTGTTCGGCAAAGCTGATGCGCTTTTTGGCGATGATCTCGCGCACCATCAGCACTTCGCCGACCAGTTCCGAAACCACGATGACGAAGAGGTCGTTGCGCGCGGCGATATCGACACCGACAAAGCACATGCCGCCCTTATAGCCACCCGGATCGCCCGCCTCGGTATGCTCGCAGGCCGAAATCAGATCATAGTCGAGCCAGGCCGAAGCCTCATCCAGCCAGGCGAGTTCGAATTCCTGCGCCCACTTGTCCTGATCGGCCATGCCGCGCCGCAACTCGTCGATGTTGACATCGAGCCCCTGCTTCACCGCCTCATAAATATCGACATGATGCTTCGACCAGCCGTTTTCGGCGGTGGTCATCAGCTCGTAGAATTTGTTGCCCTTGCCGTTCGGGGTGCTGATCACCCGGATTTTGTGGTTGCCGCGCGCCGCCACCGGAAGGGCCGAGCCCCAGATCGCCCGGCTGTCCTTGTGGAAGGCGAATTCGTCCAGCAGCAGGTTGCCGCCAAAACCCCGCGCGGAATCGGGGCTGGCCGAAAGGGCCACCACACGCGAACCGCCGGGGAAATGCACCTCATGGGTCTTGTAACTGGCCGCAGGCACATCGACCCTGAAGGTCTCGCCGCCTTGTTCCACCTCGCGCTGATAGGCCGGAACCCGGAATTCATCCTCGACGAACTGCGGTTGCCCCCGGTTTGAAAGGCCCTTCAACACCGCGTAATAGGCCCGCGTCATCGGCTTCAGGGCATCCTCCAGCGCTTCCTTGGCGGTGGCCTCGGACCGCGAGAGAATCGTCCAGCGGATTTTCCGCTGCTCGATCTCTGCCCGGGTGCAATCGTCAACGATCTCGCCGCAGGAGCCGAAGGTCTTGCCGCCGCGCCGGGTGAACATGCCGATCTTGAAGCGGCTGGCATCCGTGATCCATGCCTTCTGGTAAGGCAAAAACTTGATGATTGGGCTGTCAGGAACGGCAGCGCTCATTGCATGAAATCCTGGAAGGCATCTCCGGCTTCGCGTTTGCAGCGTGACCACAGGCGATCAAGGGCCGAGGCGCATTTGCCTTTGCGGCCAGCGCGATGAAACACGCGTCGGGTCGCATCGGGAACCCGGGACCAATGCCGACCGCAAATCCACTCACCACCGCTATTTCGACGGGTCGTGCGGTGACAGCCGGGAACACAGCAATTTATGTGGAAAGCGGTCATGCTGACTGGATCAGGTTACTGCGCCGCAGCGGTGATCGCCGCGAATAGTTGCCGGTCGCCCGCCGCGACCTTCTGCGTCACGGCAACGAAGCTGCGGACACCATAGGTCCAGGCCCAGCTGGTCTTGCCGCCCGGCAACATGATCTTCTGCTTTTCAGACAGGTAGAGCGGCCCGCCATTGAAGGTGAGATCGTCAATGTCCCGATCCCACAGCTCCCCCAAAGTCCAGCCTTGACCCAGAAGGGCCTGCACATCGGCGGCATCCGACTTGCGCACTAGAAGCACTGCATGGATTTCACCCATCTCGGCCGATGCATTCGCCAGTTCGACCGGATCATTCACGGCGCGGGCCGAGGCCCATTCATCCCCGTCGCCATCCTCGCCTGTCTCGATCCGGACGATGGTGCGCCAGAAGAGATCGGACCCCGAACCGATGCCATCGACCAGGACGGCCGAGCCGGGGCCGAGGTCGGAGAGTTCATCGAAGCCCGAGCGGGGCGGGAAGATCAGCAGCGCAAATTCGGTGCCATAGGACGCGACGGCCTTCGTCTGGCAACCCTCGAGCGAGCGGGCATAGATGGCATCGATCTGAAGGATGCCCATCTGCGCACGACCGGCGCAGACCGCGAGCGAGATTTCGTCGGACCCGGCGAAATTGACCACGGCGGCTTCGACACCGCGCTGTTCAATGCGCTGTTCGATTTGCAGTGCCCGCCGGTCATAGCCGCCGCCCGGCTTGCCAGCCGCGATGGTCAGGGGTTCAGCCAAGGCCAGGACGGGGGCCAGCAGCGCGATGGCAAAGCAAAGGGTGAGAGGAAGCCAGGAAAGAAGGTGGAAGGCGCGATTTCGAAGCATGTTCTGTCCTCAGATGGTTTCACGAAAGGAGAGGAGGTAGGGTTGCCCGCGCCAGAAGCTGATCCGGGCAACGCGGCCAAGGTGTCGGACGATCTGGTGCCGCCCGAAGACCCAAGCGGCGGCGAGATGCCACCACCGGGCGTTCTGGAAGTGCAGCTGGGCCAGCAAGATCAGGGTGCCTTTGGCTTCGTCAGAGGGCTGCATCATGCAAACCCCATGATCTGGCGGGCCTGTTCGCGGAAATCTGCTGTGATCTCGCCCGCCTCGACTGCAGCGTCGAGCTTGGCAGATTGGGCCTTGCGGTCCTTTTCCTGCATCGCCTGCACGATGCCCGACGACGACATGACGTCCTTCATCATCCGGGCAAGAAAATGCAGGTTCTGTGGGCTGATCTCGGCACCTTCTTTCTGCACCTCTGCCTGCATGACCTTGAACGCCAGCGTGGTGAGCATCTGGAACAGCACGTTCTGGCGCTGCGCCTGATCGTCCATTCCCATCTCGCCGAGCCATTCTTTCGCCCAATCCGACGCCTGCTCCTGCAGCCGGACGAACTCCTGGTACTCGGTCCCCCAGGCATGAATGGCCGATTTGCGGATGCGCAGGTTGAGCCCGGCTTCCTCAAGGCGGAAGTTCAGGGCTTCGGCCAGTTCCTCGTATTGCCCGAAGCCGCGGGCGCGCAGTTCCTCCTGAAGCCAGGCCCGCAGTTCAGCTGGCAGAAGGTCGATCTTGCGGGGCGGTGGCATATCACGCCCTCGGGCTGGGGCGCTGGATATCGGGGTGCGTCGCCCGGCCGCGCGCCACATCGGCACCGCGCGCCGTTGCCGTCGCCACCCGGAACTCCGGCTGCCCGCCAAGGATCACGAAGCCGTTCTCGGCCAGCCAGGACAGTTCAGTCGTGGTCTGGTCGCGCGAGGTGTTGATGCCGATCTGATCGCTGTTCAGCACGTCGGTCAGGATCGAGACATTCGAGGTGTAACCCGGGCTCGCCTCAAGAAACCGCAGGATGGCCAGACGGCGGTGGCGGCTGTTGAAGGTCTGAAAATCGGTCATTTCCGCTCCAGCAGATACTGTTCCACCCGCGCCAGCACGATGTCCTGCCGCTTGCCGGCATCGGTGGCGGCCGACTGGGCCGCGCGCAGTTCGCGGACATCGCCGCGCAGTTCGCCGATCAGCATGCCAAGCTGATGCAAGTCCTCTTTGGTCGGCTGCGCGCGCAGGGTCTGCTCGACACTGGCAAGGCGACCGTCCAAACGGTCCATCCGTTCCGAACCGGCCTTGAACCGGGTCTCGACGTTCTGATCGCGGGTCCGCCACCAGGTGTAGAGGATGTTGAGGATGTTCAGCGCCGCGAGCGTGACCGCCAGGGCCGGGCCGAGGTCAAAGGCGGGCGGGGTCATTGCTGGCGGTCCCCTTCGGCACGGGCGAGGTCGATACCGGCAAAAGGCGTCTTCTCATGCACCTCACGCAGCTTGGATGCTGCGAGCCGCGCCAGAACCCTTGCATCCGGGTTCAACCGCGCCAGTGCATCCGGCACACTCTGGGTCGCGTATTTCACAGCGGAATCGATCGCCGCTGGCCCGGTCAATCCCCGGCTCAGCGCGGCGCGGATGCCCGACATCAGCGCGGAATGCAGAGCCTCGCGGTGCCGCGCCTCGATTTCGATGCCCCAGCGGCGCTTCGCCTCATCGGCGGCACTGGCCAGCACCTTTGCGAGCCAGGCCGCGAGGAGCGACAGCAACAGCGGCAGGGCCGCAGCATAGATTTCGGAGAGCAGGTTCATCATGCGGCCTCCAGCCATTTCGAGACGGTGAAACCCGGGCAGGCCTTGGCGGCATATTCGTTATGGCCGCTGATCCGCCGGATCTGAGCGCGCATCCCGATCCCCTGCAGCAACTGCCGCAATGTGATGTCCTGCGCCGGGGTGAAGTGCTGGGCGAAGCGATCGCGCTCGGTCGAGCCGTGACCGCCGATCAGGCAGATGCCGATCGTGCCGCGATTGTGGTCAACGACATGGGCGCCGATCTCCGTCTCGGGGCGACCGGCCAATACCTTGCCGTCCCGGCCGATCACCCAGTGATACCCGATATTGCGCCAACCCCGGTCCTGCATGTGCCAACGGCGGATTTCGGCAAACTGGGCGGAAAGACCCGCATCAGCCATCCAGTCGGGCCGCGTGGCACTGCAATGCACAACGACCTCATGGACAGGATAGCGTGCCGCACCCTGATAGAGCATAGCGGCGGTTTCCGCCGTCAGCACCGATGACACTGCGACACCGCCCGCTGTGAGCCAAGACTGAGCGGCACGCTTGGTTTTCGTGCCGAAGAGGCCATCCACAGGCCCCGGCGAATAGCCGAGATCCCGAAGGCCCGTCTGTATGAGCGAGATTGCAGCCTTGGTCATAAAGGGCACCCGATGCTTCGGGCGCGCGCCCGGTCAGGACCGGGATGCCACATGCTGGTGAAATGGGGCCGTGGGATGCAGTTTGGGGGGATTAGCCGAAAAGGGAGAGCTGCTGCGGCTCGATCCCGGCGTCGCGGCGCATTTCGGCCCGAAGCTTGTGAATATAGGCGCTCGTCACACCGTGTTCCCGCGCCAGATCATTGGCCGAACGGGTGGGTTTGGTCAATCCGGCTTCCAGAACGGCCGCCCGAAGAAGACTGGCACGGCGCTGGATTTCCGCGCCTCGGCCCGAGGGAATGTCAATCTGGTGGCCTCCAAATCTGTCTGCCAGCCAGGTTACAATATCGGTGCCAACCTCGGCCGCGAGGGCCGAGGTAGCGGCGAACGAAGAGGTAGGCACGTCGCGGCGCTGGCCGCCCGCGTTGGCGATCAGCCGCAGGCGAGCGGTCAGACCGAGGTCGCGTTCGAGTTCATCAATCCAAGCAGTCATCCCGGCCCCGCGAACTTGCCCGCCTCGTCGCCCCAGCTGCTCCAGCCGGGGCGCTGCTGGCGACTGAACAGGTCGAGGCGGCGAGCTTCGGGCATGAGCCGTTCGGCAGAGCGGTATGCCTCTTCCGGCTTGCGGCTGTGCTCCCGCCGCAAGCCGAAGATTGTGTCGCGCACGGACTTGCTGGTCTTCGGGGCGCCGCGCGTGCCGATGAGATAGGGTTCGCCCGCATTCCTGAAGATATAGCCCGGACCGAATGCCTGTTTGCCGTTCGGCGTCATCTTCGCCCACCATCCGAGGGTCTTCAGAGCAAAGCCCCAGGCTTCGAGCACCGTGATCGCGTTCTGCAGCTGCGCGCCGCGCGCCCAGAGCCAGAGCAGACAATCCGGCGCGGCCAGCGCTTCAACCGGCATTGCGCAGATTTGGTCGAGGGGCATGGTCTGGTAATGGGCTTCCGGACTTTTCTTCAGGCCCTTCTTTGACCACATCTCCGACCTCCAGGGCGGGTCGGCCATGACCAGGTCGAATCCACCTGCAGGCCGCAGTTCGTGGAATTCGCGCAGAAGGATCATGTCACCCCCCCGCACCGGACCGGACGGAACCCACGACAGCTGTTCAGCCATTCTGCCGCTCCGTCTCGATGCCGTGGCGCTTGCACATGGCCTTCAGGGCGCGGGTCACATCATTGATCTGGCCAGCTTCGCGCAGCGCATCGATGTCGATCGGCACGGACGACCATTTGCGTTCGAACTGGGAACGGACAAAAGCATTCAGCCCTTCGCGGCCGGGCTTTTCCAGCTTGCCCGCCTTGCCCAGCAGCCCCCAGAGGACGTGGACATAACGCAAATCCCCACGCGGCGCCGGAGCGCGACGGCCGTTTGCGCCCCCCTTGTAACCTGCTTTGAAGCCCCGTTCTTCGAGAGCTTCAACGACCTTGCGCAACTCGGCGTCGGTCATGTCGGCCATACTGGCCTTGCCCGTCACCAGCAGCTGGAGATCGTGCCGGGAATCGGCATCGATGCCGAGATGTTTGCACCCGACGTGGATCTGGCGCTGGAGGTTACGGACGGTCATTGGAACCCTCGTAGTAGCTGGGACGGGCAGCGATCTCGGCCGCAATGAAATCCTCGGCGAAGAGCGGAAATTTGTTCTCGATCCGGCGGCGCAAGTTGCGTTGGCGTACCCGAGCGCGGGCCGCTTGGCTCCAGCGGCGGATCGGACGTTGATGGACGCACTCCCAACCGACTGTCCACCCAGAACCGGGTTCGTAGGGGGTGCCTGGCAGGCTTGCCTGGATGATCTCGTCCGGGATGGGGTGACTGCGATCGGAAAGAACCGACATGACGATGCGCGGCATTCCATCGGGAGGAGATGTGTAGGGGTTTCCCCAGAACAACCGGCACCGCCATTTCGCGTTCACCGATCATCCTCCGGCTTGGGCAGAGCCAGCCGAGTGGCAGCATTCGGTTTCCGCTTCTGACCCTCCTGTACTTTGGTCAGACAGCGCAGTGCATAGCCCATGTCGTCGAAATCGCAGGTTTCAAGCTCGATGCGGATGGTTGCCTTGCCGCCCCTCGAGGTCGATGAGAACGACTTCAACCGCAACGACTCTTCGGGCGTTCCAGAGAGATAGAAGCTCACATCGCACCGCCAATCTGGCGCTGCTTGCCCGAACCACCGTTCACACCATGGGCAAGGTTGACCCGATCCCCGGCCCTGAACCCGGCACTTGCCGCATTGCCGAAACGAACCGATCTGGCGGAGGTCTTCATGGCCGTCGTTTCCGGGATGCGCTGCTTCAGAACTGCGCGGGCCTTTGCCAAGGCATGATCATCCATCGACAGGTGAAACAGGTCGAACAGACGCACGCGCAACCGAGCCACCAATCCGGCGGTGAAGTCGGCAACAGCCTGCCGTTTTGTTGCGACCGTTCTCCGGCGGCGATATTCGGCCGTCGCCTTGAACGCTTCGATCTCTCGGTCCATCGCGCGGTTCAAGACGGCAACCAGATAGGTCGCGATCTCCGGGCCCGGAGCGCGGCCGAGAAACATGATCGCCGGGCTCCAGTCGTTTAGGATCACGGTCGCGCAATTTGTGCAGCGCCCAACCGCTCCCCAGATTTGATCGCGCGGGGCATTGCCACGGGTTTTAAGAGCGGCTTGCTGCTCTTCAAATTCGATGTCTTCGGCCGTCAAGCCGTGGTCGCGCATCAAGTCCGCTGCCTTTGCCAAGGCAGCTTCGGCTTCGGCTTCGGTGGCGCCACGTCCCGTGCCGAGGGCGTGCAGGGCCGCGATCCGCTTGCGAAGAGCATCATCCATCACGCCACTTCCAATTCAAGGGCGGCGGTGGCGGCGATCCGCCACTCGATCATGTAGCCCTCGGTATAGCGCGGGCCGTGCAGCCGCGCGAAATCGGTGGCCATGTCCTCAAGGTCGGCATAGCCGAGCCGCTTGGCGCAGCCCTCGAGGCGCAGGAGCGGCATGTTGCTTTCGCGGATTCCGGTGATGCGATTGCCGGTCCAGAGGATGTCCATCCGCTCGACCGCCGTGCAGATCGCACCCTCGACGATCTGACGGTGGTTGACCTTGTCCATGAGCCGGATCGGCTCACCGGGCCGGGCATGACGCAGGCGGGGCGGTTCGAAGGTCTGCTGCATCACCCCGGCGGAGATCAGCGGCACGAAACGCTGGGCGAAGGTGTAGCTGATCATGGTCACGCACTCGCCAGATCGATGGTCAGCGATTGCCAGGGGGCATCGAAGGCGTCGCGGAACTGAAAGCGCAGATAGCTCTTGGACCCGATCACATGCATCGCGTCGCGGATCGCTTCCTGACCCCGGACCCAGCGCGCATCGTCGTCATTGGTGTTCAGCAGGACAAAGACATTGGTCCGGTTGATCTGGCCTTCACGGTCGGTATCGAAGGCGTTGGTGACGATGGAGCGGATCAGCGGGTCGGCCCCGGCGGCGCGCTCGTTGAGACATTCATCGAACAGCGCTTTGGCGATCTGCATTTCAGGGCCATAGGCGATGCGATCCGCGATGCGGACTTCGATCTTCATCAGGCCGTCGAAGGTGGAATAGGTGCGGTTCCCCTTCGGGCCGCCGATCTTCAGCCCATATTCCTGCGCCATGAGCGCGTCGAACGAGCCGAGGTCTTCGTAGACATGCCCCTTGAACCGGGCAATCTGCGCCGCAAGTGCATATGCAAAGCCGAAGACTTTACGGACCATTTCGTCCTGCAGCTTCTTCATGGCCGGGACATTCTCGACTGCACGCAAGCCGCCTTTGCCGTCGGCCATGTAGCGATTGCCATTCGCTTCCACGATGCCGTCCGGCACCGGGTGCGGCTCGAATCTGGTCTGTTGAACGGTCATTTCAGAACTCCTTGAGACGGGGGAAAACGATCTGATCCGGCGCCTGCAATTGCAGGGGCGGGATCGGGGCGAGGCCGAGGATCACAAGCGCCAACGCCATGTCCTCGATCTGGTGCGTGCTGAGGCCCGTCAGGGCACGGTGGCCGTGGAGGTCGATACGGCCAAGGGCGCGGGCGGCAGAGATGAGGATGTCGCGGTCGCTGCGGGTATGATCAGCCATGGCGGGTTGCCTCCTGGCCGAAAAGGATCCAATGCGCGCTGACATCACAGCCGCGCGCAAGCTTCGCCAGGGCGACGGAACCGGGAAGCGCGCGGCCAGCCAGCCAGGTTTCCAGCGACGGGACCGGCACCGCGCACTTCTCAGCACAGGGCTTGGTGCCACCTTGCAGAAACGCCAGATGCTGGATGCGGGCGCGGACGCCGGAGCGATCAAGGTCAAGCGGCATCGGTGGCCTCCTTGCGATAGCGAGGGCAGGCCCGGCAGGCGCGATGCATGCGAACCCGCTCGCTGGTTTCGTTCGAATAGGTCTTGGCCTTGGCCATCCAGTCCCGGCAGGCCGCCGTGGAAATGACCCCGGTGGCGGGGCAAAGGACTGTGGCGTCCATGAAACGGCCGCGCACCACATCCTCGACCGCGCCCATGTCGCCCTTGTACTTGTGGCGCAGCACGGCCGAGACGAGCGCGGCCGAACGACCGAGGCGCACAGCAACCTTGTTCTGGCTGGTGCGGGCGCATTCCTCGGCCAGCAATTTGACCCAGTCTGGAAGGGCATCACCCCAGGCAGCGCGCGCGATGGTGAGAGGATCGCTCAAAGCCGCGCCTCCGGCATGAACACCTCACGCGTATTCGGGTCGTAAACCCGCTTCACGCGCTGGATTTGCGGCGGTTTGGGGCCGTTGTTGCGGATAAGGCGATACCGCGCGATCCGTCCACGGACCGGGTCTGCTTTTTCCAGCACCCTCAGATAGCCGGTGGCCAGAAGCATCTGGCAATACGATTTGGCAGTCTCGACCGAGATACTGGTCGAGGTGGTGTCAAGCAGATCCAGATAGGTGAATTCCTTCTGCATATACATGCCGCGCCACAGCCGTTCCGTGATGCTGCCCTGTTCCACAGCGGTTCCATCCGAGCGTACACGCGGCGCCTCGACACCGATGTCGCGGACCAGAAGCCACCGCGCGACTGCGCCTGGCTGTATGGGTTGCTGCTGGAGATATCCGGCGGCGGTCAGGCCCTTGAAATAATCGCGGGCGGTCTTGTCGTTGGCGCCGGTCAGGCCGGTGATTTCGGAAACACAGAAGGCGTTGCCATTCCGGCCACGCACAGCCGCCCAGATTGCCTCACGGCCAGGATTCGACTCATCGACAGGGGGGCGGGCCATCACACGCCCCTCCGCGGAGCCGGGGCCTCTCCGCTGAAGAAGGCGATATCCCTTGCATCGGCCATCGTGATGGCGGTCTTGCCGGTCGTGAGGGCATATTCCGCAATCTGGCGCAGGTTCACGACAATGCGGCGCGCGCGCGCCTGCGATTGCTCCAGCACCAGTTGCTTGACCTCGGGATCCAGCGCGATACCGGGGCATTTCCGGTCAGCAAGCAGGCCAACCTCGCGCAGATCTGCAGGCTGCGCGGCAACCCAATCCAGCATGCGGTTGTGAACCCGTTCCCAGCGGCGCAGCGTCTGCGGCAGGTTTTCTTCCCCGATCAGGATGACCGTGCCCTGCGAGCTTTCGTAGATGTCGCGGATGATGCCGATCATGCCATCCTTGGCGACCAGGTCGGCCTCGTCGATCAGGAGCGGGCGCCCCGACTTGCTCAGTTGATCACCGATCTGTTCGACCATGTCGCCGATGGTGCGGCCCGGCGTGATGCCCATGGACCGCAGGATCATCTCGGCGAACTTCTTGCGGCTCCAGGTGGATTTGACCTCCACCCAATAGGCCCGGGTCTCCTGTGCATTCCAGGTCGCAGCCTTGGTCTTGCCGTAGCCACTCGGCCCGAAGAAACAGGCCAGCCCCGGCAGATCGAAGTCGCGGTTTTGCACCCTGTTGATCAGGGCGTTCAACAGCATGACATTGCGCAAGGGCGCAACGCTGCCGCTGGTGTTGATATTCACTGCTCCGTCCATCATTCTCTCCTCACTTCGTCCAGCCGCCGTGGGGTCTGTCCGCCCCCGGCGGCATCTCGTTTCAACCCACGCCCTGTTCGCCGAACCGGTCGAACATCGTGCGCTGTGCCTGGTATTCGGGAAGGCGCACGATCCGGGCGTAGAACGCGGCATCCTCCTGCGAGATCGCCTCGCCCGCTTCCGAGCGGCGCTCGATCTCCAGCGCCCGCCAGAAACGGTCTGCGGCGCTGTCGACGGCGATGACCGGCTCCAACTTCGGTCTGCTGAAATCCGCCGCGAACAGCTGGAAATCGGCCTCGGTGCTGGCATCCGGCGCAGGCACCGGGCGGTCGATCACAGGCTTGCGGATGCGCGCCGGGGCCAACTCGACGACCTTCGCTTCAACCAGCGGCGTTTCCGGCTGGGGCAAATCCGCCAGTTCGGCGGCGAATTCCCCGACCGACATGGGCCGGAGGGTCTGCAGCAGCTTTTTCTCGGCCGCTCGGCGCTGACGCTGCGTGCGGGCATGCAACTGCGCCCCGACAAGGTCGAAGAAGCCGACCTTCTCACGGCACTCGACAGGCCCCAGAAATTCCCCGCGCAGGGAATAGACATAAGCTCCGGCATGGAGGTTTTCCGGGTCGAACCGGGCGATCACCCGCTTACCGGCGAACTCGTTCATCCAGGGCGCCCAATATTTGTTGTCGTAAAGCTCAAGGCCGCCGTGGTTCTGGTGCAACTTGCGCACCTCCTGACCCATCAGCCAAAGTCGGTGCTGCTCCTCGGTCGCCTTGCGGATCGGGGCTGTGGCATAACTTTCGGCGAAGGTTTCGTCGAAGCTGCGGCCGCGGGCGGTGTCGGACAGGCGGCCCGGCCGGGCATTGTGCGCACGGATGCCCTCATCCAACACATCAAGGAAATCTTTCAGCGGGATCGCGCGCGAGCCATAATCTTCGGGTTTGGCCAAAGGATTTGGGCCCACATAGGCGCCGGCAAACCGCGGATCGAGCGCGATCCGGCTGGCCACGTCGCGGAAACCGCGCTCGATCGGCTTGGCCTGACCATGCCCCGGTTTGGCCCAATGGATCTGGATACCCATCTGCGGCAGGACGCCCAGCGGATCATCCGGCCTGATCTTGAACCGAAACCGGGTTTTTACGCCTCCGGTCAGCCATTTGTTCGCAAACTCGCGGCCATTGTCGAACAGGCAATGACGCGGGATGCCCCAGGTCTCGATCAACTCACCGAAGGCGCTCATGACGGCGACCTTGTTGGGAGCGAGATCGACGCGCCACGACAGAATTTTCCCCGAATAGAGATCCTGAAACGCGACGATCTGCGGTCGCACCGGCTCCTTGATGCCCGGCCAGGCCACGAAGACATCGATCTTGTGGCAATCGGCATTGACGCCTTCCAGCGCCGTCAAGGTCGATCGGTCGCGGATCTGCGGCGGGAAGCATTTGGCAAGCCCGGCCTCGCCCTCCTTGGCATAGACCACTGTTACGCGCGGCACATTCGCTTCGAACCAGCGCTCGGCGGTTTTCAGGGTCAGATATTGCCAGCCCCGCGCGATGCACACGTCTTTCACCACGTCATAGCTGGCCCGAAAGCTCACGGCGGGGCGCAGGAACGCCGCCTTCAATCGGATCAGGAATTCGGGGCTGCATTCGGCGCGTTTGCGCTGCGGGGCGGCAGCGCGGTGTCGCGGCGCCAGATAGGGCAGCCGGTCGGACACATCCACGCCATCCAGCATGCCCATCCAGCCCCAGATGGTGCGCTCGCTGGCCTTGCGCCCTTCGGCTTTTTCCAGCTGGGAGACCTGCCGCACCGCGAGATTGCGGCCGATGGCGGCGGCAAAGGCTTCGACGCGCTGGATTACCTTCAGGCGGGCGCGGGCCTCGGCCTTCACCGTCTCCGGCAGGCCGTCATACCACGCCCAGGCTGTGCCGCGATCCATGCGGGCCGGGGGTTCCTCGGCCGGGGCCGCCGCTTTCAGGAGGGCACCCTGCGCCCGGGCGGGCAGCAGTTGCCAGCTGTATTCCCAGCCCCCGCCGCGGCCGGCGCGACGGCGCGCAAGATGCGGCCGTGACCGCCAGCCCTCGCGAGCGGCCAGCGCATCCACGCCCTGCCGGGTGCCGGGCACGTCCGGCAAGCCACTGGAGGCCAGCGCCTCGGCTGTCCACCATTCCTGATCGGGCGCGGTGCGGATCATTTGGCGGCCATCCCCCTGCGGATCGCGGTGGCGAGTGCGGGATCGCGGGCATCGGCCTCATCCGCCACAAGCGGCGCGACTTCGCCGAATTCCTGATCGATGAAGCGGCGCCGCACGGCTTTTCCTGCCCGCGCCCAGGCCGATATGAGCGCCAGCAGCGCCTGATCCTCGGGCGATTTGACGGGCGTTTGAAGGCCCCCTTCAACGCGCAGCGAACGGCGGGCATCGGCGGCGGATTTGGCATTGCCGACCGACAGCCGCAGGACAACATCACCGCGCTCGACCGGGTCGCCGATCTTGGCGATCTCGGTCAGGTCTTTCAGGCTGACCGGGCGCGGCGCCTGCCGAAGATGCGCGACATCACGGGGCGATAGAGCCGTGCCAGCAGCGACGATCTTGTAAACCTGCCGCTCCTTCAGTCCGAACTTTTCGGCAGTGGCTTTCACGAATGCAACTGCACTCGGTTCAGTTGCATCCCAACGTGCGACCGCGCCCGCCACTCCCCGTTTCGTCTCCGGGTGCAGCCGCTCGTAAACCGCCTTCCGCGTGGCCAGAAACACCGCGCTGTCCAGCGCATTCATCTCGGCGCCGGCCAGATTGTCGTCGATCTCGACCATCCGCGCCCAGTCGTCGGTGACATCGGTCCAGACCTTGGCCGGAACATGCACCCAGTTCAGGCGGCGGGCGGCCTCAAGCCTATGGCCACCGGCCATCAGGTAAAGCTGGCCGTCCTTCTTCTTGCGGACATGGATCGCGTCCTTCATCACCCCGATCTCGGTGATCGAGGCGATCAGGCTTTCCACGCCCGCTTCGCTGACCGGGCGCAGACGATCGCGCACGATCACCTCTGCCACCGGAACCTTGTCGATCTGCATCAGGGTGGGGGTCATGTCTTCCGGCCAATGGTATGGGGGTCACCGTGAAAGTCCCGGGCGCGGGTGCGGCAGGGCTGGCACATGCGGTTGTGGAAACCGTCGCTGGCAAAGGTCGCGCCGCAGCACATGCAGGCCCGCGGCCCGCGCTTGGCTTTGCTGTCGGCCTCGGCCTGGCGGGCATCGCGCAACCGCTCAGCCCCGTCCTTCGACGTTGGCGCCGAGCAGATCGCCCCTGCGGGACTGATCACGACATAGCACTTGGTCATCGCCTGATAGCGGACCGTGAATTTCGGGCGGATCGCGGCAGGGGCTGTCATTGCAGCACCCACCCGATGGCAAATCCCATCCAGCCGAGCGCGAACAGGCAGACGGCGCCGATCAGGTCGCCGATCCAATGGTCATCAAGCGCGCGGGCGGCGCGAAGAACCGCCTGTGCAAATTTGCCACCCCGCCCGGCGGATTCCCCTTTGGCCTGGGCGGGGTGGCCCCTACCATCGGACGTGCAAACAACCGGATGGAGGGATGGGATGCAGTCACCATGCGAGGTGTCGCCGCTGTTTGATGGAGTACCCTTGCGGCTCATCAGAACGGCCGACCTGAAAGCCGAATTGTTCCTGATCTCTGCCGTTTGCGGTTCGACCTCATGGCCAGTTCCTGCGCCGACGGCGGAAGAATGGAAGATGCTCATCATGACGCTCCTTGCGGGGCCGATTGAGGAAACCGGAAACGCAGCGTGGTTGCGGCACCATTCAGACCGCAATCGTGGCGCACTTGGGATGCGGGCCGAATTCCTTCGGCAGGAGATTGAGGAACTGACTGAGCAAGAGCAGCGGCAATGGCGGCTCGCGCCTCATGATTGGCGGGATCGAGTCCGTCATGTATTGCTTGCAAACGCGCTGCCGCCTCTGTTCCCATCGGCCCCGGAACCCAGTGAAGCTGTCCGCCAGTAACCTGTGCTGACCGCCACGGGCCGTCGCGCTCGACCTGAACTTCGACCGGCCACTCTTCCTTGGCCTCTTTGCCGCGCAGTGCGCTCAACCGCGCCTCAACACCCAACTCGGGGCAGATCAGATGCGCCAGGCGCCAGCGCAGGCGGAAAAGAGCGGCCATCACGCGGCCCCGCTTTTCAGATCGCTGACATGGGACTTGAGGCGGGCCAGATAGGCGGCCTGAACCACTTCCGGGCCAGCCGCATTGATCATACGCGCCAGCAGCGCCTTCCCCTTCGGCCCTTTGGACTGGCCAAAGGTCGCATTGCGCGCCGCAGACGGAACAACACCGTTCTCGGCACACCACGCTTCAAAGCTCAGCCCGCGCGCTTTGAAGGCGCCGACCACGGCATCGTGGAGGATTGCCCCCGGCTGATAGGGAAGGGCTTGCGCCGTCATTGATTCCTCGCAAAGTATTCAAGTGAAGTCACAACGCAAGATTAGTTATCCAAATGAGTGAGGTCAACCCAGAGATCATCCGATTGGATGACATTGGGCAACGAATTCGCGCGGAAAGGGAGCGGATTGGCCTTAGCCAAACCGAGCTCGGTGCTGCCGGTGGCGTCCAAAAGAACGCGCAGCATAACTATGAAGGCGGAAAACGAGCGCCCGATGCGACCTACCTGGCTGGGATCGCGCGTGTCGGATGTGATGTGATCTACATTCTGACAGGAGAACGCGGCGCGGCAAGCCTCCCACCGATGATGCTCCGGTCCATCCAGAACTCGCTGGCCGGTCCCGAAGATTTCGCCCCAATTCCCCTATACGCAGTCGAACTTGCCGCAGGCGCTGGTGCGGCAAACGGCACCGAGGAAGTGATCGACCATATGGCGTTTCGCCGAGACTGGCTTCGCAAGATGGACGTGTCGCCCTCGGCTGCGGTCATCGCCCGCGCGCGCGGCGACAGCATGGCTCCGACCTTGAATGATGGCGACGTGGTGCTGATAGACCGTTCCAAGGCCGAGCCGCCGTCGAAGCCGCGCGACGAAAACGATACCCGTCCACCGCGCATTTATGCCCTGATGGACGATGGGGGCGCCCGCATCAAACGCATTGCTCTGGCCGCACCGGGGATGCTGGCCATCTTGTCGGACAATCCGGCCTCACCGCCAGAGTTTCGCCCGGTTTCCTCGGTCACGATTATCGGCCGTGTGGTCTGGTGGGGGCATACGAACAGGGAGTGATCAATGCCAGTTTGCGAACGATGTAATAATAACCGCCTGAATATTTCGATGGGAAGAAACGGCATCTGCCTGCGTTGTGAGCAAGAAATCGAATTAGAGAGAAAACAGCGCGGCATTGCTTCGGAAGAACGCGCCAGCCAGGATGAGCGCGCGCTTCAAGCTGCCGCCTCGCGGATTATTCTGACCACCGAATCCTCCCTCGATCTGCGGATCGAACGTCGCCTTGACATCATCACAGCCGAAGTCGTGATCGGGATGCACCTGTTCCGGGATATAGCCTCGGCGTTTCGGGACACCTTTGGCGGGCGCAGCGCGACAATGCAGAAGGGTCTGCGCGACGCCAGAAAGACCGCTCTCGACGAGTTGCGGCGCGAAGCCCTTGCCCTCGGCGCCGATGCCGTGGTGGCCGTCGACCTCGATTACTCCGAGATATCGGGCGGCGGTAAGTCGATGCTGTTCCTGGTCGCCAGCGGAACCGCAGTGAAACTGGCCACAACGGGTGGAGGTGAAGATCGGGCATGATGTCCGTTACTGTTCATGTTATGTTCTCGTCTCACCCAGCCGCGGAGCATGACCTTGAACGCCGTTCTTACCCCTGTTGAACCCACCTCTCCCGTCGCGCCCTGGATGGGCGGCAAGCGCAACCTTGCCAAGAGGATCTGCGTGATCCTCGATCAGACGCCCTGCGGCACCTATGCCGAGCCCTTCGTCGGCATGGGCGGTGTCTTTCTGCGCCGCGCCGCCCGCCCGCGGGCCGAGGTGATCAACGACCGTGCCCGCGATGTCGCCACGCTGTTTCGCATACTTCAGCGGCACTACGTCCAGTTTCTGGACACGCTGCGGTTCCAGATCACCACCCGCGCCGAGTTTGAGCGCCTCGTCGCCACCGATCCCGACACCCTGACCGATCTGGAGCGGGCGGGCCGGTTTCTCTATCTTCAGCGCTGCGCCTTCGGCGGCAAGGTCTCGGGCCGCAACTTCGGCGTCTCGCGTGAGCGGCCGGGGCAGTTCAACCTCTCGACGCTCGAACCCATGCTCGAGGCGCTGCACAGCCGCCTTGCGGGCGTCATCGTCGAGTGCCTCGACTGGTCGGACCTGGTGCGCCGCTATGACAGCGAGGCGACGCTGTTCTACCTGGACCCGCCCTATTGGGGCTGCGAGGGCGACTATGGGAAAGAGCTGTTTTCCCGGGCCGAGTTCGACAAACTGGCGTCCCAGCTGCGCGGCATCCAGGGGCGATTCCTCCTGTCGATCAATGATGTGCCAGAGGTCCGGGCGCTGTTCGACTGGGCGGTGGTCGAACAGGTCACGACGACCTACACCATCGCGCGACAGGCCGGTGCGCGCGGCAGCCGCGCCGAACTGCTGATCCGCAATTTCGGGGGGTGAGCAGCGGAAAATCAGTTGCATGTTCGCGGCGGCGGGCGGCCAGCAGATCGGAGGCCGTTTCCTATGAAATACAAAGCGTTACCGCGAACATGCAAACCCCGTCCGAACATGCGGCCCTATTTGCATGTTCGGACATCGGCGCACCACGCCCTCAAATGGCGCCATACCCACTAAAACCCAAGTTTTATTAGATTTTTTGGCAGCCCATCTCATCGGATCGGGCGCACGCCCAACAGCCCGCACAGGGCCCTTAAGGCTGTTTCAAGGCCGACTGCAAGACATCGCCCAGGCTGCCATCGCAGTTCCCGCGACGTTCCTAAGCCCCTGTTTTCACGCAGCCTTCCGACATCTTCCGCTTTCCCCCGGCCTCTTCCGTCTTCCTGCAGATATTCGTGTCACTTAACACAGGATCAGAAACGCGCGAAAACCGCACCGGAGCGCGTTCAATCGGGACGAAGGCTGATCTGCAGTTGGGCAAGCGCCTCAGGCGCGATTTCGTCCCGCACCTGATCCAGCAAAGCCAGTAGATCGTCCTGCCGCGGTTGGCCGAACGCCAGTCGATACAGCGCCACTGAACGATTCAGCCAGGAAAGCCGCGTCTCTTCACGGCTGAAGGGGAGCGACAGGATATGGCGTTCGACCTTGGTAGGGCCGTCGAGCACCCAGAAAGGCTCAAGATCGCCAGTGCGCCCAGCGTTTCCATGCGCAGCGCTGAACATATCGACCCAAGGATCAGTGTTCTGCCCGCCCAGCGCCGCCTGAGAATGTCCTGCGACCAGATTAAGGCGTACAGCGTGGTTCTTGTAGCGATGCACCCGGCCTTCGCGTTGCTCCATATCGACCGGGTTGCCTGGCAGGTTCCAGTGGACGATCCGGTGGCAATAGGGGTGAAAATCCAGACCTTCCTGCCCGACCGATGTCGAAGCCAGCACGAAGGGCTTGAAGGGAGAGTTAAAGGCCGTTCGGACCAGACCGGTCCGATTCACGCCGGTCTCATCTTCACCTTTCTGGGCCAAGCGCATGGCGAAGCGACCGCGCAGGGTGATCGGGTGGGTTTGTACGATACGGCCACGCTGGAGAGCGTAGTGGTTCAGTTCGATCTGGGCCGGTCGCAAGGACAGGGCCTCGGCCATCCGTTCGGCGATGACTCCTATGGCTTTGACCGGCGGATGACCGACTTGGCCCTCGGCTTCCAATAAGACATGAGCATACTCGTCGAGAACCGATTGCAGGTCGTGTTCGGCCGCATGACGCAGGACCGCCCGCCAGTAGATATCCCCTTCCGCGCGCAGCAGAGCCTGAGTTTCGGGCTGGTTGAACAGTGTCCGGAAGGCCATGCCAACCTTCGTCGCCGCCGTCAGCAGCGCGGGATCGTTCAGCGAAAGCGTGGGTACGATACGCGACAGGGCGCGCAAGGCGCAGGTGGCCGGGCTGCCAAGCGCCACATCCACCAGATGGCCGAGGATCTGGTCGACGTCTTTCTGCCCGATCGGCTGCCGGGCGGCCTGCAGCAGTTCGGCCAGATGATCGGGCCACGCTTCCTCGTCCCCCTCTCCCCGCGGGCCAGAGCCTGCAAGCCACGCGGCAAAGTCAGAATTCACAACATCGAGGGCGGCGGGGCTGCTCCAATCCCAGCCGCCATCCCCTGCTTCGGCGCTTTGTTCCGCCAGGTCTTGCGCTAGAGGCCGCAACCGCGCGCGAGCAGCCTGACGCAGCGCGTCGAGATCAGGAAAGGGCCCCTCCTCTCGCATCAGGGCCAGTGGATCGGCCAGCGCCGCAAGTGCAGGTGAAGGGATGACAAGTTGTAGCGCGCGTAGGCCTGCAAGGCGACCTTGCGCTCGACGGAACTGCAGGGGGCGGGTGGTTGGCGGGTCCGTATAGGTGTGACCCCTCCCCATGCCCATCTGCCGCTCCGCATCATAGGACAGGAACCCGGCAATCGCGTCGGGAACCATCGTCCATTCCGAGAAGATCAGCATCTTGCTGACAGGCTGGCTGGTGCCGAAGTAGGGCAGCGATGGCGCAATCCACAGGCGGCGCGCCATGCCGTTCGCGAAGGCGAGGTCTGCCAGTTTGCGCATACGGCCATTGGGGGGGGCAAGGGGCGCATAGCTTTCGACTGCCTCCGGATCGATCTGCAAGGGGATCGCCGTTTTCATGGCCGCGCGAAGGGCGGGCGAGGGAGACTTCGCTTGCTCCTTCAGGAGGTCCGCCAGCTTGTAGCCGCGCATCAGGTTCAAAAGCCAGGGCGAGGATTTCCAGTAATCCACCGTGCCCGGTGCCCCGGCGGCGGCGGCCACGGCTGCTATGGCGCGCGCCTCGATCAGGTCGGACGCCGTCAGGTCAAGTTCGTGGCGGAGTTCGCGGATCATGGCGTCGCGATCCGCCGTCTCGGCCACGCGTTCGGTGCGGGCGATGACACGGCGCAACTGGCCTTCTATCCCCTCGCGCAGGGCGCGGGCGTTTTCGAAGCCTGCGGGCAGGGCCTGCATCGCCTGACGAAAACGGCGCATCTCCAACGCAATCTCGTCGCGGCGGCGTTTGCCATCCTCGGCTCCGAACAGGAATTCCAGCACGTCGAGGAAATCGCGGTGATGATCGCCCTCCTCGGGCGCATCGCCTGCCAGTGTCAGCATCCGGTAGGGCGTCGCGGACAAAAGCAGGGTCTTGGCGGTGTTGCCCGCGCCGTCGACATGGTTGAACAACTGCCGCGCCAGATCGGCGGCTTCGCTGTCGCCATGCAGCAGATCGTGAAAGCGCTGGAATTCGTCGAGAATGATGAGGTCAGGTTCAAGCGACTGAACTGAGGCTTGCGCCAGCATCCCACGCAGTTCGCCGATCAGGGCGGTGCAGGCCTGGCGCAGGTCGCCATCGACCTGGCGATGCCAGGCAACCTCGGCGCAAAGGTCATCGATCCGTGCGGTCAGGCCGGGGCTGTTGGCCACGGCCATCTGGAACCGGGCTGCGATTTCTGGATCAACGGTTTCGGTCGCAACCCGCGCGCGCTCTCGCTCCCAGCCCGGCTCTCCCGACCAGCCCTGAAACAGTCGGATCGCGCCCTTTGGGTGGGCGAGTTGCCCCTCCAGAAGCCTCAGGATCAGCGCACGCTCCCGCGCCCAGCCGCCCGAGGATTTCAGGTCAAAGGTCGTGCCGGGTGTCAGGCTGATGAAGTTCACCCGGTTATGGCGCAGACTGTTTTCTCCGCCCAGCACCAAAGGCAGGAGGGTCAGCCGTGTCGGCAGCACCTGCGCCTCGCGCTCCATCACGTTCAGCCGGGCGAGGTTCTGTGCGGCGATGGCGCCGTTCGAGCAGACATAGATGATGTCGATGCGCGGGACCTTGTCCCAAAGCGCCTCAATCGTGCGGGCGATCACGCCGCGGGCGACCATCGTCTTGCCCAGTCCCACCTCGTCCGCCACGAGGAACTGGCGCGTAGCGTCGGGATCGGTCAGCAGGCGGCGGCACACGTGATCCACCGTGGCCCGTTGGAAGGCTTTCAGCGGTGCCAGGGCGGGGCCGGGGTCAAAGCGGTTTTCAGCCACGGCGCGCCTCTTTTGGCAGGACGCTGCGAAACACCTCCCAAAGGGCGGCGAAGCGCGGCGGTATGACCGGTTCCCCATTTGCGCCCCTGACATCGCCCAGCCGCGACATGAGCCGTTCGATATCGCGCAGGCGGCGGCCGTCGCCTGACAGTGACCGCACCATGTCCTCAAGGATCGGGGCGTCGTCGGCAAAGCCTGCAAAGCCCAGGAAACCGCCCTTGCCACCCTGCAGGATGATCTGGCCCGCCGTCTGCGGATCGCCCAGCAGCAGGCGGATATAGCGCAGGAAAGCCTCGCGGTTCTCGATTATGCTGCGCAGGATTTCGGCGGTGCGCGCCTCGGGCAGGTCCTTCAGCGTGGTGCCGAGGGTGAAGACCATCTCGGCCCCGGTTTCCAGATCGGTGAGGCGAAGCCCCAGCCAGCGCGTCACATCGGCCAGAGCGAACTGGCCAAGGGGCAGGCCGGTGCGGCCGAGCGGCACAGTCAGCGTCAGGGCGTGGTTTGGGCCAAGGGTCAGTGGCCAAAGCTCTGCCCGCAGAGTGACGGGGAGGGCTACGCTGCCGCGTGCGGTCAGGGTCAGGCCGATCCGCCCGTCTTCGGCCGGAGTGCAGCGCAAGGTCAGGTCAGCCGCTGCCAGAGCCCTGCGCATCGTATCAAGGCGCGCCTCTGCCGCTAAGGCTGGATCAGGGACGGGCGCCGGTGTTGGGGCCTGCCAGGGCCGAAGGAACCGGCCCAGCCGTTCTGGCGCGATGTGGTCTGCAGCCCAGCCCATCCGGCGGGAGGGGCCGGAAAGGGTGGCAAAGACCTCAACGTTGCTGCCGTTCAGCAGCGCCGCCGCCGTAGCGTTACCCGATCCGACGGTAAGGTCCGTGGTCGACTCGGGCCTCGGATAGCGTTCGGTCACAAAGACCTTGGCATGAAGGCCCAGGGCCGCGGACGCCGCCTCTGACTCCTCGCCATCTTCGGTTTCGGCCAGGTCGTCCAGAACCATCACCTGCCCGAAGCGGGCCAGCACGTCAGGCGGCATCTGCGCCAGTTCCTCGGCTCGGCTCAGCAGCCAGCATTCAATGGGGTCAAGGTCCTTGGTCAACTGGACCAGTGCTTCGGGCGACAAGAAGGGCGAGATGATACCCATGGCTCTGCCGACCTTTGGCCGGAACGGGGGCTGACCCAACCCATTGACCGCAAAGCGCAAGCGTCGAGCGCCTTCGGGTAGGGTCCAAGCCGTGCGATCAACGTCTCGGGCCAGCGCCTCGGCGATCTTGCGGCTGCGTGCCGGTGTCGGGCGCCCCCGCGCAAGGCTGGGCAGGGCGCGGAGGAGAGCGGAAATCGGGGCATTGTCGGGTTGCGCCGCTTCGGTCACTTCGCCGTCAAGCGATAGCGACAGGTCCCAGCTGCGGTCGGTCGTCAGGTTGCGCGACAGGATCGCAAGGCGCAGGCGGATCGGCCCCGTGCTGGCCAGGGGCACAAAACGCAGCACCCAGATCTTGGGGTGAAACGCGCCACCCTGCGGCGCAAGGACCTCGGTCACCGTGTCTTCCAGAAGCGCGGTCAGGCGGTTGGCGGCGCGGGGCTCTGCCGTGATGCGCCCGGCCTCGCAGAAGATCGCCACGCGCTCGGCCAGCCGTTCCAGCCCGTCCAGAAGCGCCAAAGGCGTGTCCAGCACCTGCGCCCGGCTTTCGGCCGCCTGAAAGGCCATCGTCGCCGGGATCACCAGAGCGGTCTCGAAATCCAGCGAATAGGTCGTGGCCAAGGCCATATCGACCTCGTATCCCGGCGGGGCGCGCAGGATTTCGCCGTAAAGCGCACGGTTTTCGGGGTCGAGCGGGCTGTCAGACGGCATCGGCAAGGTCCCGCAGATGACGCTGCACCACCGGCCACCGATAGGCCAACAACGAAGCACCCGAGGCACCACCCCAACGCGCCAGCGCTGCATCATTCGTCAGCCGCGCCTTGGGCCCCTTCAGCCGGGTTTCCCGCCGCAGGATCAGGGCGCGGGCGGCTGCGTCATCGGCCAGAGGCTGGCCGCGCTGAACCAGGGCCGACCAGTCGGTCACGAAGGCCATGGTCTGGGGGGCCACCCTGTGAATGGTCTGCGAGGTCAGCGACCAGAGCCCCGCCAGGCTCCAGTCTGAGGCAAGGCTGGCGGGGGCCTCGGCCTGCCAAGTGCCAAGGCGAGCGCGGTAGTCGGCGGCCAGATCGTGCCAGCGGCCTTTCTCCGCTCCCTGGATTGCAGCGGCCCGTTCGGCCAGCATCAGGTTGTAAAGCAGCGCTGCCCCGTTCATCACTCGGGCAAAGCGTTCGGCCTGATCGACGATGGCGATGTTCCTTGAGCTCCATGTGGCGCGCATCGGGTGCAGCCAGATCGCATCTGATGCCGCCCGGTCACCCGCCTGCGCCAATTCGTTGAACAGGCTGTCCCGGGCGGAAACGGCAAGACGGTCGCGCAGGAAGCTGCCTTCCTCGGATGTGAGGCGGAAGGTTGCCTTGTCCAACAGGTCATCCGGCGCTGCGGGCAGCCCGGGGGACCAGAGGCTCGGGGCGTCACCCGCCGCCAGCATCTCGGCCCGGCTGCCGGGATGGGTGCGGATGCCCAGCGCCAGAAGACCGGCCCAGTAGACATCGCTGGGAAGGCGCTTCAGGCTGTCGCGCGCCTCGCTGCCGATGACGTTCTCGGTCTCGCCGCCGCGCAAGAGGGCTGTGATCAGCTGGATTTCCAGCCGCCGCGCCTGATCCGCCCGCCCGCCAGACCGAGCGACCATCCGGTAAAGCCAGGGCACGAAGAACATGTAGCGCAGCCGCGTCTGAATCGTGCTGGTGCCCGGGAACATCAGGTCCGACAGGGAATCGCGGATCGAGCCGAGGCCCAGTTCATCGCGGGAGTCCTCAACCCCGAACAGGTCCATGATCCGGCGCGCGCGGTCGCGGTCGGTCTGGTCGAAGTCGATCCAGGCCAGGGCGGACATCAGGCCACGACCTCCGGCTCAAGGGGCAAGAAGCTGAGGCTGCCCTCGTTCATCCAGTGGATCGCGACGCCGCGCAGTTGATGGGCGGGAAAGGTCAATCGAAGGGCATCCGCATAGGCGGCAAGCTGCGGCCAGTAGG
>NZ_DAIQAT010000022.1:0-35266 GCF_036781545.1 Tabrizicola sp.
GGCGGCTTCGCTCATTCTCTTCTCCCCTCGGAAGGCGGCAGCCTTCCACGACTGATGGTGACTGGTCAGGCGCCCTTCCCGCGGGCAGAGTAACACTTCGTAAAGATTTCAGTAACCCCCTATTTTTCATCAATAATTCTGTAAATTTCTTCACTTCAGGAAAGTGAAGTTTGCAAATGTGTGAAAATTGTGGCGCCCAAGTGCTTGCTTTTCCGGGCCGTTATCGCTCACGCCGCCGTGAGCACGGGCCGAAGACGGGCGCAGGGGGCCATCTCGGGCCGCTTCTGCCGGTGCGCGGCGGCTCTCAGCGTGATTCGCCGCCGGGTTGTGCGTCCAGAACCGCATCGACGGCGGCAAGGTCGGGCAGGAAGCGCACCTCGGGCTCCTCCAACCCCTGTGCCTGAAGCTGGCGGCGAAGCGACGGTCGCAGTCCCACCAGGAACAGCCGCCCGCCCCGCTTCGCCGCTCGCGCGGCCAGCCGGTGAAATCCGCGCGCGCCGGAACTGTCGATCAACGGCACGCCCGACATCTCCAGGACCAGCGCGCGCGGCGTCTCGGCAATGCGGTCCAGCACGCCCCCCAGTTGCGCCGCGGCGCCGAAGAAATACGGACCCTCCAGGTGATAGACCACGCGGTCGGCGCGGGGCGTGTCGATATGCTCCTCGCGCGGGCGCATGGCCACGCCCTCGGACATCCGCTTGATGAAGACCAGGCCCGCCAGCGCGAAACCCACCACGATCCCCTCGGTCAGATCGCGGAAGACGACGAGCAGGAAGGTGACGCTGACCACCAGCGCATCCCCGCGCGTGGCCCGCAACAGCGCGGCGAACTCGTGCCGTTCCGCCATGCCCCAGGCGACGACGCCCAGCACGCCCGCCAGTGCGGCAAGGGGGATGTAGGCGGCCAAGGGGGCCGCGACCATCAGGAAGGCCAGAAGGAACAGCGCATGCAGCATCCCCGAGACCGGCCCCCTGCTTCCCGCCCGCACATTGGTCGCCGTCCGCGCGATGGTGCCGGTCACGCAGAACCCGCCGAAGAGGCCCGAGCCGATGTTCGCCACCCCCTGCGCCACCAGCTCCGCGTTCGACCGATGCCTTGCGCCCGACATCCCGTCGGCCACCACGGCGGAGAGAAGGGATTCGATCGCGCCCAGCAGCGCAAAACTCGCCGCCCAGGGCAGCGCCTCGCGCCACAGCGCCAAGTCGGGCAGCGCGGGTGCGGGCAGCAAATGCGGCAAGGCCCCGAACCGCGTGCCGATGGTGGCGACCGGCAGGCCCAGCGCGGCAACCACGACCGAGGCCAGCGCCACCGCGATCAGCATCCCCGGCCAATGCGGCCTGACCCGCCTCAGCCCCAGGATCACCCCCGCCGTCAGCACCGTCACCCCGACCGCGCCCCAGGTCACCGTCCCCCGCGCCGCCCACAGCGCCTCGACCTTGGCGATGATCTCGCCCGGCTCCGCACCCGGCAGGGTCAGCCCGAACATCTCGTGCAGCTGGCTCGCGAAGATGATCACCGCGATTCCGGCGGTGAAGCCCACGGTCACCGGATAGGGGATATAGCGGATGTAGGTCCCCAGCCGCAGCGCCCCGGCCCCGATCAGGATCAGGCCCGAAAGGATGGTGGCCATGATCAGCCCCTGAACCCCGGTCGCCGTCACGCAGGCCGCGACCAGCACGATGAAGGCCCCCGCCGGGCCCCCGATCTGATAGCGCGACCCGCCCAGCAGCGAGACCAGGAACCCACCGACGATGGCGGTGAAGAGCCCGCGCTCCGGCCCCACCCCGCTGGCGATGGCAATGGCCATCGACAGGGGCAGCGCCACGATGGCCACGGTCAGCCCCGCCAGCGCATCGGCGCGCAGGGCGGCCAGCCCATAGCCTTCGCGCCAGACGGTCAGAAGCTTCGGCAGGAATTCGGTCGGGCCATTGTGGCCGCGGGCAGTGTCGGTCATGATGGCGTCCAAGCCAGGGGAACCGCCAGTAATCGCTGGCAGGGCGGAATGAATGCCGCCACAAGACGCCCGAGCCATTCCCCTGTCAACTGCTTCCGGTGTCTCATGTCCGACCGCCCCTCCCGCCCCGATCCCGTCCAGCCCGCCAATGACGACGCGCTGACGACCGTCCGCCAGCTCCTGTCGCTCGGCCATGCCGCACTGGCCTGGACCGATCCCGACACCGGCACCCCCGGCATCAGCCGGATCGCCTTCCACCGCGACCCCGAGGCCGGGCTCCTGACCCTCGTCTCCGGCCTCGCCCCGCATTTCCGCGCGCTCCGCGACCGCGCCGCCTGCGCGCTGATGCTGGGCGAGGTGGGCGACAAGGGCGACCCGATGACCCATCCCCGGCTGATGATCCGGGCAGAGGCGCGCTTCATCGCCAAGGACGACCCCGCCCGTCCGGGCATCCGTGACCGCTGGCTGCAGCAGAACCCCAAGGCGACCATCTACATCGACCTGCCCGACTTCGCCTTCGTCCGGCTGGCCCCCACCTCCGCGCTCCTGAACGGCGGCTTCGCCCGCGCCTTCCACGTCCAGCCGGGGGACCTGTGAAAAAGGGGCGGCCCCGAAGGACCGCCCCCAACTCGCCTTTGCATCGGGATCAGGCCGGCACATCCATCCGCATCGTGACCAGCGCGCGGCCCTTCACCGCCTCGCCCCAGCGCACCTGCGCTTCCCTGCCCCCCGTCCCGGTGCCCGGCACCGAATAGGGGAAGACATAGCGCCCGGCATTGGCCGCATTGGTGATCATCCCCTCCGGCGCCACCGCCTCGACCATCCGGATGCGCGCGCCGAAGGGCACGAAGCCGCCCGCGCTGACGTTCCAGGTCTCGGCCGCCGTGTTCTGGCTATGCAGCACCTGCACCGGGTTGATGATCCACTGCGTCACGTTGTTGAAACTATTCCCCTCGACCCGGACGTTGCGCGACCGGGTGAAATCCAGCGAGGCGAAGCTGGTGTCCACCATGTCCACCCGGTCCACGATGGCCCCGACGCTGCGGAAGCTGTTCGACACGATCGAGAAGCCGCTGAGGAAATGGCCCGCCCCATAGGGTTTGACCACGATCCAGCGGAAGGCCGAGGACGTGTCGGACGAGATGAACACATTGCCGACGATGTTCAGCCCGCCGAACGAGAACTCGCCGTTCTCCTGCGGCTCCGAGTCATGTTCGTTGCCCCATTCGATGAAGCAGTTGTCGATGTAGTTGCCCGTCACCACGGTCGAGACGTTGGTCTGCGTGAAGACCAGCCCCGCCCGGCGCACCCCCGCCGCCGTGTTGTCGCCCTGGAAGAAGTGGTTGGCGTGGATCAGGTGGCCTGAGCCGTTCATGATCGCGAAATGCGCGAAGCGCACGATCCGGTTGTTGCGCAGCTTGGTGTCGTTGGCCTGCACGTTCAGGCAGATCGTCGTGCGGTCGACGGCAGGGACGGATTGTTCGTTCGACAGGAACTGGCACATGTCGACGAACATGCCCTGGCAGCCCGACCCGGGCGAACTGATGCCCCGGTCCTGCGGCCGGTTGAAGGTGCAGGAGACGAAGCGCTGGGTGTTCCCCGCCAGGGGCAGCATGACCGCAGACCCGGTTCCGAGGTTGTTGAACTCGATGTCCTCCAGCTCGAACCGAGACAGCAGGCTGAAGCCCGAGAAGTCCAACATGTATTTGAAGCGCCGGAAGGTATAGGTCCGCGTGCCGACAGCCGCATACAGCGGCTGGCTGATGGTGACGGTCCCCGCACCGATGTTCTTCGCGGTGACATAGACCTCGCGGCCCACCCCCGTCCCCATGACCAGCGCGCCGATCGGGATGTTCGCCACATTGGCGACGCCGGTCAGCGTAAGATTGTTCGAGGCCGAATAGGTCGCGATCGAGGTCACGTCCTCGGTCGCCCAGCCCGGCCCCGCCACCGCGTTCAGCGATCCGTTGCGGATGCCCCGGCGGCTGGAGAAGCTCGACAGCCCCGCCAGCGCCGCCACGTCGATGGGCGCGGGAATGTCGACCCGGCGGCCCGACAGGTCCAGCGTGACATAGTCGGTGAAGTAGAACAGCGCCTGCAGCGCGCGGCGGAACCCCTCCAACTCGGTCCCGAAGGCCTGGCCATAGGTGTTCAGGTCATAGTTCCGCGTCAGCACCAGCCGCCGGTTGGCCGGCATCGACACCGTGCCCTCGAACCGGATGCGGCTGTTGATGGTCACGTCGCCGGTCAGCCGGAACACGCCCGAGGGCACCAGGATTTCCCGCCCCTGCGCATCGGCATCCGCGGCCAGGAAGGCGGGCGCGTCGTTCGTAGTGCCATTGCCCAGCGCGCCATAATCGCGCACGTCCACCCAGTCCATCAGCTTGCGGATGAACACGTTGGTCACGTCCTCGACCATGATGTCGTCGATCCGGACCACCCCGCCGTTCGCGCCCGTCAGGTCCAGCCCGACATGGGCATAGACCGATTGCAGCGACCAGGGCATGTCCACGCCGGTGCGGCTGGCCGGCGAGATGATCGCGCTCACCGTCGCCACCTGCCCGTAAGCGGTCAACTGCACCGAAGCGCCGGTCTGCGGCAGGCCCGCCACGTTCTGCCCGCTCACATCGCCCGCCCAGGCCGCGATCCGGACCGAGGGCAGGTTCCCCGACACCGCCTTCACCCGCGCCGTCACCCGCAGGTAAAGCCCCGGCTGGATCGGAGTCTGCGCGAAGCTGCGCAGCTTCTGCGTGGCTTCCGTCTTCTGCAATTCCAGGCAACCCGCGAAGTCCTGGTCGTTCGTCACCAGCGCCGCGTTCGGCTGGCCCTGGTACGACCCCGACCCGGGCGTCCCGTCCTCGCGCGACCAGAGGTTCAGCCCTGCCGAGAACGGCGGCGGCATCAGGACCAGCCCGTCGGTGATAGCCTTGTTCATCTTCGATTTCCCTCGCCTCGCTTCGCGCCACTGCCGCGCGCGATGCGTCGAGGGTGCCCCGACAGACCGCGCCGCCATGGGGCAAAGGGGGTAGCAAGCAAGGTTTAACCGGCGCTCACGCCGCCGCGCGGAGCAGGGCCGGTTTGCGCAACGGTAGGGTGGGTGCCAACCGACCGTTCGCCGACGGGCACGAAAAGCGTTCCTGCCCTCAGGCCCCCACATCCGGCGCAGGCAGGATCTGCACCGCGTTGATCTGCCAGCCCCCCGCAGTCTCGACCATCATGTAGTCAAGATACCACCCGGCGCCCGCCTGGTCGGTGATCCGCACCCGCTGCCACAGGTTCCCCGCCACCTCGCGCAGCTCCATCATCTGCACGTCGGCGGGGCGATAGACCATCGGATAGCCGTTCCGCACCATCGCGCCGAAATTCTCAGGCGTGCCGAACATCTCTTTGATCGTGGGGCTCGCGTAGGTGAAGGCGCGGGTGAAATCGTCCACCTGGAACGCGTCGATCTGGCTCTGGATGGTTTTCCGGATCGGTTCGTCCTGTGCCAGCGCGGGCAGGGCCAGGACAGCGGCAAGGCAGGCAGCAAAAAGACCATTGCGCATCGGCAATATCTCCCGTGTCGGACGTCCCCTTGCGATGACAGCTAGATCGCCGCGCGGGAAGTCAAGCGCGCCGCCGCGTTCGTCTTCCCGTCGCTGCCAGCGAAGAGGACGCCCCCGACCTCACCCCACGGGCGGCCGATACAGTGTCGCCGAAAACCCCTCCGACACCGCGCTGGCTTTGATATCCATCCACCCCGCCGCCCGGAAGGCCGCCCGCACCGCAGCCTCTGGCACCGCCGCGCCCTTGCCCTTGCCATGCACGCACCAGACCCGCAGGCCCGCAGCCTGCCCCGCCGCCAAGGCGGCCTCAAGGTCCTCCGGCCCGGTCAGCACCGCGACGATCACCGCCGCGCCCTCCGGCCCCGGCACAGATGCACCGGCAACCGCCACCGCGATCTCCTCCGGCGCAGGCCCCCCGATCACCCAGGCCCGCGATGCCGCCGAAACCCCCAGCTTCGCCGCCAGCGACGGCAGGGGCTTCTCCAGCGCCTTGACCCAGGCCGCCGCCTCCTTCGCTCCCAGGGTCAGGACCAGCGCCTCGCCCCCCGACCGCAGGCACAGGTCCTCCCCCTGCACCCGCCACTCCGCCAGCCCGGCCCGGGGCAGCTTCGCCCGCAACGCGCCGCGCAGGATGATCCCGTCGCTTTCCAGCAGCGCCTTCACCGCGCCGGACGCGCCGCGCCACAGCGCATGACCCTCGGCCTCACGACCCATCAGGCCGCGACCAGCTCGCCCTTCAGCGCCCGCTCCATCAGCGCCACCGTCTCGTCCACCCCGTAAAGCGCGATGAACCCGCCGAAACGCGGCCCGTCGCTGGCCCCCAGCAGCACCTCGTACAGCGCCTTGAACCAGTCGCGCAGCGGCTCGAACCCGTGGTCCTTGCCCACCGCGAAGACCATCGACTGCAGGGCCTCGTCGTCCAAGCCCCCGTCCCAGACCTTCAGCCGCGCCACCAGATCCTCCATCGCCGCCCGCTCCTTCGCATCGGGCAACCGGAACACCCGCGTCGGCGCGATCCGGTCCGCGAAATAGCGCACCGCAAACCCCGCCGCCGCGTCCAGATCAGGGTTCCCCTCGGGCGAGGCCTCTGGAGCATAGCGCTTGATGAACTTCCACAAGGCACCAGCGTCCTTCGCCCCCGCCACCGAGGCCAGGTTCAACAGCATCCCGAACGACACCACCATCCGGCTTTCCGGCGGCTTGCCCCCATGGATATGCCAGACCGGGTTGTTCAACTGCCCCGCCACGTCCTGCCCCGGGAAGGCCTTCAGCTGCTGGTGATATTCATCCACCGCCCGCGGGATCACGTCGAAATGCATCCGCTTCGCCGTCTTCGGCTTCTGGTACATGAAGTAGCTGAGGGATTCCGTCGCCGCATAGGTCAGCCATTCGTCGATGGTCAGCCCGTTGCCCTTCGACTTCGAAATCTTCTGCCCCTGATCGTCCAGGAACAGCTCATAGGTCATGTGGTTCGGCTTCCGCCCCCCCAACACCTCGCAGATCCCGTCATAGATCGGAGTGTTGGTGGAATGGTCCTTCCCGTACATCTCGAAGTCCACGTCCAGCGCCGCCCAGCGCGCCCCGAAATCCGGCTTCCACTGCAGCTTCACGTGCCCGCCCGTGACCGGCAGCGTCCATTCCCGCCCGTCCTCGTCGTCGAAGGTGATCGTCGCGTCCTTCGCATTGACCTCCTTCATCGGCACATACAGCACCCGCCCCGTCTCCGGATGGATCGGCAGGAAGCAGGAATAGGTCTGCTGCCGCTCCTCCCGCAGGGACGCCAGCATGATCGCCATGATCGCATCATAGCGTTCCGCGCACAGCCGAAGGGTCGCGTCGAACTGCCCCGACTTGTAGAACTCCGTCGCCGAGATGAACTCGTATTCAAAGCCGAACGTGTCCAGGAACCGCCGCAGCATCGCATTGTTGTGGTGGCCGAAGCTCTCGAACTCGCCATAGGGATCGGGGACCGAGGTCAGCGGCTTCTGCATATGCTGGCGCAGCATCTCCTGCTGCGGCACGTTCTCCGGCACCTTCCGCATCCCGTCCACGTCGTCGGAAAAGCAGATCAGCCGCGTCGGGATGTCGCTGATGATCTCGAACGCCCGCCGGATCATCGTCGTCCGCGCCACCTCGCCGAAGGTCCCGATATGCGGCAGCCCCGACGGCCCGTAGCCCGTCTCGAACAGGACATAGCCCTTGGCCGGGTCCTTGCCGCCATAGCGCTTCAGCACCGCGCGGGCCTCTTCGAATGGCCAGGCCTTCGAATTCATCGCCGCATCGCGCAAGGCGCCCATGTCCGTCTCTCCTGAAAGGCCGGGCCCACGCCCCGCGTCCGTCCTCTATTGCCCCCCCGCCCCCCCGTCAATAATCTGGCGCCAAACCCTTGAAGGAACCGCCATGCCCGAATCCGGAATGTCCCCGCAGGATGCCCTCGTGGCCGTCATGGTCGCCTGCTCCGCCTCGGACGAGGACATGCGCACCGCCGAGCTGGTGGCGATCACCCGCATGGTCAACCACATGCCGATCTTCGCCACCTACGACCCCGACCGCATCCGCCGCATCAGCCGCATCATCTTCGACCTGTTCGAGGAGGAAGACGGCCTCGACGCCCTCTTCGGCCTGATCCGCACCGCTTTGCCCGAGCGGCTGTACGAGACCGCCTATGCCCTGGCTTGCGACGTGGTCACGGCGGACGGGCGGCACTCCCAGGTGGAACTGCGGATGCTGGAGGAGGTCCGGGAGGAGCTGAAGATCGACCGGCTGCATGCGGCGGCGATCGAGTGGGGGGCGAGGGTAAGGCATATGGTGGTGTGACGCAGGTCGGGGTTCACCCCGACACGTCCCGACACCGTAGGTCGGGCTTCAGCCCGACGCCCCCATCACCGTAGGGTGCGCTACAGCGCACCAAACCCCCTCAACCACCCCGCACAACACAGGGCCGCGCCCTCCCTCGGGCGGGCGCCGCAACACCTGAACGAAGCACTTTATCCCTCATCCCCTCCCCCCGCAGTTCGGGTGACTGACGCCACAAAAGCGCCCTCCCGGGGGGAGGGAGGGCGCGGCCCGGCGGGCTTCGCCCTTGATTCCGGGCCAAGGCGCACGAAGTACGCTAAAGCGCACCTTTCCCGAAATCACCGGACGCACCCACGGAAAAGGTAAGGCTTGATGGAACCGATCAGGTGCATCACAACTTGATCTTAACGATCCCGATCTATTCAAGAGGATCAACAGGGAGGTGACTTTGCCGTTGGCTAAGAACAGCCAAAGGAAGTTTGGTGGCGCTGTCATTTTCTTGACAGTGCTTTTTCTCGTGGCCGTCTCCATGGTGTTCGGCGACCGTGCGGCTTTCGCCGTTTCAGCTATCCTCTTCCTCGTCGCTTCCATTCTTATCATCTTCGAGAAACTGAAGAAGTGAGGCTTGACTTTCAGCTTCCTTAACCCCGTGAACCTTTTCGATGCTGCGAGAGACGACCTTCCACACACCATTGGTTGAGGCTTCATCGACTCGCATGGCAACAGCCATGACAACACCCTCCACCATCTTGACGTTAAGGCGACCAGAAAGAAGATCAGATGTAAACTTCTTGTCTTCCATCCGTGCTGCAAACTCAATTCCGCCGGCCGCAAATCTCCATTGCCTGTTATCGACTCGGAGACGCGGCTGAACCAGCAAGACTGAAGTCTCTTCTAGTCGCGACCTCCTCTTATCATCTTTATTTGGCTCGACGAACTTCGAAAGCTCAGCAAATCTTGAACGAGGAACTATCTCCTCGGGCTTAGTCTCTAGATCAAAAGTAACCCCAACACCATTGATAGCAGGATCAGATTTTATTTCGGAATAGAAGCTACGAACGTGGCCCTCGCCAACACCATTTCGTACAGCTCCGTCTATGATTTCCTTTACTTTTTTGCGGTCCAGCTCCCTCGGCTTGTCCTCATCAGCGTCGATTGGTCGCCCTTCAGCGTCAACTCCTAGGACTTCACGATCAAAGGCGCTGAGAGCCATATCTACATAGTGGTTCGCAATCTTTCCTGTTACAAAAACCGAAACTCCGATCAAAATCGCTCCCAGGGCTGTAAGTTTGAATTCAGCTTTACGCTGATCGGTATCTAAATCAATATCAAATGCGATCTTTATTATGGTTTTTAAGAATAAGCTTCCCCTCTCACTACTTTGGATTTCAACTTTCACATCAAGGTAGGGATCAATGAATTCCGCGAGGTCACGGATCGCTGCGACAAGTTCAAGAGACGCCTTGGATACCCTCTCAAGGTCAGCCAATGCCCCCTCTTCGAGATCAAGATATACTCCAAAAGGAACGGTTTCGCCTTTGCCGATCATTCCTTATCCTCACTCTCCGACAAGAATACTGTGTGGTTCACCAACCCAAACGTCAAGTTCGTTGATGCGTATCGGAAAACACGTCAAAGAGACGCTAGACGGCACAATATGACCTCCCCCCACCCCTTAAAAAACCCCTAACGTCCACAAAAATCCCCAAACCAAATCAACCCCTTGGGACTCTGCCCACGCGCGGGCACCCCAACCGGAGCCCCTTGCGGCCCCCGCCAGCCCCCCCGAAAAATCCCCTTCCCTTCCCCGATTTCCCCCGTATAGTCCCGCCCCATGACCACGGGACCCCACATCCTCGCCACCGTCAGGGCAGCCAGCCCTGCGATGCCCCTTGGCCTCCTCCTTCTTAGCTGCCTCTGAGCGTGCCCCCGGGCGCGACCGCTCAGAGGTGACCAGCGCCCCCCAGACTCGAAACGGGCACGCCAGCTAAGACAAGGACCAGACCCCCATGACTTCCCCCATGACCCAGAACAAAGTCGTCATCTTCGACACCACCCTGCGCGACGGCGAGCAGTCGCCGGGTGCCACCATGACCCATGAGGAGAAGCTGGAGATCGCCTCCCTCCTCGACGAGATGGGGGTCGACATCATCGAGGCCGGCTTCCCCATCGCCAGCGAAGGCGACTTCGCCGCCGTCAGCGAAATCTCGAAGCGGGCGAAGACCAGCACGATCTGCGGCCTCGCAAGGGCCAACCAGAAGGACATCGACCGTTGCTGGGAGGCGGTGAAGCACGCCCGCTCCCCCCGGATCCACACCTTCATCGGCACCTCGCCCCTGCACCGCGCGATCCCGAACCTGGACATGGACCAGATGGCGGACCGCATCCACGAGACGGTGACCCACGCCCGCAACCTCTGCGACAACGTCCAGTGGTCGCCGATGGACGCGACCCGGACCGAACCCGACTACCTGTGCCGGGTGGTCGAGATCGCGATCAAGGCCGGGGCGACGACGATCAACATCCCCGACACCGTCGGCTACACCTATCCGATGGAATCCGCGAAGATCATCCGGATGCTCCTGGAGCGCGTCCCCGGCGCCGACCAGATCATCTTCGCCACCCACTGCCACAACGACCTCGGCATGGCCACCGCCAACGCCCTGGCGGCGGTCGAGGCGGGCGCCCGGCAGATCGAATGCACGATCAACGGCCTGGGTGAGCGGGCGGGGAACACCGCCTTGGAAGAGGTGGTGATGGCGATGCGGGTCCGCAACGACATCCTGCCGTTCCAGACCGGGATCGACACCACCAAGATCATGAACCTCTCCCGCCGGGTCTCCCAGGTCTCCGGCTTCCCGGTCCAGTTCAACAAGGCCATCGTCGGCAAGAACGCCTTCCTGCATGAAAGCGGCATCCACCAGGATGGCGTCCTCAAGAACGTCCAGACCTTCGAGATCATGCGGCCCGAGGATATCGGGCTGACGGCGAAGAACATCGCGATGGGCAAGCATTCCGGCCGCGCCGCCCTCCGCGCCAAGTTGAAGGAACTGGGGTTCGAGCTGGCCGACAACCAGCTGAACGACGTCTTCGTCCGCTTCAAGGCGCTGGCCGACCGCAAGAAAGAGGTCTACGACGACGACCTGATCGCGCTGGTTTCCGACGAGCAGACCAACGACGCCTACGAATACCTGCAGCTGAAGAAGCTGCGGGTGGTCTGCGGCACCGAAGGCCCGCAGGAAGCCGACATGATCCTGACCGTCGACGGCACCGACCACCACATCGACGCCACCGGCGACGGGCCGGTGGATGCGGCCTTCAACTGCGTGAAGATGCTCTTCCCCCACAAGGCCAACCTCCAGGTCTACCAGGTCCATGCCGTGACCGAGGGGACGGACGCGCAGGCGACCGTCTCGGTCCGGCTGGAGGAGGAGGGGCGGATCGTCACCGGCTCCTCGGCCGACACCGACACCATCGTCGCCTCGACCCGGGCCTATATCAACGCACTGAACCGGCTGATCATCCGGCGGCAGAAGACCGCGCCGGGCGAGGATGTGAAGACCGTCTCCTACCACGGCGAGTAAGGCCGCGCCCCCTCTGTCCGCTCAGGGCAGAGGGGGATGCCCCCTTGCGATCAACCGCTTGGCTGTGGGCGGTTGTTGCGGCGGAAGGACGGATCGAAAGCCGCCGCCTCACGCCCCCTTCATCTCCTGCAGAGTGTTGCCTCCGTCCACCACCAGCATCGCCCCGGTGACATAGGAAGACTCTTCCGAAGCCAGGAACAGCGCGCAGGCGGCCACTTCTTCGGGACGCCCTGGGCGTCCTGCGGGCGTGCGCTTTCCGGCGCGCAGTTCGACCGGGCTGGCGCTTTCCGTGGCGATCCAGCCGGGCAGGACCGCGTTGCAGGTCACGCCCCTCGACCCGTATTCCAGCGCGATCGACCGGGTCATGCCGGTGACCCCGGCCTTGGCCGTGGCATAGGCGGACGAGCCGTCGATGCCGACAAGCGGCCCGGTCACGGACGAGATGTTGACGATCCGGCCATAGCCGCGCGCTGCCATCCCCGGCAGGGCCGCCCTGCAGGCGTGGAAGGTGGTGCCGATGTTCAGCGCCATGTGATGGCCCCAGGCCGCGTCCGAGCAGTCCGCCAACTGATCGCGCTTCATCCGCTTGCCAGTCTGCACCATGCCCGCGTTGTTCACCAGGATGTCGACGGGGCCAAGCCTGGCCTCGACCGCCGCGAAAAGGCCGAGAACCTGCGCCGGATCGGTCAGGTCGGCGATTTCCGACAGGCAGGACAACTCGCGGCCCCGGTCGTGGATGCGGGCCGAAGTCGCCGTCACCGCCACCCGGGCGCCCCCGGCGACCAGTGCCCGCGCGATGGCAAAACCGATTCCCCCCGGACTGCCCGCCCCCGTCACCAGCGCCACACGCCCCGTCACCCCTGCCATCGGCGTCACCTCCCCCAGACCAGCATCGGAATGACATACAGTATAAGTGCAAGAAAGATGGAAAACTTGGGCTTGTATCAGCGACAAACATCGTATTTTCACAAGCACGCGGAAGTGCGCGGATCGCGGTCGGCGGGGCTTTCGCTTCCACCCGCCATGCCCTTATAAGAAGGCGCCCCGCCGGAGACCCCGAGTCGGGGCCAAAATTATTGCTTGCCCAAAGGACCGCTCATGTCGCTTATCCCCGGCCTCTTCTCGTCGGACATGGCCATCGACCTCGGGACCGCGAACACGCTGGTCTACATCCGCGGCAAGGGCATCGTGCTGAACGAGCCCTCGGTGGTGGCCTATCACAACAAGGACGGCAAGAAGCAGGTCCTGGCGGTCGGCGAGGATGCCAAGCTGATGCTGGGCCGCACCCCCGGCACCATCGAGGCGATCCGCCCGATGCGTGACGGCGTCATCGCCGACTTCGAGGCGGCGGAAGAGATGATCAAGCATTTCATCCGCAAGGTGCACAAGCGGTCCACCATCTCGAAGCCCAAGATCATCGTCTGCGTGCCCCATGGCGCGACGCCGGTGGAGAAGCGGGCGATCCGCCAGTCGGTACTGTCGGCGGGGGCCAAGCGCGCCGGTCTGATCGCCGAACCCATCGCGGCGGCCATCGGGGCGGGGATGCCGATCACCGAACCGACCGGCAACATGGTCGTCGACATCGGCGGCGGCACCACGGAAGTGGCGGTCCTGTCCCTGGGCGACATCGTCTATGCCCGCTCCGTCCGCGTCGGCGGCGACCGGATGGACGAGGCCATCGTGAACTATCTGCGCCGCCACCAGAACCTGCTGATCGGGGAATCCACCGCCGAACGCATCAAGACCAGTATCGGCACGGCGCGGATGCCCGACGACGGGCGGGGCTCCTCGATGACGATCCGGGGCCGCGACCTTCTGAACGGCGTGCCGAAGGAAACCGAGATCAATCAGGCCCAGGTGGCCGAGGCTTTGGCCGAGCCCGTGCAGCAGATCTGCGACGCGGTGATGCAGGCGCTGGAAGCCACGCCGCCCGATCTGGCGGCGGATATCGTCGACCGGGGCGTGATGCTGACCGGCGGCGGGGCGCTTCTTGGCGAGCTGGACCTGAGCCTGCGGGAACAGACCGGCCTGTCGATCAGCGTCGCCAACGAGTCACTGAATTGTGTTGCCCTCGGCACCGGGAAAGCGCTGGAATACGAGAAGCAGCTTCGGCATGTGATCGACTACGACACCTGAGCCGCGTCTGTCGCGGCGAAAGAAGGCTGACCCTTGGCCCGGAACCGCACCGCCCCCGAGGAATACTCGCGCCCGCTGCGCCGGCTTCTGGTCTGGCTGGCGGTGCTGGTGCTCTTCGCGCTCTTCATCCTGTGGCGCATCGACAGCCCGCGCGTGGAACGCTTCCGCGCCGCGCTGATCGACGCCGTGGTGCCGAATTTCGACTGGGCGATGAAGCCGGTGACGATGGTCGCGGGGATGGTGGACGACTTCCAGTCCTATACCCGCATCTATGAACAGAACCAGGAGCTGAAGCGGGAGCTTCAGCAGATGAAGGCCTGGAAAGAGGCCGCGCTGCAACTGGAACAGAAGAACGCGCGGCTTCTGGACCTGAACAAGGTGCGGCTCGACCCGAAGCTCACCCATGTGACGGGTGTGGTGATGGCCGACAGCGGCAGCCCCTTCCGGCAGTCGGTGCTCTTGAACGTCGGCGCGCGCGACGGCATCCGCGACGGCTGGGCGACAATGGACGGGATCGGGCTGGTGGGTCGCATCTCGGGCGTGGGCGAACGCACGGCGCGGGTGATCCTGGTCACGGATTCGAACAGTCGGATCCCGGTGACGATCCAGCCTTCGGGGCAGAAGGCGCTTCTTTCCGGCGACAACTCGCCCCTGCCGCCCCTGGACTTCATCGAGGACAGCGACGAGGTCCGCCCCGGCGACCGGGTCGTGACCTCAGGCGACGGCGAGGTCTTCCCGGCGGGGCTTCTGGTCGGGCAGGTGGCGCTGGGGACGGACAAGCGGCTGCGCGTGGTGCTGGCGGCGGATTACCAGCGGCTGGAATTCCTGCGCGTCCTGCGCAGCCACGACCTGCAGCCGATCACCGATCCGGGCAGCCTGGTCGCGCCCCCCGCGACCGCGCCCCTGCCCGACACCTCGACCGCCGCCGCCGAGGCCGCTGCCGGGGCCCAGCCCGCACCGACCGAGGGCGGCAACGTCGAGGAAACGGGTTCGGGCGCGACCGAAGGCCCTGCCGAACCGGAGGCGGGCGATGGCTGAGTTCTGGCGCCAGGAGCACTGGATCTTCCGCGGCCTCTTCCTTGCGATCGCGGTGACGCTGCTCTTCATCCGGCTTCTGCCCCTCGGCAGCGCCCCCGGCGCCCTGCCCGGCCCGGACCTCCTGATCTGCGTGATCATGGCCTGGATCGTGCGCCGCCCGGATTTCCTGCCGATGCCGCTGATCCTTCTGGTCATCCTGACCGAGGACCTGATCCTGATGCGGCCCCCCGGGCTCTGGACCGCCATCGTCATCCTTGCCACCGAATTCCTGCGCAGCCGCATCGCGCTGACGCGGGAATTGAGCTTCATCGTCGAATGGCTGCTGGTCTCGGGCGTGATGCTGGGGATGATGCTGGTCTACCGGCTGACGCTTGGCCTCGCCTTCGTGCCGCAGGCCCCCTTCCGCTTCGCCCTCGTGCAGGTGCTGTGGTCGATCGCGGTCTATCCGGTGGTCGTCGGCCTTTCGCGCGCGGCCCTCGACCTGCGCAAGCCTGCGACCGGCGAAGTCGACAGTTTCGGGAGGCGGCTGTGAGACGGACGGCCCGCGACAGCGAGGAAAGCAACCGCAGCCTGAACCGCCGCACCCTGATGCTGGGCGGCGGGATGACGGCGATGATCGCCGCCCTCGGCGCGCGGATGCGCTATCTCCAGGTCGACCAGGCCGACGAGTTCAAGCTGCTGGCCGAGGAGAACCGGATCAACATCCGCCTGATCCCCCCCGTCCGCGGGCTGATCCAGGACCGCAACGGCAAGATCATCGCCGGGAACGAACAGAACTACCGCGTCGTCATCACCCGCGAGGCGGCGGGCGATGTCGAACTGGTGATGCGCCGCCTTGCCAACATCATCCCGATGACCGCCGAGGAGATGCAGCAGACCATCGACGAGGTAAACTCGCTCTCGGCCTTCGTCCCCGTCACCGTGGCCGAGCGCCTGTCCTGGGAGGATTTCTCCAAGGTCGCCGTCAACGCCCCCGCCCTTCCCGGCGTCGTGCCCGAGGTCGGCCAGTCCCGCCGCTACCCGCTCGACACCGACTTCGCCCATGTCGTGGGCTATGTCGGCCCGGTCAGCGAGAAGGACCTGGAAGGCCTGGAAAACCCCGACCCCCTGCTCAGGATCCCGAAATTCCAGATCGGCAAGATCGGCGTCGAGAAATGGATGGAGGACACCCTGCGCGGCGAGGCGGGCACCAAGCGGATCGAGGTCAACTCCGCCGGCCGCGTCATGCGCGAGCTGGAGCGGCAGGAGGGCAACCCCGGCCTCGACATCCGGCTGACCATCGACGCCGACATCCAGAACTTCGCCCAGGTGCGCCTCGGCGGCGAAAGCGCCGCCGTGGTGGTGGTCGACGTGACCAACGGCGACATCGTCTGCATCGCCTCGGCCCCCTCCTTCGACCCGAACCTCTTCGTGCGCGGCATCAGCCACGCCGATTACAAGGTGCTGACCGAAAACGACCACCGGCCCCTGGCGAACAAGACGGTCTCGGGCGCCTATCCGCCGGGGTCCACCTTCAAGATGGTCACGGCGCTGGCCGCGCTGAACGCCGGGGCCATCACGCCCGAGACCAAGGTCAGCTGCCCCGGCTATATCGAATTCGGTGGCCGCCGCTTCCACTGCTGGAAACGCGGCGGCCATGGCACCGTGCGGCTGGAGCGCAGCCTCGCCGAAAGCTGCGACGTCTACTATTACGAGATCGCGCAGAAGGTCGGCATCGACAAGATCGCCGAGATGGGCCGCAAGCTGGGCCTGGGCCAGAAGTTCGACATCCCGATGTCCGCCGTGGCCGAGGGCAACATGCCCGACAAGGCCTGGAAACTGGAACGCCACAAGCAGGAATGGCGGATCGGCGATACGATCAACGCCTCTATCGGCCAGGGCTATGTGCTGGCCTCGCCGCTGCAGCTGGCGGTGATGACCGCCCGCATCGCCTCGGGCCGCGCCATCACTCCGCGCCTGGTGCGCATGGTGAACGACAAGGAACTGCCCGAGGTGGAGGCGCCACCGCTCGACATCCCGGCGGACTTCCTCGCCGCCGTGCGCGGCGGGATGAATGCGGTGGTGAACGGCGACCATGGCACCGGCAAGTCCAGCCGCGTCGTCGACCCGACGATGATCTTCGCGGGCAAGTCCGGCACCAGCCAGGTCCGCAACATCTCCAAGGCCGAGCGCGAATCCGGCGTGATCTCGAACGACAACCTGCCCTGGGCCCGCCGCGACCATGCGCTCTTCGTCGGCTTCGCGCCCTACAACGCGCCGCGCTATGCCGTGGCGGTGGTGGTGGAGCATGGCGGGGGTGGCTCCACCGCCGCCGCCCCCATCGCGCGCGACGTGATCCTGCGCTGCATGTCCGACGGGCTTCCCTCGCTTGATGCCTATCCCGCCAGCCAGCGCGGCCGGATCGAGACCATGCTGAAAGAGCTGCCGCTCCGCGACCCTGTCACCGGGCAACCCCCGGTCAAGACCGCAACCTGAAGGGCGCGCGATGAGCTTCCTCGAATACCGCGTCAAGTTCGCCCCCACCGGCCTGCGCAAGGTGCTGTATCTCAACTGGCCGCTGGTGCTTCTGGTGACAGCCGTCGCCTCGGTCGGCTTCCTGATGCTGTATTCCATCGCAGGCGGCGACCTCGACACCTGGGCGCGGCCGCAGATGGAACGGTTCGGCGTCGGCATGGTGCTGATGTTCATCGTGGCCCTGACCCCGATCTGGTTCTGGCGCAGCATGTCGGGGGTGGCCTATATCGTCGCCTTCCTTCTGCTGATCGTGGTGGAATTCTTCGGCACCATCGGCATGGGCGCCCAGCGCTGGATCGACCTCGGCTTCATCCGCCTGCAACCCTCGGAAATGATGAAGTTCACCTTGGTGATGCTGCTGGCCGTCTATTACGACTGGCTCGACCCCAAGCTCGTCTCGCGGCCGCTCTACGTGCTGCTGCCGGTGCTGATGATCGTCACCCCCACGGTGCTGGTGCTGATGCAGCCGAACCTTGGCACCTCGCTGATGCTGCTTCTCGCCGGCGGTACGGTGATGTTCGCCGCCGGGGTAAGCCTGTGGTATTTCGGCGCGGTCATCGGCCTGGTGGTGGGGGCGGTGGTCGGCGTCTTCACCCTGCGCGGCACGCCCTGGCAGCTCCTGCACGACTATCAGTACAAGCGGATCGACACCTTCCTCGACCCCGCAGCCGACCCCTTGGGCGCGGGCTACAACATCATCCAGGCGAAGATCGCGCTGGGATCGGGCGGGTGGAGCGGCAAGGGCTTCATGCAGGGCACCCAATCGCGGCTGAACTTCCTGCCGGAGAAGCACACCGACTTCATCTTCACCACGCTGGCAGAGGAGTTCGGCTTTATCGGCGCCTTCTCTCTCCTCGGCCTCTATGCGCTGATCCTCGGCTTCTGCCTGGTCGCCGCCTGGCAGAATCGCGACCGGTTCTCGGCGCTTCTGATCATCGGGGTGGCCGCGAACTTCTTCTTCTACATCGCGGTGAACCTGTCGATGGTGATGGGCATGGCCCCGGTGGTGGGGGTGCCGCTGCCGCTGCTCAGCTACGGTGGCTCGGCGATGATGGTGCTGCTGGTCGGCTTCGGCCTGGTGCAAAGCGCCCATGTCCACCGGCCGAGATGACGTTCGTCCCGCGTCATGGCCGCTTCCTGATCGCCTTCGCCCTGGGCGTGGCCGCGGGCATCCTGGCCTGGGCGCTGTCGGTCGCGCCGGACTTCTCGCTGCTGACGGCAGCCGATACCTTCTTCCTGATCTACCTCGCGCTCACCGCCCGCATCGTCGGCTCCACCGGCCCCGATGACCTGCGCAGCCACGCCGAGGAGGATGACGAGGGCGTTGCGCTGATCCTTCTATTGGCGGCGCTGGCCGTGCTGGTCAGCGTGACCGCGATCTTCCTGGTTCTGAACGCCAGCGCCTCAAGCTTCGCCGCGCGGGGCCTGGCTCTGGTCAGCCTGCCGCTCGGCTGGGCGACGATCCACACGCTGGCGGCCTTCCACTATGCCCGCCTGCACTACAAGGGCGCGGGTCCCGGCTTCTGCTTCCCGGGCAAGGGCGATCCCGACGCCTGGGATTTCCTGTATGCCAGCTTCACCATCGGCATGACCGCCCAGGTCTCGGATGTCGAGGTCGCGACCCGCCCGCTGCGCCGCGCGGTGCTGGTGCACAGCGTGGTATCCTTCTTCTACAACACCTGCATCCTGGCGCTGGCGGTGAACGCGGCAGTGACCGCTGGGCAGTAGGGGCGGAGTTCTTCGAAGAAACGGGCCTGACCAAGCAGATCGCGCGACGGATCATGCTTGACAAACCCTGAATGTCCACGCCCAACCTGTTGAAATCCCTTGGCCCCCAATCCTGCCCGCGCGCGGGCACCCCGGAAAGACCACAAATGCTGACCGTCCTCTTCGCCGCCCCCTCGCTCTGGCCCGAATACCGGGACACCCTGCCCGCAGCCCTCGCCGAGGCCGGGATCGACGCCACCCTCGTCACCGAGGCCCCGCCGGAGGAGGTCGACTACATCGTCTACGCCCCCTCCTCGCCCCTGCAGGATTTCACCCCCTACACCCGGACGAAGGCCGTGCTGAACCTCTGGGCGGGGGTGGAGCGGATCACCGGCAACCCGACCCTCACCCAGCCCCTGACCCGCATGGTCGACCCCGGCCTGACCGAGGGGATGGTGGAATGGGTGGTCGGCCACAGCCTGCGGCATCACCTCGGGATGGACCGCCACATCGTGAACCCCGGCCATGTCTGGGACCCGACCTGCCCGCCGCTCGCCCGCGAGCGTCCGGTGACGATCCTCGGCATGGGCGCGCTGGGGTCGGCCTGCGCGGCGGCGCTGCGGGCGCTGAACTTCCCGGTGACGGGGTGGAGCCGCACCGCCAAGCCCGGCTGCCTGCATGGACAGGATGGGCTTGCACAGGCCCTTTCCACCGCGCAGATCCTGATCACCCTCCTGCCGAAGACGCCGGAGACCGAGAACCTCATGAACGCCGAACGCCTCGCCCTCCTCCCGCGCGGGGCGGTGATCCTGAACCCCGGCCGCGGACCGCTGATCGACGACGGTGCCCTGATCGCCGCCCTCGACGCGGGCCAGATCGGCCATGCCACGCTGGATGTCTTCCGGGTGGAGCCGCTGCCGCAGGATCACCCGTTCTGGACCCACCCGCGCGTCACCGTCACCCCCCATATCGCCGCCGATACCCGAGCGCTCACGGCCTCGAAGGTCATCGCCGAGAACATCCGCCGCGGCGAGGCGGGGGGGCCCCTCCTCCATCTCGTCGACCGCGCGCGGGGCTATTGACGGCCTACCGCCCCACCTTCGGCGCGCGGAACACGCGGGTGCGGGCGAAGTAGCCCTCCAGCCGGTTCAGCCGACCCTGCACCTGGTCGGGCAGATGGCCCTGCACCTGCGCCAGCAAAGCCTCGACCACCACCAGCATGGCCGCGGTGCTGTCCCAGGCGGCAGGCATCTCGATCTGGCAGGGCAGGGTATAGCTGGCATGGGCCGCGGCCGGCGACAGCCAGCGGTCGGTGATCAGCACCACCTCGGCGCCCTGCTCGGCGGCAAGCTCGGCGAAATGCACCGCGTTGCCCTCATACCGGCGGATGTCGAAGACCACCGCCACATCGCCCGCGCGCAGGTCGAGAAGCGCCTGCTGCCAGTCGGTCAGGTGGTCGGACAGGAAGGTCACGTCGGGCCGGATCACCCGCAGGAGCGTGGCCATGTAGTCGGCCATCGCATGGGTCAGCCGCCCGCCGCTGATCGCCACCCGGCGCGCCGGGTCGGCCAGAAGCGCCGCCGCGCCGGTGAAATCTGCCGCCGGGATCAGGCCCAGCGTCGCCTCGATATTGGCGACCACCTGCGCGGCGAAGCCCTGCAGCGGATGGGCCTGCGGCTCGCGCGCGCCCTCGGGCAGGCTGAGCGGCGCGACCAGCAGGCGCTCCACCTCGGCCTTCAGCGCGACCTGATAGTCGGACCAGCCGCGATAGCCCAGCTTCCGGACCAGCCGCATGATCGTGGGCGAGGAGACCTCGGCCGCCTCGGCCAGCGCGGTGATCGAACCCAGCGCCGACATCGGGAAATGCGACAGGATATGGGTGGCGGCGCGGCGTTCCGCCGGGGTCAGATCGCCCAGGCCCGCCCGCATCCGGGCCGCAATGGTCAGTGCCCGATCCATCTGCCCCCCGCCCACACCGGCGATTCCCCGAAATGTTTGTAACAGTTTTTTCGTCGGCGGAAAATTCTTGACACAACCCCGCAGGTCAGCCGACCCTTCCTTGCAAACAGGGGGATGAATCAGCCAATGAAGCTGTCCGTCACAGCCACCGCCGCGGCTGGGCCTTGCCGCGCAAGGAGGGCGCTGCTGCCATGCCGCGCGTCCTGATCCTCTTTGTCCGCGTGGTGGAAAGGCTGAACTACCTCGTCGGCCGCTTCGCGATGTATCTTATCTTCGTGCTGGCCGGGGTGCTGTTGTGGTCGGTCATCGCCAAGGCGCTGCTCAACCCGCCGCTCTGGACGCAGGAGATGGCCCAGTTCACGATGGTGGCCTACTTCGTCCTGGGCGGGGCCTATTCGCTTCAACTGGGCGCCAACGTGCGGATGGACCTGCTTTACGGCCGCTGGTCGCCCAAGCGGCAGGCCGCGGTCGATTGCGTAACCGTCTTCGCCATGATCATCTTCCTTTGCGTCGTCCTCTGGGGCGGGATCGACAGCACGATCTACGCCTTCGAGGTGGGAGAACGCTCGCGCACCGTCTGGCGGCCCTATATGGCGCCGATCAAGATCGTGATCGGCTTCGGCGTCTTTCTGATGTTGCTGCAATCGCTTGCCTTCCTGATCCGCGACATCGCCACACTTCGCGGAGAGCGTATCTGATGCCCTACGAATGGATCGCCATCAGCATGTTCCTGGGCATGATGGCCATGCTCCTGACCGGGCAGCGGGTCTTTGCGGGGATCGGCTTCATCGCGGTCGTGGCAGCCATCGCCCTGTGGGGCGACCGGGGCGGCCATGACATCGCCTTCACCAGCACCATCAAGCTGATGAACTGGTATCCGATGCTGACGCTGCCGATGTTCGTCTGGATGGGCTATGTCATGTCCGAGACGCGGCTGGCCGACGATCTTTACCGCATGTTCCACGTCTGGTTCGGGCCGATCCCCGGCGGGCTTGCCATCGGGACGATCCTGCTCATGGTGCTGGTCTCGGCGATGAACGGGCTCTCGGTCGCGGGGCTGGCCATCGGTGCGACCATCGCGCTGCCGGAACTTCTCAAGCGCGGCTACGACAAGGTGATGGTGACGGGGATCATCCAGGGCGGATCGTCTCTGGGCATTCTGGTGCCGCCCTCCATCGTGCTGGTCCTTTATGCGATGATCGCGCGCCAGCCGGTGGGCCAGCTGTGGCTGGCGGGCGTGTTCCCGGGCCTGCTCATGGCCGGGTTCTTCCTGCTTTATGTGGTGATCCGCTGCGGGCTGAACCCCGCCATGGGGCCGCCCCTGTCGAAAGAGGAACTGGCAACGATCACCTGGGGCGAGAAGGTGCGTCTGTTGCGCGCCGGCGTCCTGCCGGTGGTGATCTTCGTTTCGATGATGGGGCCCTTCGTGATGGGCTATGTCAGTCTTGTCGAAAGCTCGGTGATCGGGGCGCTGATCGCGACGCTCGTGGCGCTGGCCAAGCGCCGGCTGAACCGCCAGGTGTGGGAGACCTGCATCGTCAACACGCTGGGCGTCAGCTGCATGTTCATGTGGATCCTGCTGGCGGCGCTGGCCTTCGGCGCGGTCTTCGACGGGCTGGGCGCGGTGAAGGCGATCGAGAGCTTCTTCCTGGAGGACCTGGGCCTTGGCCCCTGGGCGATCATGATCCTGATGCAGGTGTCGTTCCTGATCATGGGCATGTTCCTGGACGACACCGCGATGCTGGTGATCGTCGCGCCGCTTTATATCCCGCTGGTCGCGAAGCTGGACCTTGGGATGCCGCCCGGCGATGCGCTGATCTGGTATGGCGTCCTTTACACCATCACCTGCCAGGTCGCCTATATCACCCCGCCCTTCGGCTACAACCTGTTCCTGATGCGGGCGATGGCGCCCGATTCCGTCTCGCTCGGCGACATCTACCGCTCCATCGTGCCCATCGTCGGCATCATGATCCTGACGCTGGTGGTAATCATGATGTTCCCCGATATCGCGCTCTGGCTGCCGCATCAGGTCTACGGCGCGCCCTGACATTCCCCAAGCGGGCAGAGACCCGTCCAACATAACCGAAGGAGGTAACGATGACGACGACCAGACGGAAGTTCCTTTCGACCGGTGCCCTTGCGGGTGCCGCAGCGCTGGCCGCCCCCGCCGTGCGGGCGCAGTCCGCGCCGATCAAATGGCGGATGCAGACCTATGCCGGGGCCGCCCTTGGCGAGCATGTCTGCAAGCCCGCCATCGAAAGCTTCAACAAGATCGCCGCCGGTCAGATGGAGATCGAGCTTTACTATGCCGACCAGCTGGTGCCCACGTCGGAACTGTTCCGGGCGATGCAGTCCGGCACCATCGACGCCGTGCAGTCGGACGACGATTCGATGCAGAGCCCGACCGAGGTCACGGTCTTCGGCGGCTACTTCCCCTTCGCCAGCCGCTACAGCCTGGACGTGCCGGTGCTGTTCAACCAGTACGGGCTGAAGCAGATCTGGGAAGAGGAATACGCCAAGGCTGGCGTGCAGCACATTTCGGCCGGGGCCTGGGACCCCTGCCATTTCGCCACCAAGGATCCGATCAACAGCCTGGCCGACCTGAACGGCAAGCGGGTGTTCACCTTCCCGACAGCCGGACGGTTCCTGACGCAGTTCGGCGTGGTGCCGATGCAGCTGCCGTGGGAGGACATCCAGGTCGCGCTGCAAACCGGGGAACTGGACGGCATCGCCTGGTCGGGCATCACCGAGGACTACACGGTGGGCTGGGCCGATGTGACCAAGTATTTCCTGACCAACAACATCTCGGGCGCCTGGATCGGCCACTTCTTCGCCAACCAGGAGCGCTGGAACGAGGTGCCGCCGCACTTGCAGGAACTGATGCGGGTCTGCTTCGAGCAGTCGCACTATTATCGCCAGTGGTGGTACTGGGGCGGCGAGGCCGACCTGCGGGTGAACGGGCCGAAGCTGCAGCTGACCTCGATTCCCGATGCCGAATGGGCCACGGTCGAAGCCGCGGCCGCCACCTTCTGGGACGAGATCGCCGCCGAGTCGGAGGTCAAGGCCAAGGTGGTGGAGATCATCAAGCGCTACAACGAGGTGCAGGCGAAAGCCGGGCGGCCTTACCGCTACAGCTGAGGCCAAGGGCCGGGGCGCGTGACGATTGCGCGCCCCGGCGCACCGCAATATGATCAAATCAGCACAACAACAGGGACGGGTCGGCCATGCCGGGCAATCTGACGCTTGAGCAACTGAAAGCCGCCGTGAAATCCGGCGAGATCGACACTGTCGTCGCAGCCGGGATCGACATGCAGGGCCGTCTGATGGGCAAGCGCTTCCACGCGCAGTTCTTCATCGACGGCGGCTGGGAGGAGACGCATTGCTGCAACTATCTCCTCACCGTGGACATGGAGATGAACACGGTGCAGGGCTACAAATCCACCAGCTGGGAGACCGGCTATGGCGACTACACGCTGAAGCCCGACCTGCGCACCTTGCGCCGCGTGCCCTGGCTGCCGGGCACCGCGCTGGTGCTGGGCGACACCCAGGACCATGCGACCCATGCCGATGTGCCGCATGCCCCCCGCTCGATCCTCAAGCGGCAGGTCGAACGCGCTCGCGCCATGGGCTTCGAGCCGATGATGGCGACCGAGTTGGAGTTCTACCTGTTCGAGAACAGCTATGAGAACCTGCGCGACGGCGGCCTGAACGCTTTGCGCACCGTGGGCGGCTACAACGAGGATTACCACGTCTTCCAGACCACCAAGGAAGAAGACGTGATGCGCGCCGTGCGGAACGGGCTTTACGGCGCGGGCATCCCGGTGGAAAACTCCAAGGGCGAGGCCGAGGCGGGGCAGGAGGAGGTCAACTACAAATACTCCGACGCGCTGGACACCGCCGACAACCACGTCATCATCAAGAACGCGATCAAGGAAATCGCTTGGGCCAAGGGCAAGTCGGTGACCTTCATGGCCAAGTATGACCATCGCCGGGCGGGGTCTTCCAGCCATATCCACCAGAGCCTGTGGTCGAAGGATGGCAAGCCAGCCTTTGCCGACAAGGCGGACGGACATGGCATGTCCGACCTGATGAAGCACTATCTGGCCGGCCAGTTGCACCACGCTCGCGACCTGACCGCTTTCCTCGCGCCGTACGTCAACAGCTACAAGCGCTTTACCGTGGGGATGTTCGCCCCGACCAAGGCGGTCTGGAGCGCCGACAACCGCACCGCCGGCTTCCGGGTCTGCGGCACGCATACCAAGGCGGTGCGGGTGGAATGCCGCATTCCCGGCTCGGACGTGAACCCCTATCTTGCCTGCGCCGCGCTTCTGGCGGCGGGGTTGGACGGGATCGAGAAGAAGATGGCGCTGGAACCCGAACTGCGCGGCGACATGTATTCGGCCGAAGGCATCCGCGAAATCCCGCACAACCTGCGCGAGGCGGCGGAGTTGCTGAACGGCTCGAAGATGCTGCGCGAGGCCTTCGGCGACGACGTGATCGACCACTACCACCACGCCGCCCAGTGGGAGATCTCCGAGACCGACCGTGTCGTGACGGATTTCGAGCGCGAACGGCTGCTGGAACGGGCGTAACTGTAGGGTGGGGTTCTACCCCGCCTTCCACACCGATATTCATACGGCGGTGGGGTAGAACCCCCACCCTACGAGGACGAAATGAAACCCATCCAACTCATCTCCCCCGTCGATGGCCGGGTCTATGCGGAACGGACGCCACTGTCGGCTGACGCCGCCGATGCCGTCGTCGCCCGCGCGAAAGCCGCGCAGAAGGCCTGGGCCGCCCGCCCGCTGGAAGATCGCATCGCACTGGTCAAGGCGGGGGTCGCGAAGCTGAACACGATGACCGATGTGGTGGTCGAGGAGATCGCCTGGCAGATGGGCCGCCCCACCCGTTATGGCGGCGAATTCGGCGGCGTGAACGCGCGCACCGACTATATGTCCCAGATCGCCGCCAAGACCCTTGCGCCCGAGATGGTCGAGGACAATGACAAGTTCCGCCGCTACCTCGCGCGCGAACCGGTGGGCGTGGTCTTCATCATCGCGCCGTGGAACTATCCTTACCTGACCACGATCAACACCCTCGTCCCCGCGCTGATCGCCGGGAATACCGTGGTTCTGAAGCACGCCAGCCAGACCCTGCTGGTGGGCGAGCGGCTGGCCGAAGCCTTCCATGCGGCGGGTATCCCCGAGGACGTGTTCCAGAACGTCGTCCTAGACCATGCCACCACCGAACGGCTGATCGGCCAGCGCAGCTTTGGCTTCGTGAACTTCACCGGCTCGGTCGGCGGCGGGCAGGCCATCGAGCGCGCGGCGGCAGGAACCTTCACCCCGCTGGGGCTGGAACTTGGCGGCAAGGACCCCGGCTATGTCCGGCAGGACGCCAACCTGGACCTCGCCGTGGACGTGCTGATGGACGGCGCGATGTACAACGCCGGGCAGTGCTGCTGCGGGATCGAACGCATCTATGTCCATGAAAGCCTGTTCGACAGCTTCGTCGAGAAGTCGGTGGCCTGGGTCGGCCAGTTGAAACTCGGCAACCCGTTCGACGCCTCCACCACGCTCGGACCCATGGCGCACAAACGCTTTGCCCAGACCGTGCGGGACCAGACGGCGGAAGCCATCGCCAAGGGCGCGAAACCGTTGCTCGACCCGAAGAAGTTCGCCGATGACGGCGGGGCCTATCTTGCCCCGCAGATCCTGGTCAACGTCGACCATTCGATGCGGGTGATGAAGGAAGAAAGTTTCGGCCCGGTCGTCGGCATCATGCCGGTGAAGAACGACGCCGAGGCGCTGCGCCTGATGAACGACAGCCCCTACGGCCTGACCGCGTCGATCTGGACGCAAGACTACGACACCGCCGCCGCCCTCGGCGCGCAGGTGGAAACCGGGACCGTGTTCATGAACCGGGCCGATTATCTGGACCCGGCTCTGACCTGGACCGGGGTCAAGGACACCGGGCGCGGCACCTCGCTGTCCTATCTCGGGTTCCATTCCGTGACCCGGCCGAAATCCTATCACCTCAAGAAAGCCTGAGATCATGAGCCACCCCGCCACTCACTCGGTTCCCAACCGGAACTGGTCCTACCCCACCGCGATCAAGTTCGGCGTCGGTCGCATTGCCGAACTGGCCGACCACGCGAAGAGCATCGGCCTGACCAAGCCGCTTCTCGTCACTGACAAGGCGCTGGCGTCGCTGCCGATCACCAAGAACGCTTTGGACGTGCTGGACGCCGCAGGTCTGGGCCGCGCCGTGTTTTCGGAGGTGGACCCGAACCCGAACGAGAAGAACATGGAAGAGGGCATCGCCGTCTACAAGGCGGGCGGCCATGACGGGGTGATCTGCTTCGGCGGCGGCTCGGCCTTGGACCTCGGCAAGATGATCGCGCTGATGGCCGACCAGCCGAAGAAGCTGAAGGTCTGGCAGCTTGAGGATGTGGACGACTGGTGGACGCGCGCCGACGCCTCGAAGATCGCGCCGATCATTGCGGTGCCGACGACTGCGGGGACGGGCTCGGAAGTCGGCCGGGCGGGGGTGCTGACCAACTCCGAGACGCACAAGAAGAAGATCATCTTCCACCCGAAGCTGATGCCTGCCGTCACCATCTGCGATCCGGCGCTCACGACGGGCATGCCGAAATTCATCACCGCCGGCACCGGCATGGACGCTTTGGCGCATTGCCTTGAGGCTTACAGCAGCCCCTTCTACCACCCGATGTCGCAGGGCATCGCGCTGGAAGGGATGCGGCTGGTGTTCGAGAACCTGCCCAAGGTCTATGCCGACCCCAACGACCTCGACGCCCGCGCGCATATGATGAGCGCCGCGGCGATGGGGGCGGTGGCGTTCCAGAAGGGCCTTGGCGCGATCCATGCTCTCAGCCATCCGATCGGCGCGGTCTACAACACCCACCACGGCACCACCAACGCCGTGGTCATGCCGATGGTGCTGGATTTCAACCGCCGCGCGGTGAAGGACCGGTTGGCGCAGGCGGCGGCCTATATCGGCATCAAGGGCGGCTACAAGGGCTTCTATCAGCGCATCCTGGACCTGCGCCAGACGCTGAACATCCCGGAAAACCTGACGAAGCTGGGGGTGAAGGACCCCGATCTCGACATGCTGACCAAGATGGCGCTGGAAGATCCGTCCTGCGGCGGCAACCCGGTCAAGATGACCAAAAAGAACACTCGTGCCCTTTACGAGGCCTGCCTTTAGGGTGGGTGCAACCCCACCATCCCGGGCGACAAGCTTGGGATGGTGGGGTTCACCCATCGTATGACGCAAGTCGCAATGCTGACGCGGGAAACGACAGAAATCGCTGTGATCGGCGCGGGCGTGGTGGGGCTGACCATCGCGCTGGAACTGGTCGACCAGGGCCGCGAGGTGGTGCTGGTCGACCCTGGCCAGCCCGGCATGGGCGCGAGCTATGGCAATGCGGGCACCATCGCGGGCTATGCGACCAGCCCGGTCGGCACGCCGGATGTGCTGCGGTCGCTTCCCTCGCTCATGTTCTCGCGGACCTCGCCGCTGGCCATCCGCCACCGCGCGCTGCCCTCGCTTGCCCCCTGGCTCCTCCGTTTCCTCTGGCAGTCGCTGCCCGCCCGGGCCGAGCGCAATTCCCGTGCCCTGGCCGCACTCCTGTCCAATGCCACCGATCTCTGGGACGATCTCGCGCTGCGCGTCCAGGGGGCGGGCGTCCTGCAACGGCGCGGCTGCCTTTACCTCTACGAGACGCCGCAAGCCTTCACCGCCGCCTGGGCCGAGCTGGACCGCCGCCGCGCGCTGGGGGTCGAGGTGGAACTGGTCGGCCCCGACCGCCTGGCCGAGCTGGAGCCCAACCTGCCGCCGGGCCTTGGCGGGGCCGCCTTCTTCACCGGCGCGACCTTCCTCGACGATCCGGGCCGGATGATGGGCCTGATCGCCGACAGCGTTCTGCAGAAGGCCCGCCACCTGCAGGCCCGGGCAGAGCGGCTGACCCGAGGGCCGGATGGCGTGGTGATCGAGGGTCCCGGCCTGCACCTGCACGCCCGCCGCGTGGTCATCGCCGCCGGGGCGCAGTCGCGCAGCCTTGCGGCGCAAGCCGGAGACCGCATCCCGCTCGACACCGAGCGCGGCTACCATGTCGAATGGGATATGGCCGAACCGCTGCTCTCGCGCCCCGCCTGCCCCACGGCGCGGGGGTTCTATCTGTGCCCGATGGACGGGCGGCTTCGCGTCGCGGGCACGGTGGAGCTTGGCGGGCTGAGCCTGCCCCCCTCTCCCCACCGCATCGCCAAACTGGTCGAGGGCGCCCGCGCCTTCTTTCCCGAGTTGGGCCCCCCCGACCGCGAGTGGATGGGCTTCCGCCCCTCGATCCCGGACAGCCTGCCGGTGATCGGCCCCTCGTCAGGCGGGCCGGAGGTGATCCATGCTTTCGGGCACGGCCATATCGGCGTGACGCTGGCCCCGATCACCGCGCGGATCGTTGGCGCGCTTGTCGCAGGCACGCATCCCGGCCTGGACATCACGGCCTGCCGCGCCTCGCGGTTCTGATCGCAGGACAAAGCAAAGCCCGGCGGGATGACCCCGCCGGGCTTTGGCAATGGACAAGCTTGGCATGGACAGGGCCGAGCAGGACCTTAGGTGACCTGTCGCCCCGTTTGGCCGCGCGATCAGCGAACAGCGACTTGGTCGTCGTCGTCGTCGTTGCCGCAGGCGATCGCGCAGATCACGACCAGGCCGATGATGACCGGAACGATCCATCCCGAACGGGGCGCCGCGGCTTCGACGACCGGCTCTTCTTCCACGATGATCGGGCCGCCGGCAAAGGCGGTGGTCGAGGTCAGAGCCAGCGAGAGAGCCAGGAGCGGCGCAGCAAATTTCTTCATGTCCCAATCCTTCCGAAATCTGGGGGTGCAGGTGCCCGTTCCGGATATTCGGCGGCTGCGCACAAGACAAGGCATGTTGCAGTCATCACGCATTCGCCCGGCAAAGGGTGGCGTAAAAGCAACTATGCCTTCCATGACCAAGGTGCGGGGTCGACTCGAGCGTCATGAAATACCGAAGGGCGGGCGACCCGCCCCCCGGCCTGTTCGACGGACCCTTCAGGTCGCGATCGTCGGATCAGAGATCTTCCGGGTCGGTCGGCGCCGGATCATCGTTGTCATTGCCGCAGGCAATGGCGCAAACCACAACCAGACCGATGATGACCGGAACGATCCAGCCCGAACGCGGGCTCGTCGCCACGACTTCCGGCTGACCCTCTTCCTCGATCACGACGGGACCGCCGGCATAGGCGGCGCTCGAGCTCAGCGCCAGCGACGCCGCGAGAACTTTGGCAACAAGTTTCTTCATGTCGTTTCCTTCCAAGATGATAGGGTGACGATAGGATGAATCGGTAAACAGAACGTGTGGATAAAACAACTTTTACGGCGGTGTCGCAAAGACTTTCATGGCCAACGGTGCGGTTGTGCAACTGTAGAGGGAGCGGTTTCCGTCGCCAAAAGGCGTCGGGTTGGGCACTCCGGGCGCGCCCTTCAGACGTAGGCTTGCGCCCAGCGGTTGATCAGCTGGCCCTGCAACCGGCGCGCGCGCGAGGTCCAGGCCTTGCCACCCTCCGGCTCTTCCCGCAGGGCGACCGGCACCGCGTCGCGCCGCGCCGGATCGCCCGAGAAGATCGCGAAGACCAGTTCGCGCCCTGCCGGGGGGACGATATGCCCCGCCAGCCCCGAAACGAAGTTCAGCGTTCCCGACTTCGCCAGCACCTTGACCGGATGACCCTTGATCACCGCGCCCTTGTCGTCCTTCATCCCCATGTCCCGCAGGATGGGCTTCAGCCCGCGCTTCTCGCGCTCGGCCTGGGCCAGCACCTTCGCCATGCCCGCCGCCGTCACCCGCGACCGGCCGCCAAGGCCGGAATGGTCATGCATGTCGAAGCTGACCCCGAAGGTCGCCCGCGCCCAGTCCGACTGCGCCCTGCCCGAGGCCTCCAGCGACCCCTGCCCCGAGGCGGTCAAGCCCACGCATTCCGCCGTCAGGTTGGTGGAGAATTTCAGCATCTCGCGCAGGACCTGCGGAAGGGGTTCGCTCTCCACCCGCCCGATCTCGTCCCCCGGCGGAACCAAACCCACCCGCTCGCCGACCGTCAGCTTGATGCCCTGCGCCCGGGCCAGAGTGCGAAACACTTCCGCCACATAGGCGCCGGGATCGCGCACCGGCAACCAGCGGCTGCCGCCCTTGCCCAACGCGCCCGAGGCCACCGTCCATTCCTCCACCCGCCCCGGCGCATAGGTGAAAAGGGGCGCGTCGCGGCTCGCCACGTCGACCCGCACCATATCCACACCGGGCAGGAAGCGTTCCCCGCGCGCATCGACCGAGGTGCGCCACTGACCGTCCACCCGCTTCCATTCGAAATAGGCCCGGTTGAAGTTGAGATTCAGCCCCGAGACCGCGGCGTTGTAGCCGACATGCGCAGGCTGGTCCGCGGCGATCTGGGTCAACCGGGGCAAAGCGCCATCCCAGTACAGGAACCGCCCCGTGGCACCCTTCAGCCCGGCCTTGGCCAGTCGCGCCGCCAGATCGCCCAGCTTATCGGTCTGCAAGGTCGGATCGCCTCCGCCCGCCAGCACGATGTCGCCCTGCACGATACCGCCCCGCAACGGCCCGGTCGCCAGCACTCGCGTCGCAAAGCGATATCCGGCCCCCAGCTTCTCCAGCGCATAAAGCGAGGTGACGGCTTTGGCGACGCTGGCGGGGGGAAGGGCGAGGTCGGGCTCGCGCGACTCCAGCACCGCGCCGGTCTGCGCATCAAGAAGCACATAGGCGACCGAGGCGGCGCCGAGCTTCGCCGCCGCGATCAGGTCCGAGGCATCCTGCGGCGCCGCCACCGGCCGCGCCGCCGCCTTGCCCCCGCGCGCCATGGGCCGGGGCGAACTGTCCATCCCCTCGGCCCCCGCCGGGAAAGCCACCCCGGCCAGGAGCCCGGCCAGCATCATGCGCCGCGAAATCAGCATCCGCCCCTCCGTTTTCCGGGTGATAGCCGCATCCCGGCCGATTCCGCCAGTCCGACGTCCTCACCCCGGATCGCGCCCGCGTGATCGGGCGGTCCGATCTGCCGGTGCTGCCGCCTGCGAGGCCGTTCCCGATTTCCACTCGCCCCGCGCCCGTATCGCGGTCGAGGACGCATCATTCATCGGCAGGTTCACGAAGGCCCAGACCGGCGGCTTCCGCCCGCGCAGATTCTCCCCGCGCGAGACCTGGTGCACCCGGAACGCCCGCGCCGCGACAGAGGTCCGCGCCGCCACGCCTGATCCCGGCCGCGCCAGCACCCCCACTGCGACCGACCGCAGGATGTCGCGCCAGCGACCCCATTTGTGGAACTGCACCAGATTGTCCGCCCCCATCAGCCAGACGAAGGTCACGCAGGGATAGATCGCCTTCAGCCGGTCGATCGTATCCGCCGTCGCCCGCATCCCCAGCTGCTCCTCCAGCGCGGTGATCTTCACCCGCGGGTCGCGCATCACCGCCTTCGCCCGCGCCATCCGGTCGGCGAGCGGCGCCGGCTGACGCGCCTTCAGCGGATTGCCCGGGCTCACCAGCCACCAGACCTGGTCCAGCCCCAGCCGCTTCAATGCCTCGCGGGTGATATGCACATGACCCTCATGCGCCGGATCGAACGACCCGCCCAGAAGGCCCACGACCATGCCCTTGGTCGCCACCGGAAATCCCGCCCGCATCGGCCCCCACCGTCCCGCCCTTGCCGCGCCCACCTTGCCGCAGCCGCCCCGAAGGTCAAGCGCCCTCCCTTGCAACGCAAGATGACCGGGCCTAGGCTTTCCGGGAAACCGGTTCCTGTCGATGTCCGTGACCCCGATCTCCATCGCCCGCGAGGATCCGGACTCCGCCGCCGCCCGGGCCTGCTTGCGCGCCTATTTCGCGCTTCTCGCCGAACGCATCCCCGGCATCGACACGACCCATGTCCCCGACCCGGACCCCGAGGCCGAAGCCTATCGCCCGCCGCAGGGCACCTTCCTGATCGCCCGCGAGGGCGGGACCGTGCTTGGCTGTGTCTCGCTCAAGCCCGTCGATACCACCCTGGGCGAGGTCAAGCGCCTCTGGGTCGACCCCGCCGCCCGCGGCCGGGGCCTTGCCCGTCGCCTGATGGACGAGGTCGAGACCTTCGCCCGCAGCGTGGGCATGACCCACCTTCGCCTTGACACCAACAGCGCCCTGACCGAAGCGCTGGCGCTGTACGGCAAGGCAGGCTGGAAACCCATCGCGCCCTTCACCCGCGCCTTCCCGGCGACCGACTGGTTCGGCAAGCGCCTCTGACTGCCGTTGCAGCCCCGCCCCATCGTCGCTACATACGCGCCAACCCCCGAATGGAGCGCCCCGATGGCCAGCTATCAATACGTCTATCACATGGAGAACGTCTCCAAGACCTATCCCGGCGGCAAGACCTGCTTTGAAAACATCCACCTGAACTTCCTGCCCGGCGTGAAGATCGGCGTCGTGGGCGTCAACGGCGCGGGGAAATCCACGCTTCTGAAGATCATGGCCGGGATGGACAAGGATTTCAAAGGCGAGGCCTGGGCCGCGAAGGGCGCCAAGGTCGGCTACCTCGCGCAGGAGCCCTATCTCGACCCCAAGCTGACGGCGAAGGAAAACGTCATGCTGGGCGTGGCCGAGCAGCAGGCGATCCTCGACCGCTACAACGAGCTTGCCATGAACTACTCGGACGAGACGGCGGACGAGATGGCCCAGTTGCAGGACCAGATCGACGCGGGCAACCTGTGGGAGCTTGAGGCCACCGTCGGCGTCGCGATGGACGCGCTGCGCTGCCCGCCCGACGATGCCGACGTGACCACGCTTTCCGGCGGGGAACGTCGCCGCGTCGCGCTCTGCAAGCTGCTGCTCGAAAAGCCCGACATGCTGCTTCTGGACGAGCCGACCAACCACCTGGACGCGGAATCCATCGCCTGGCTGCAAAAGCACCTGATCGACTACAAGGGCACGATCCTGATCGTCACCCACGACCGCTATTTCCTCGACGACATCACCGGCTGGATCCTGGAGTTGGACCGCGGCCGCGGCATCCCCTACGAGGGCAACTATTCCGCCTGGCTGGACCAGAAGGCCAAGCGCATGGCGCAGGAAGCGCGCGAGGACAAGTCCAAGCAGAAGGCGCTGGAAAAGGAACTGGAGTGGATCCGCTCCGGCGCCAAGGCGCGGCAGGCCAAGGGCAAGGCGCGGCTGTCGCGCTACAACGAGATGGCCAGCCAGACCGTCACCGAACGCGCCACCACCGCGCAGATCATCATCCCGAACGGCGAGCGTCTGGGCAACAAGGTGATCGAGGTCGAGGGCCTGAAGAAGCACATGGGCGACAAGCTTCTGATCGAAGACCTGACATTCACCATCCCGCCCGGCGCCATCGTCGGCGTGATCGGCCCGAACGGCGCGGGCAAATCCACGCTCTTCCGCATGATCACCGGGCAGGAACCGCCCGACGAGGGCACGATCAAGCTGGGCGACACGGTGAAGCTGGCCTATGTCGACCAGTCGCGCGACGCGCTGAACCCCGACAAGAACGTCTGGGAGGAAATCTCCGGCGGGGCCGAGGTGATCCATCTCGGCGACATGCAGATGAACAGCCGCGTCTACACCGGGGCCTTCAACTTCAAGGGCACCGACCAGCAGAAGAAGGTCGGTTTGCTTTCCGGCGGCGAACGCAACCGCGTCCACATGGCGAAGCTGTTGAAATCCGGCGGCAACGTGCTGCTGCTTGACGAGCCGACCAACGACCTTGACGTCGAAACCCTGCAGGCGCTGGAAGCCGCCATCGAGGATTTCGCCGGCTGCGCGATCATCATCAGCCACGACCGTTTCTTCCTCGACCGGCTCTGCACCCATATCCTCGCCTTCGAGGGCGACGCGCATGTCGAATGGTTCGAGGGCAACTTCCAGGCCTATGAGGACGACAAGGTCCGCCGCCTGGGCCCCGATGCGCTGGAACCGAAGCGGGTGAAATACAAGCGGTTCGC
>NZ_DAIQAT010000023.1:0-35077 GCF_036781545.1 Tabrizicola sp.
GCGGTCCAGCGTCGGCTGGTCGCCGGTGTAGCTGTGGATCGTGGTCATGATGCCGCTCTCGATGCCGATGCTGTCGTTCAGCACCTTGGCCAGCGGCGCCAGGCAGTTCGTCGTGCACGAGGCGTTCGAGACCACCTTGTGCTCGGGCAGAAGGCTGCGGTGGTTCACGCCGTAGACCACCGTCAGGTCGGCCCTTTTGGCCGGGGCCGAGACCAGCACCCGCTTCGCCCCGCGCCCCAGATGTACCGCCGCCTTGTCGCGGTCGTTGAACTTGCCGGTGCACTCCAGCACCACGTCCACACCCTGCCAGTCCAGCTCTTCCGGGTTGTAGGTCGACATCATCCGGATCGGTCCGCGGCCAAGGTCAAGCCCGTCCTCGGTCACCTTCACCAGACCGGGGAAGCGGCCATGAACGCTGTCGTAGCGCAGGAGGTGGGCGTTGGTCTCGACCGGCCCGGTGGCGTTGATCGCCACCACCTGCACGTCGTTGCGGTTCGATTCCGCGATATGGGCCAAGGTGCAGCGCCCGATGCGGCCAAAACCGTTGATGCCGACAGTTACCGTCATGAAAGACATCCCCCTCGCTATGCGTTTTACAGGCCTTAGCCGGTCCACGACAGTATGCAAGGCGGAAAGCGACACGTTATCAGGATGTTAGCGCAATCTTCGCCTGTTTGCGCTAACCCTCTGCAGCGCTTTGCCGAATCCTGCGTTCCGCGCTACATCCACGGTTGCAGGGCGGATGGGGCAGGGCATGAGCGGACTTCTCGCACTTCTCGACGATGTGGCGGCCATCGCCAAGGTCGCGGCGGCCTCGATCGACGATGTCGCGGCGGCGGCGGCCAAGGCTGGCACCAAGGCCGCGGGCGTGGTGATCGACGATGCCGCCGTCACGCCGAAATACGTCCACGGCTTCTCTGCCGACCGGGAACTGCCGATCATCTGGCGCATCTCGCTGGGCTCGCTTCGGAACAAGCTGGTCATCCTGTTGCCTGGCCTCCTCGCGCTCGACTGGTTTGCGCCCTGGGCGATCACGCCCCTTCTGATGCTGGGCGGGGCCTATCTCTGCTTCGAGGGCGCAGAGAAGCTGGCCCATGCCTTCGCCCCCCATGCCGACGAGGGCGTAGAGGCGGATTTCGACACCAGAGACCCGGCCCGGCTGGAACAGGAAAAGGTCGCTGGCGCGATCAAGACCGATTTCATCCTCTCGGCCGAGATCATGACCATCGCGCTTGCCACCATCGAAAGCCCCAGCTTCTGGCTGCAGGCGGTGACGCTGGCGGTGGTGGGCACGCTGATCACCGTTGCGGTCTATGGCGCGGTGGCGCTGATCGTGAAGATGGATGACGTCGGCCTGCATCTGGCCGCCAAGGGCCGCACCAGCGGGGGCAGGGCGCTTGGCCGCGGGCTGGTGCGCGGAATGCCGAAGCTGATGGCGCTCTTGTCCACCGTGGGGACGGCGGCGATGCTCTGGGTCGGCGGCAACATCGTGATCCACGGGCTTGAGGTGACGCATCTCTGGGCCTGGCCCTACCAGACGATCCATCACATCGCCGAGGCTGCCGCTCAGGCCGTCCCCGTGGCGCAGGGCTTCGTCACCTGGCTGGTGACCGCGGCGCTGGACGGGGTCTTCGGGCTGATCCTGGGGATTATCCTGATCCCGGTCGCCACCCGGCTGATCGGCCCGCTCTGGGCTGCCGTGACCGGCAAGAAGGCCGCCGCGCACTGACGGAACCCCGCCTGCCGTCTTGGCGTTGGTTCGCCGACCGGATGAGGAGGTGGCGCCATGGACCGCAGCGATTTCGAAGCCTGGGAGGAACGTGTCCGCGCCCGCGCCGACAAGCTCTGGCGCGAGGCGGGGCGACCGGACGGCGGCTCGAAGGCCTATCTCGCCGAAGCCCGCGAACTGATCGCCATCGAGGAGGTACCGCCCGCCACCCTCGACCCGGAAGAGGCCGCCGAGCCGGTGGTGGAAGAGGCATCGATCCAGGGCAACCTTGGCGAATTCCCCACGCTGACCGACCAGGGCGAGGAGCAGACCTTCCCGCACTCCGACACCGACGACGGCCCGCGCCTGTCGGACGGCGATGCTTCGGAAGAGGGGGGCGTCCTGCCGTCGGAAGACGAGCCCGACGAGGACCTGCCGGAGGTTTCGCTGGCGGATGCCGATGTCACCTCCAGCGCGCTCAACGCCGAGGACGACCCGCCGAACGACGACCTTAACGACGACGGGGTGCCGGACGCGGAAGATATCGACGACGATGTCGAGGGCGAGATGCCGCCCGGCGACGAGTATGAGGACAGCGCGCCGCCGCGCTAGCCTGCCTGCTGCACCAGCGCCAGCCGCTGCGCCAGGGCCGAGACGAGGTCGGTCCGTGTCACGATCCCCACCACGCGCGGGCCTTCGACCACGGCCACCGCCTCGGCCCCGCCGTCGGCCAGAAGCGGCATGATCGCCCCGACAGGCGTGTCCGGCGCGATGCGGGGGGTGTCGGTCTCCATGATCTCGGCGGCTTTCGGGGGCCGTTTGCGGTGGCTGTCGATCAGATGCGCGAGGGCCCGGATCAGGCTGTGATGCTGGCGGAAGGCATCCTCGCGGGCCCGGCGGATCAGGTCGATCTGGAAGATCAGGCCCAGCAGCCGGTCTTCCTCGCCCACCACCGGCAGCGAGGTGAAGCCGCGCTTGCGGAAGATATCGGCGACCTGGCTCAGCGGCGCCTCCGGCCCCACCGTCACCAGATCGCGCGACATGATGTCCGAGGCCGCGAACCCTTCCATCCGCCGCGCCGCCGCGGCCTGTTCCGCCGCGCCCACCAGCCGGGCAAGGTCGGCGACACCGACGTTCGACGATTGCCGGAAGTCCTCCAGGATCGTCGCCAGTTCCGCTGGGTCGAGACCGATGCGCTCTTCCGGCTTGGGGTCGATGGTGCCATGTGCCCCCGGCTGGGCGGGCTGGCGGAACGGGTAGACCCGGCCCACCGCGCGGTTCCACGGGATGCCGATCGCGACCAAGAGGCAGGACCCGGCCAGGACCGGCCCCAGTATGTGTACCCATTCGGTCTTGTCCCCCAGCGCCACCAGCAGCGCCACCGCGCCCCCCGGCGGATGCAGCGCCCGGGTGGCGAGCATGGTCGCGATCGCCAGTCCCACGGCCAGCGGCACCGCCCAGTCGAGATGCGGAAGCGCGGTGATCACCGCCAGCGCCACCAGCGCCGAGAGCGTGTTGCCCATCACCACTGACCAGGGCTGCGCGAGCGGGCTGTTCGGCACCGCGAAGACCAGCACCGCCGAGGCCCCGAAGGGTGCGATCAGCCAGCCGAGGCCAAGGCCGCGCAACGCGAGCCCCGCGACGAGCAGCCCCATCCCCGCACCAAACCCCGCCCGCGCAAGGTCGACGAGCTTCGGCCCGCCCATCGCCGGGGCAAACCCGCGCCATCCCGCCATGCCCGCTCCCTCCGTTCAGGCGGACACTGCCGCGCGATTCCGCCATTGAAAAGGCCGCCCAGACCGGGCGGCCCCTCGGTTTTCGCCATCGGACGCTCCTCGTTCAACTTCGTCTCCTCGTCGCGTGACCCGCTGCGAGGAGCGTCGAAGACGAACGACGAGCCGCCGCAAAGCTCAGAGCAGCGCCTTCACCTTCGCCACGGTCGCCTCGGCGGTGATCCCGAACTCGGCGTACAGCCGCTCCATCGGGGCCGAGGCGCCGAAGCTCGACATGCCGATGAACCCGGCCTTCGCCTCGCGACCCCGCTCGCCCAGAAGCCAGCGGTCCCAGCCCTGCCGCACGCCCGCCTCGATTGCCACGCGCACCGGCCCGGCGGGCAGCACGCGTTTGCGCCAGGCCTCGTCCTGCGCCGCGAACAGCTCCATCGACGGCATCGAGACGACACGGGTGCCGATCCCCTCCGCCTCCAGCACCTCGCGGGCCTTCAGCGCGATCTCCACCTCGGAGCCCGTCGCCATCAGGATCACCTGCCGCTTGCCGGTGGCTTCCGCCAGCACATAGCCACCTTTCGCGACCATGTTGGCGTTGGTATGCGCCTTGCGCACCGCGGGCAGGTTCTGGCGGCTCAGCGCCAGCACCGTGGGCCGGGTCTTTTCGGTCAGCGCGATCTCCCAGGCCTCGGCGGTCTCGACCAGGTCGGCGGGGCGGATCACCAGCGTGTTCGGCGTCGCCCGCGAAATCGCCAGATGCTCCACCGGCTGGTGCGTCGGACCGTCCTCGCCCAGGCCGATGGAATCATGCGTCATCACATAGACCACCGGAACGCCCATCAGCGCCGACAGTCGCATCGAGGGGCGGGCATAGTCGGTGAAGCACATGAACGTCCCGCCATAGGGCCGGACCCCGCCATGCAGCACCATGCCGTTCATCGCCGCCGCCATGCCATGCTCGCGGATGCCGTAATAGACATAGCGGCCCTTGCGATCCTCGGGCGTGAAGACGCCCAGATCGGCGGTCTTGGTGTTGTTCGAGCCGGTCAGGTCGGCAGACCCCCCGATCGTCTCCGGCATGACCGGGTTCACCGCCGCCAGCACCTTCTCCGACGCCGCGCGGGTGGCGAGCTTCGGCAGGTCCGTGACCGCCTGCTTCTTCACCGCCCGGATCGCAGAGGCCAGCTTCGCCGGGGCTTCCAGCGCGAAGATGCGGGCGAATTCGGCCTGTTTCGCGGGCGAGAGCGCAGCGAGACGCGCCTCCCACTCCGCCCGCGCCTTCGCGCCGCGCGCACCCAGCGACTCCCACCATGCCTTGATGTCCGCAGGCACCTCGAACGGTCCGCCCTTCCAGCCATAGGCATCCTTCGCCGCCTGCAGCTGCGCCTTGTCGGTCAGGGCGCCGTGGCCCTTCGACGTGTCCTGCGCCGCATGGCCGATGGCGATATGCGTCTTGCAGGCCACCATCGCGGGCCGGGGCGAGGCCTTGGCCGCCGTCAGCGCCCGGTCGATATCCGCCGGGTCATGCCCGTCACACTCGAACACGTCCCAGCCCGAGGCCGCGAAGCGCGCCTTCTGGTCGGTCACGTCGGCGATGGAGACCTTGCCGTCGATGGTGATACCATTGTTGTCCCACAGCACGATCAGGCGGCCGAGCTGCTGCTTGCCCGCCAGGCCGATGGCCTCCTGGCTGACCCCCTCCATCAGACAGCCGTCGCCCGCGATGACCCAGGTATGGTGATCCTGCACCTTCGCCCCCCAGCGCGCGCGCAGGTTCTCTTCGGCCATGGCGAAGCCCACCGCGTTGGAGATCCCCTGGCCCAGCGGCCCCGTGGTGGTCTCCACGCCCGAGACATGGCCGTATTCCGGGTGTCCCGCGGTGATCGAGCCCCATTGCCGGAAGGCCTTGATCTGGTCCAGCGTCACGTCGGCATAGCCGGTGAGGTAGAGCAGGGAATAGATCAGCATCGACCCATGCCCCGCCGACAGGATGAAGCGGTCGCGGTCCGGCCAGCGCGGGGCCTTGGGGTCGAATTTCAGGTGCTTCTCGAACAGCACCGTCGCCACGTCAGCCATGCCCATCGGCATCCCCGAATGGCCCGAGTTCGCCGCCGCTACCGCATCCAGCGTCAGGGCGCGGATCGCGGTGGCGTGCATCCAATGGTCGGGGTTCTTCTGGCGGAGGGTCTGGATGTCCAAGGCGGGATTCCTTTGGCTGGGGCGTGGCAACGCAGTTGCCTGCGTCCTATCCACCGCGACAGGCAAGATCAAGCTCGCTGCCCAAGGCCTTGGGAAGAAAGGCAGGTCGCCTTTCCGGGGTTTCGCGCTAAGATCGTCTGCGACCGGGGGCAGGGCGATTCGCCGCGCCGCACCCCCGCCAGGAACGGGCGCCGGGACAGCGTCCGGGGTGCAAGGGGTAAGGGATGCAGGACATAACCGAGCTGGAAAAGCGGATCACCACCGCGCTGGAACGCATCGGCAAGGGCGTGGACCGGCTGGCCTCGCAGCCCCGGCAGGCCGCGGCTGCCGGCACCTCCGCCTCGGTCCCCGCGGATTCCGCGCTGCGCGCCCAGCTCGAGGAAGAGAAGTCGCTGACCGCCCAGCTCCAGGCCCGCCTCCGCGCCACCAAGGATCGCGAGGCGAAGGGCGACCTGCAGGACAAGGTCGACCGGCTGACGCAGGAGCTGGACGTGCAGGGGCTGGAACTGCAGCGGATGCGCCGGGTGAACGCAAGCCTGCGCGAGCAGCTGGAGGCCTTGCGCACGGCCGCCGCCGCGGGCGCGACCGAGCCCGGCCTGATCAACAAGGCGATGGCCGCCGAGCTTGAAGCCCTGCGCGCCACGCGACTGACCGAAATGGCCGAGATGGACGAAATCCTCGCCGCTTTGGAACCCCACCTGACGGAGGCTGGCAATGCCTGAACTTGAAGTGACAATCGGCGACCGCCCGTTCCAGGTCTCCTGCCAGCCGGGGGAGGAACATTTCCTTCGCTCTGCCGCCGGAATGCTGGATGCCGAAGCCGCGCCGATCATCGCCCAGATGGGTCGTCTGCCCGAGGCGAAGATGCTGCTGATGGCGGGGTTGATGCTGGCCGACAAGACGGCTGCGGTCGAGGACGAGCTTCGCACCCTGCGCGCCCGCGTCGCGGAGCTCGAAGCCCGGCCCGTTGCCACCCGCGACGTCGCCGTGATCCCGCCGCAGGTGAACGAAACGCTGGCCGAGATCGCCGCCCGCGCCGAAGCGATGGCCGCCCGCGTCGAAGAGCAGGTGCGCGCATGAGAGTCCTGGTTCTTCTCGCCCTGCTGCCGACCGCCGCTGCCGCGCAGGAATTCACCTCCGACCGCTATCTCTGCGACCGCGGCGTCGAGGTGCCCGCGACCTATATCAACGGCCCGGACCAGAGCCTTGCCGTGATCCATGTCGAAGGCAGCCAGATCACGCTGATCAACGAACCCGCCGCCTCCGGGGCCCGCTACGGCTGGCCCTCGGACGGGTCGAACTATGTCTGGTGGACCAAGGGCGACGAGGCGACGCTCTACTGGAAAACACCCGAGGGCGAGACGCCGCTGCTGACCTGCGCCATCGCCCCGTAGGGTGGGTGAAACCCACCGCCCCGCGTAAAATCAGGCGTTGGCTTCGCGGATCTTGTCCGCCGCTTCCTTGTCGAAGGCCACGCCCTTCGTCTCGAAAAGCTGATCCAGCTCGCCCGACAGCGTCATCTCGGTCACGATATCGCAGCCGCCCACGAACTCGCCCTTGACGTAAAGCTGCGGGATCGTCGGCCAGTCGCTGAAATCCTTGATCCCCTGCCGGATCTCGGCATCGGCCAGCACGTTCACGTCCTGGAACTCGACCCCCATGAAATTCAGGACCCCCGCCACGCGGGACGAGAACCCGCATTGCGGCATCATCTTGGTGCCCTTCATGAACAGCACCACATCGTTCTTCGTGATCGTGTCACGGATCGTGTCTTGGGCGCTCATCGCCTGATCTCCTGTTCGTCGTCTTCGCTGACGTGATAGCTGGCCGCGCCGCGCTGCGCCAGATAGGCTTCCATGCGCCGCTGGGATTCCAGGGTCGCGGCGCGGCGGGCCTCGAAGTCCGTGTCAACCGGCTCGGGCAGGCCTCGCTTGCGGCGGTTTCGCGCCTTGAGCATGGTCACGATCCCCACCAGCGGCATGAGCACGGACACCAGCCCGCCTAGTCCCGCACCCGTCGCCATCCCGCATCCCTCCGCCCGAAAAACCGCCTGAAGATAGGGCCCGCCTGAAGATAGGGGCTGACCCGGCGCCCGACAAGGCGGGCGGCGAGCCGCTTTACTCCGGCGCCTTCGTCGTCAGCGCCAGCGCGTGCAGCGCGCCGTTCGGGCCGTCCATCTTGCCCTTCAGCGCGGCATAGACCGCGCGCTGCTGCTGCACCCGGTTCAGCCCGCGGAAGGACTCGTCGATCACCTCCGCCGCGAAATGCGCACCGTCGTCGCCCTGCACGCTGATCTTCGCCTTCGGAAAGGCCTCCCGCAGCAGGGTTTCGATGTCACGGGCTTCGATGGGCATTCGGCGTCTCCTTTGGCTTCAACCTAGGCCCGCGCCGGAAGCGGTTCAAGGGCTTCCCATTCCGGCCGCAGCATCCCGTAAAGCATCAGGTCCACCACCCGCCCCGGCACCGGGCGATACCAGTGCTGCCGCAGTCGCCCCTCCAGCGTGAAACCTGCGCGCTCGTAGACCCTCATCGCCCGCGGGTTCTCCGACGACGCATCCAGCCAGACCCGCGCGGCCTTCAGCGTGCCGAACCCGTAGTCCAGCAGCGCCCGCAGGAAGGCCTGCCCCTGGCCGCCGCCCACACCGGCCAGCGCCAGCCTGCGCAACTCCACCGCGCCGGAGGGCTCGCCGATCTTGCAGAAGAGCGCAAAGCCCGCGGCTTCGCCCGCCATCTCCCAGATCAGCAGCCGCGAGGCGGGGTCGGCCAGATACTCGGCCAAGACCGCATCGTCCTCGTCGGTGATGAAGGGCGCATAGTCCGGGCGGCTGGCAAGCCCGCGGATGAAGGCGAAATCGGCCGGTGCCGCTGGACGCAGGCTCATCGCCGCCACTCCCGCGCCAAGAGGCCCATCAGGTAGCAGTCGATCCAGTCGCCACCGGGCCGCTTCCAGCATTCGCGAATGTGGCCTTCGCGCTGGAACCCGAGCCCTTCGTAAAGCCGTAGCGCGCGGGCATTGTCCACCGTCACGTCCAAGCCGATCCGATGGCCCTGCAACGGTCCGAAGACCCGGGCCAGGACGGCCCGCAGCAGTGGCTCGCCCTGTCCGGGCCGCGTGCTGACCAGGGCGGAAAGCCCATAGACCTGCGGCACCCAGGTCATCATCGTGGCGAAACCCGCGACCTCGCCGTCCAGGTCCCAGAGGAAGGCCTCGCCGCGCCCGATGGCCCCCTCGATCTCGCCCTCTTCCGGCGGTTCGATCCATTGCGCATTCGTCGGCGCCAGCCAGAGGGCCGCGATCAGATCGAGGTCACGGGCCGTCGCGGGCCGCAGCATCAGACCCCGACCACCGCCGCAAAGGCCGAACGGTACAGCCGCGACAGATCCGCCATCGGCGCGCTCTCCATCCCGAACGTCACCTTGTCGCCGCCGAACTTGCCCACCTGAGTCACCTTGACCCCGCCCGCCGCCGCCATGAAGGCCGCCAGGTCCTCGGCCCGGATCGCCACCAGATAGCGCGCCTGGTCCTCGCCGAAAAGCTGGCCGATCTCGCCGGTCTTCAGCGTCAGGCCAATGCCAGCGCCCTCGGCCATGCGGAACGCCGCCAGCGCGAGGCCCCCGTCGCCCAGGTCCCGCGCGGCACGGATGCGCCTGCGGTTCGCCAGCAGCGCCTTGGCCGCATTCGCTTCCAGCGTCAGGTCGACGGGCGGCGGCTCGCCCGCCTCGATCCCGAAGGCCTCGGCCAGCAATGCCGACTGCCCCAGATGCCCCCGCGTCTCGCCGATCACCACCGCGATGTCGCCGTCCTGCGGCTGGCCCGCGATCAGTTCCTCGGCCTTCATGATCCCGACCGCACCGATGGTCGGCGTCGGCAGGATGCCGCTGCCATCGGTTTCGTTGTAGAGGCTCACGTTCCCCGACACGATGGGCATATCGAGCGCCTTCACCGCCGCCCCGATCCCTTCCAGCGCGCCCACGAACTGGCCCATGATCTCGGGCTTTTCCGGGTTGCCGAAGTTGAGGTTGTCGGTCGTCGCCAGGGGCTTCGCCCCCACCGCCACGAGGTTCCGGTAGGCTTCCGCCACCGCCTGCTTGCCGCCCTCGAACGGGTTCGCCTTCACATAGCGCGGCGTCACGTTCGAGGTGAAGGCCAAGAGCTTGCCGGTGCCGTGCACCCGCACCACGCCAGCCCCGGCGCCGGGCGGCAGCACGGTATCGGCCCCCACCTGGCTGTCATACTGTTCATAGACCCAGCCCTTGTGCGCATAGGAGGGCGAGCCGATCAGCGCCTTCAGTGCCGCAATCGGGGTGATCGCGGGCACCTGCGGCAGGGGTGCCGGGTCGGGAGAGGGCACATGAGGCCGGTCATATTCCGGTGCCGAGGACGACAGCTTCGACAGCGGAATGTCCGCCTTCACCTCGTTGCCATGCAGGATCAGGAAGCGATCCTCGGGGATCGTCTCGCCGACAATGGCAAAGTCCAGATCCCATTTGACGAAGATCGCCCGCGCTTCCGCCTCCATCTCGGGCTTCAGCACCATCAGCATCCGCTCTTGCGACTCGGACAGCATCATCTCGTAGGCCGTCATCCCCGTCTCGCGCTGCGGCACGTCGTCCAGCTGCAACCGGATGCCAAGGCCGCCCTTGTCGCCCATCTCGACCGCTGAACAGGTCAGCCCCGCCGCGCCCATGTCCTGGATGGAGATGACTGCGCCAGAGGCCATCAGCTCCAGACAGGCCTCCAGCAGGCGCTTCTCGGTGAAGGGGTCGCCGACCTGCACCGTCGGACGCTTCTCCTCGATCGTGTCGTCGAATTCGGCCGAGGCCATCGTCGCCCCGCCCACCCCGTCGCGCCCCGTCTTGGCGCCGAGGTAGACCACCGGCATCCCCACGCCCGAAGCCGCCGAGTAGAAGATCTTGTCGGTATCCGCCAAGCCGGCGGCAAAGGCGTTGACCAGGCAATTGCCGTTGTAGCTGCGATGGAACCGCACCTCGCCCCCGACCGTCGGCACCCCGAAGGCATTGCCGTAGGACCCAACGCCCTCGACCACGCCCTTGACCAGATGCGCGGTCTTGGGGTGATCGGGCACGCCGAAGGACAGCGCGTTCATCGCCGCGATGGGGCGTGCGCCCATGGTGAACACGTCGCGCAGGATGCCGCCGACGCCGGTCGCGGCACCCTGATGCGGCTCGATATAGGAGGGGTGGTTGTGGCTCTCCATCTTGAAGATCACCGCCTGCCCGTCGCCGATATCGACCACGCCCGCATTCTCGCCCGGCCCGCAGATCACCTGCGGCCCGGTGGTCGGCAGCTTCTTCAGATGGATTTTCGACGACTTGTAGGAACAATGCTCGTTCCACATCGCGGAAAAGATGCCCAGCTCGGTGAAAGTGGGCTTCCGCCCCAGGATGCCCAGCAGCCGCTCCCACTCATCGGGCTTGATCCCGTGGCTGGCGACGAGGTCCGGCGTGATGGCGGGCTCTTGCATGGCATCCCCTCTGGCGGCTTGGCCCGCCTCATAAGGGAAAGGCCGGGGAAGGGCAAACCGCAGCCAGCGCGCGGGGGCCAAATTTTCGCGAAATTTTTTGGCCGCTTCCGGGCCCGCATGCGCCCGGGGCCGGTGAGCCGCAAAGCGCGCTGTGCCGCCTGATCGCCTTGTCTATGACATGGCCCGCCGACCGCGCCTTCCTTCAGGCGCGTCTGGCAGCGCTTGGATGAAAAAAAAGGCCGAGCTTCCGCTCGGCCAAGTCCAACAGGGAGGTACGAAGGGGCAAGAGCCAAGCTCGTCGCCGCTTCGAGAGTTGAAATAGTGCCCCGTGCTTGCGCAAACAAGTCAGGAATGCCCGACGTTTGGGCATTGCCGTTATGCAGATGCTGCATGGCAGCATTTCACGCCGCCGCCTCCTCGGACTGGCGGCGGCGGAAGGTCATGATTTCCTCGGTCACGAAGTCCCGGAAGGCCGCCACCCGCTTGGAATGCCGCAGTTCCTCGGGGTAGGCCAGGAAGACCGGCACCTCGCCGCTCTGCACATCCGGCAGGACCCGCACCAGATTGGGGAAATCGTCCGTCAGGTAATCCGGCAGCACCCCGATCCCCAGATGGTTCAGCACTGCCTGCAACACGCCGAAATAGTTGTTCACCGTCAGCGTGGACGGGATGTCATGCGTCATCAACTCCGCCACCAGCGAGGCCCCCGCCGCCACCTGCGGCGTCCCCGCATGCTGCGCGATCAGCCGGTGGCTGGAGAAATCGTCCATCGTCACCGGCGTGCCATGCGCCGCCAGGTATTCCGGCGTTGCGAACAGCTGCATCCGGATCTGCATCAGCCGCTTGCGGATCAGGTCGGCCTGGGAGGGCTCCTTCATGCGGATCGCCACATCCGCCTCGCGCATCGGCAGGTCCAGGACCCGCTCTTCCAGCATCAGGTCGATCTTCAGCGCCGGGTATTTCTCATAGAGCCGCGCCAGACGCGGGGCCAGCCACAGCGTGCCGAACCCCATCGTCGTCGTGACCCGCAGCTCGCCGAAGACCTCGTCCTCGCTGTCCCGGATCCGCGCCGCCGTCGCATCCAGCCGCCGCACCATCTGCTGCGTCGCGTCGAACAGAAGCTCGCCCTGTTCGGTCAGGATCAGCCCCCGCGCATGGCGGTGGAACAGCGTCACTGCCAGGCTCTCCTCCAGCGCGCGGATCTGCCGGCTGACCGCCGATTGCGACAGGTGCAGCACATCGCCCGCATGGGTCAGGCTGCCTTTCTCCGCCACCGCGTGAAAGATCCTCAGCTTGTCCCAATCCATCCCGTCATCCTCTTTCAAACCCGAAGCACATTAACACGAGCCATGCTTCTGGTGAAAACCTGTTCTGATGTAAATGCCGTGACAGCGCAGAAAAAGCCCGGCCCGATGTCGCAGCCCTTCCGAAACCGGGCCGCTCTGCCTATGATGCAACCCACAAGCGGGCAGGATGACCCGCGGGCAGGCGAAAAGGGCAGGGCATGGCGGTAGGTGTCTTCGATTCGGGCCTCGGCGGGCTTACCGTTCTTGATGCGTTGACAAAGCGCCTGCCGGATATCCCCTTTGTCTATTTCGGCGACAATGCCCATGCCCCCTACGGCGTCCGCGATTCCGACGACATCTTCGCTTTGACCTGCGCCGCCACTGAACGGCTCTGGGTCGAGGGGTGCGATCTGGTGATCCTGGCCTGCAACACCGCCTCTGCCGCGGCGCTGAAGCGGATGCAGGAAACCTGGGTCCCGCCGGAGAAGCGCGTCCTCGGCGTCTTCGTCCCGCTGATCGAGGCCTTGACCGAACGCCAGTGGGGCGACAATTCGCCGCCGCGCGAAGTGGCCGTCAAGCATGTCGCCCTCTTCGCCACCCCCGCCACCGTCGCGTCACGGGCCTTCCAGCGCGAACTGGCCTTCCGCGCCATCGGTGTCGACGTCGAGGCCCAGCCCTGCGGCGGCGTGGTCGATGCCATCGAACAGGGCGACGAAATCCTCGCCGAAGCCCTCGTCCGCTCCCATGTCGAGGCGCTGAAGCGCCGGATGCCCAACCCCGAGGCCGCGATCCTCGGCTGCACGCATTATCCCCTGATGGAGAAGATCTTCGCCGAGGCTCTGGGGCAGGGGGTCAAGGTCTATTCCCAGGCCAATCTCGTGGCCGAAAGCCTTGCCGACTACCTGACCCGCCGCCCGCAATTTCTCGGATCTGGCACGCAGTCGAAATTCCTGACCACCGGGGATCCGGCTTCTGTGTCCAACAAGGCGACCCAGTTCCTGCGCCGGAAGATCACGTTCGAGGCCGCCTGATCAACGGCGGGCTTCGGTTGGTTCGAGATCAGCCCGCCATCAGGTGCTCGACCAGGATCGTGGACCCGAGTCCGAACAGCGCAATGCCGCCGATGGTTTCGGCGATCCGCCCGAAGCGCTGGCCCAGAAAGCGACCAGCAAGGATTCCGGTCGAACTCATCAGCATGGTCGCGACGCCGATGGCCAGCGCGATGACGAAGATGTTCACTTCCAGAAAGGCCAGCGAAACCCCGACCGCCATCGCGTCGATCGAGGTGCCGATCGCCGTGGCAATGGTCGTCCACAGCGAAGATGGCTGCGGCTCGGTGCTGTCCTTGCGGGTCATGGCCTGCAGAACCATGTGGACCCCCACGGCGGACAACAGCGCGAAGGCGATCCAGTGGTCCACCGCCGCGACATACCGGCTGGCGACAACGCCTGCCGCCCAGCCCATGATCGGGGTCACGGCTTCCACCAGCCCGAAGATCGCGCCGGTGCGCAGCGCATGGCCAAGGGTCGGGCGCTGCGATGCTGCTCCCTTGCCGACTGACGCGACGAAGGCATCGATTGACATCGAAACGGCAAGCACGCCGATGGAGATCGGGGTCATTGTCGGTTCCTCAGGGCTGATCCGGGCGATGGACGGACCCCGCCCGCAGAGTCCCTTCGCCACGGTCTTGCAAAGCCCTTGAAGGACCGGACACGCCACGCGGAACGGCCCCGCGAGTATGTTGACGTGCCTCCGCCATCGCTGGCGGTCGCTACTCCCCGATAGGGGCTGGGTAGGGCGATTCTGGCATAAAGTAAAGCGAAATCAATCAATTAAGATTGCGTCTCATTCGCAAAAAGTCGCGGCGATCCCACGGAAGGCGCTGGTCTGCGCCGCGCCCACTAGGCAGCGCCCGTCCGGCAGCCTATCCTCGCCACATGATCCCGCTTGCAGACCACCGCGCCGCCCGCCTTGCCGCCCTGACCGCGCCTGACGGCTGGCTGAACCTCGTCGCCCGGACCGACCTCGCGCCGGGCCAGCACAGCGTCGGGGCGGCACAGCCGGTGCAATTGCCCTCGGGCCCGGACCTCCTCGGCACTCTGGACCTCACCGAAGCTGGTGCGACCTTCGCCCGCCCCGGTGAAGCGCCGCAACCCTTCCAGCCGGTCCCCGATGCCTTCCCGCAGCTTCGCGTCGACCCGTTCCTTTTGGAAATCCACACCGTCGACGGCATCCCGGCGCTCCGCGTTCGCGACCTGACGCGCCAGCCGACCCTCACGCTGCGGTATTTTTCCGACGACCCGGACTGGATCGTCCGCGCGAAATGGGAAAGCCTTACCCCGGAGGCCGCTGAAATCACGATGAAAGACGGCTCTACCGCTGCTGTCACCCTGACCCACCGCGCAACGTTCCAGCATCAGGGCAAGACCGTCACCCTGACCCCGACACACTGGAAATCCGGCAAACCGATGTTCGTCTTCCGCGACGCCACAGCGGGCGAAACCTATCCGGCCTGCCGCTTCCTCTTCGGCGAGGACCCGTCCGGGACCGAGATCACGCTCGACTTCAACCGCGCCATCTCGCCCCCCTGCGCCTTCACCGACTTCGCCATCTGCCCCTTGCCGCCCCCCGGCAACATCCTGCCCTTCCGCATCGAGGCCGGCGAACTGGCGCCGTAGGCCGGGCTTCTGGCCGGCTCTCAAGATGGTCCCGCGAACGAAAAGGCACGCCCGGGGGCGTGCCTTACAAATCTTGCGAATTCCTTAATGCTCGCAGGCAACCCGTTGAAATCTATGGGTTGCAAAAGCCGCCCGCGCGCGGGCAGTCAGTCCTTCGCCCGCTCGACATAGCTGTCGTCGTCGGTGTTGATCACGATCCGCGTGCCCGGCCCGATATGGGGGGGAACCATGACCCGAAGGCCGTTCTGCACCGTCGCGGGCTTGTAGGACGACGACGCGGTCTGCCCCTTCGTCACCGGCTCGGTCTCCAGAATCTCGACGGTGATCTTCTGCGGCACTTCCATCGCGATCGGAACCCCGTCGAAGGTTTTCACATAGCAGCGCATGCCTTCCTGCAGGTAGGCCTTGTTCGCGCCCAAAATATCCTCGGTGACGACGACCTGCTCATAGGTGGTCGGCTCCATGAAGTGGAAGCCTTCCCCGTCCTCGTAGAGGAAATCATACTCCCGCTCGTCCACCGTGGCCTTCTCGACCATCTCGGTCGTCCGCCACCGTTCGCTGACCTTCGTCCCGTCCGAAATCCGCCGCATGTCGACGCTGGTGGTGGGCGTCCCCTTGCCGGGATGGAAGTTCGAGGCGGTCAGGACGACATAGAGCCTGCCGTCCATCTCGACGACGTTGCCCTTGCGAAGCGAGGAGGCGATGACTTTCACGGGTTGGTCCTTGTGAATGGGGGGCCGGTCCCCTAGACCGCCCGTTATCCGCGCGCCCTAACCGATCCGAACCGGAATTTCCAGATGAATCCCTCCTCTGCCCCGGACACTCCCTGGTGGACCCCCTCGCGCCACGCCGACCGTCGCCCGCTTCTTCTGACCCGGAACCGCATCCAGGCGGCGATCCGGGGCTGGCTGGCGGGGGAAGGCTTCACCGAGGTCGACCCGGCGGCGCTGGCCACCTCGCCGGGGAACGAGGCCCACCTGCATGGCTTCGCGACCGAGACCATCGGGAATGACGGGCTGGGGCGGCAGATGTATCTCCACACCTCGCCCGAATTCGCGATGAAGAAGCTGCTGGCGGCGGGGGAGACCCGGATCCATGCCTTCTCTCATGTCTGGCGCAACCGGGAGCGGGGTCCGCTGCATTCGCCGGAGTTCACGATGCTGGAATGGTACCGGGTCGGCGAGGGGTATGAGACCCTGATGGCCGATACCGTCGCCTTCCTGCGGCTGGCGGCCGAGGCTGCGGGGACCCCGGTGCTGCGGTTCCGGGACCGGGTCTGTGATCCTTTCGGGGGGCCGGAGCGGCTGTCGGTGGCCGAGGCTTTCGCGACCCATGCCGGGGTCGACCTTCTGGGCTCGATCCGGGCGGACGGGGCGACGGATGCGGGGCGGCTCGGGGCGGAGCTGGACCGGATCGGGGTGCGGCGGGCGGCGGACGACACCTGGTCGGACATGCTGAGCCGTGTGCTGTCGGAGAAGGTGGAGCCGAAGCTGGGGCTGGGGCGGGTGACGATCCTGGACCGCTACCCCGCGGCGGAGGCGGCCCTGGCGCGGAAGGTGCCGGGGGACGGTCGGGTGGCGGAGCGGTTCGAGGTCTATGCCTGTGGGGTGGAGCTGGCGAACGGGTTCGGGGAACTGACCGACCCGGGCGAGCAGCGGCGGCGGTTTCAGGCGGAGATGGCCGAGAAGGCGCGGGTCTATGGGGAGAGCTATCCGCTGGACGAGGATTTCCTGGCGGCGCTGGCCCTGATGCCCCCGGCTGCGGGGATCGCGATGGGGTTCGACCGGGTGGTGATGCTGGCGACCGGGGCACCGCGGGTCGAGGATGTGATGTGGACGCCGGTGCCGTGATCTGCCCGCGCGCGGGCAGGGTTTCTGGATCAATGATTTCAGTGGCTTATCTGCGGGCGTTCAGAGTTTCTTAACCTGACGGGGCGGTGGGTCAACCTGCGCCGGAGGCGCAGAACGACCCACCCTACGGGGCGGATCGGTCGGGTTGAAACGGGTGTCATATTGAGCGCTGACGCGCGAAGACCTTTTGTCTCGTCGTCGGGCTTCGCCTCCTCCTCGGGCGTCGGGGGCGCTTCGACCCCCAAACCCCCGGAGAGTATTTGGAAAAGAGCAATGCGAAGGGTCGTTTTTCGCCGGGCCGGTGGGATGGTCTTGCATTGCGAGCGGGAGCGGCGCAAAGAGGGCGCGTTTCTGTTGCGGAGCCCAAGCCATGACCCATCGCATCGCCATCCTCGGGGCCTCGGGCTATACGGGGGCAGAGCTTGTCCGACTGATCGCGACGCATCCCTCGATGCGCATCGTGGCCCTGTCGGCGGACCGCAAGGCGGGGATGTCCATGGCGGAGGTCTTTCCCTTCCTTCGGCATCTCGACCTGCCGAAGCTTGCGAAGATCGAGGAGATCGACTTTTCCGGCGTGGACCTCTGCTTCTGCGCGCTGCCCCATGCGACGACGCAGGAGGTGGTGGCGAAGCTGCCGCGGAGCTTGCGGATCGTCGACCTCAGCGCCGACTTCCGGCTGCGCGACCCGGCGGAATACGAGAAGTGGTATGGCCAGCCGCATACGGCAGTGGATGTCCAGAAGGAGGCGGTCTACGGGCTGACCGAGTTCTACCGTGACGAGATCAGGGCGGCGCGGCTGGTCGCTGGCACGGGGTGCAATGCGGCGACCGGGCAGTTCGCGCTGCGGCCCCTGATCGCGGCGGGCTGCATCGACCTGGACGATATCCTGATCGACCTGAAGGCCGGCGTTTCGGGCGCGGGGCGAAGCCTGAAGGAGAATCTGCTTCACGCCGAATTGTCCGGCGGGACGCACACCTATTCGGCGGGCGGCAAGCACCGGCATCTGGGAGAGTTCGACCAGGAGTTTTCCAAGGTGGCGGGGCGGCCGGTCCGTGTGCAGTTCACGCCGCATCTTCTGCCGATGAACCGGGGGATCCTTGCCACGGTCTATGTGAAGGGCGATGCGAAGACCGTCCATCAGGTGCTTGAAAAGGCGTATGAAAACGAGCCCTTCCTGCAAGTCCTCCCCTTCGGTGCGCTGCCCTCGACCCGCGACATCGCGGGATCGAACTTCTGCCATCTGGGCGTCATCGGCGACCGGATTCCCGGGCGGGCGATGGTCGTGGCGGTGCTGGACAACCTGACCAAGGGAAGCTCGGGCCAGGCGATCCAGAACGCGAACCTGATGCTGGGGCTGCCCGAGGCCGAGGGGCTGATGCTGGCTCCGGTCTTTCCGTGACAGGCACTTGACCGAGGTCAATGCCTTCCCACCTTCCTTGTGGCAGAAAGCCCGCAGGAGCAAGGGATGCGAGCGATGAGTGGCAAGCAGGAATTCCGCGGGCTGAAGGGGTTGAAGAAGCAGCGGCGCATCCAGGTGATCGCGCTGGCGGCGGTGGCGCTGATCTCGATGGTGGGCGTGATCTACTTCTTCGTTCCCTCGACGGCGCTGAATTATTTCCGCAGCCCCACCGAGGTTGTCGCTTCGCCGCCACCCTCCGAGGAGATGTTCCGCATCGGCGGGCTGGTCGTCGAGGGTTCGATCCGGCGGGGCGAGGGCACCGAGGTGGCCTTTGCGGTGACGGACACCAATGCAACGGTGCCGGTGCGCTATACCGGCGTGTTGCCGGACCTGTTCGGCGAGGGGCAGGGGATGATCGCTCTGGGCAGGATGGAGGGCGATACCTTCGTCGCGACCGAGGTCCTGGCCAAGCATGACGAGAAATACATGCCGAAGGAAGTGGTCGACGCGCTGAAGGAGCAGGGCGTCTACGTCGATCCCGGCGCCAAGCCCGCAAGCTGAGCGCGCGCTGCGGCAGGGCGGCGTTAAGGCCGTCCTGGCAGGCTGTCCCCCGATCTGAAGGGGGTGCCGATGCCGAATGTCCGGGAGATTGCCGAAGAGATCGTGACCCGCGAGGGCGATTTCGTGAACGACCCGGACGATCCGGGCGGGGCCACGAACCATGGGGTGACGATCCACACGCTTCGGCGGCTGGGGATCGATGTGAACCGCGACAGCCGGATCGATCTGGCCGATGTGAAGGCGCTGACGCGGGCGCAGGCGGTGGAAATCTATCTGGAGCACTACTTCAAGCGGCCGGGGATCGCGGCCCTGCCGGAGGCGCTGCAGGCCTCGGTCTTCGACATGTATGTGAACGCGGGCGGCAATGCGGTGAAGATCCTGCAGCGGCTGTTGACCGACATGGGGTTTCCTTGCGATCCCGATGGCGAGATCGGGCCGCAGACCATTCGCGCGGCGCAGGCGGCCTTTGAGGCGGCGCCCGCGCATCTGGTGGATGCCTATGGGATCGCGCGGCGGAACTATTACTACGCCTTGGCGGACAAGCGCCCGGCCAGCCGGAAATATGCGCGGGCAAAGGATGGCGGCAAGGGTGGCTGGATCAGGCGAGCCGAGGCCTTCATTGCGCCGAAATACCACCTGACGGCGGCGCAGCATGCGGCGCGGGTGTCGGCATGGGGATGATCGGCAAGCTGATCGGCTCTCCCGCGGCGGTGAGTGCGCTGGGGGAAGCGGCGCAGGGGGTGGCGGAGGTCTTCCTGCCTTCGGCGACGAAGAAGATGGAGCTGTCGGCCGAGGCGCAGATGGCCGCGCTGCGGCAGCTGGGCGAGGAGTACCAGCACCCGGCGTTATCGTGGTTCGACCGGTTGGTGAATGGGCTGAACCGGCTGCCGCGGCCCTTCCTGGCCTTCGGAACGCTGGGGTTTTTCACCTATGCGATGGTCGATCCGGAGGCTTTTGCCAAGCGGATGGTGGGGCTGAACGCGGTGCCGGAGCCACTGTGGTGGCTGCTGGGTGCCATCGTCGCCTTCTACTTCGGGGCGCGGGAGACCTACTACTTCCGCAACCGGGGGGTGATGTCGCCCTTCGCAGCGGGCGGCACCGGGGAAGAGAATGCGGCGCTGGAGGATTGGCGGCAGGGGTGATCCCCTGCCTCTTCTTGACCTCTGATCGGGCCTCTGGCATGGCCTTGGGCATCAGAGGATGTGATCAAATGAACCTGTTCGCCGATATCCGTGAGCTTGTGGTGGCCGAGCTTGAGGCGCTGATGGTCGGGGGCGTGCTGCCTGCGGGCCTCGACCTGAGCGGCGTCGCGGTGGAGCCGCCGCGCGATGCGGGCCATGGCGAGATGGCGACCAATGCGGCGATGGTGCTGGCGAAGCCGGCGGGGATGCAGCCGCGCGCGATTGCCGATGCGCTGGCGGTGCGGCTGATGGAGGACCCTCGCATCGCGGGGGCGGATGTGGCGGGGCCGGGGTTTTTGAACCTGCGGCTGGAGCCTGCGGCCTGGCAGGGGCTGGTGCGCGAGGTGCTGGAGCGGGGGGCGGACTACGGACGCTCAACCCTGGGTGAGGGGCGCAAGGTGAACGTGGAGTTCGTCAGCGCCAACCCGACGGGACCGATGCATGTGGCCCATGCCCGCGGTGCGGTGGTGGGCGATGCGCTGGCCTCGCTTCTGGATTTCGCGGGTTATGCGGTCACGCGGGAATATTACATCAACGACGGGGGCGGGCAGGTCGATGTGCTGGCCCGCAGCGCCTATGAGCGGTATCGCGAGGCGAATGGGCTGTCGCCCGAGATCGCCGAGGGGCTGTATCCGGGTGATTACCTGATTTCGGTGGGCGAGGCCTTGAAGGCCATGCATGGCGACCGGCTCCTGGATATGCCGGAGAGTGAATGGCTGGCCGAGGTGCGGGTCTTTGCCACCGACATGATGATGGCGATGATCCGGCACGACCTGGCGGCGCTGGGCGTGACGATGGACGTCTATTCGTCGGAGAAGGCGCTGTATGGCACCGGGCAGATCGAGGCGGCGATCGAACGGCTGCGCGGGCTGGGGCTGATCTACACCGGCGTGCTGGAGCCGCCGAAGGGCAAGGCGCCGGAGGACTGGGAGCCGCGGGAGCAGACCCTGTTCCGCTCCACCGCCTTCGGGGATGACCAGGACCGGCCGGTGCAGAAGTCGGACGGGGCCTGGACCTATTTCGCGCCGGATATCGCCTACCACTGGAACAAGGTGGAGCGCGGGTTCGACGAGCTGATCAACATCTTCGGGGCGGACCATTCCGGCTATGTCAAACGGCTGAAGGCGGTCGTCGCGGCGCTGTCGGAGAACCGGGTGACGCTGGACATCAAGCTGATCCAGCTGGTGAAGCTTCTGAAGGGCGGGCAGATCGTCAAGATGTCGAAGCGGGCGGGGACCTTCGTCACGCTTCGCGACCTGATCGACGAGGTGGGGCCGGATGTGGTCCGCTTCGTCATGCTCACGCGGAAGAACGACGTGGCGCTGGACTTCGACTTCGACAAGGTGACGGAGCAGTCGAAGGACAATCCGGTCTTCTATGTGCAATATGCCAATGCAAGGGTGAATTCGATCCTGCGGAAAGCGCGCAGCGAGACGGGGCTGGATGTGAGCGATGCCTCGCTTTCGGCGGCGCATCTGGCTCATCTGGGGCACGAGGCCGAACTGGAGGTGATCCGCAAGCTGGGCGAATGGCCCCGGCTGGTGGAGATCGCGGCCAAGGGGCATGAGCCGCACCGGGTGGCCTTCTACCTGTACGAGCTGGCCTCGGACTTCCACGGGCTGTGGAACAAGGGCAACGATGATGACAGCTTGCGGTTCCTCCAGGGGGATACCGCAAAATCCTTGGCGAAAATCGCCCTCGCCCGGGCCGTGGGCGTTGTTATTTGCGCAGGCCTTGGTATCCTTGGCGTGACCCCGGTCGAGGAAATGCGCTGACGAACGGCGCCCCGCCGGGGACAAGGCGTGAATGCGAGGGGCGGATCAACCACCCCGCAGGCAGGGGCAGCAGATGGCGGACGCAGATTATGACTTCGGCGGCGGCTTCTCGTCCGAGAGGCAGGCCCCGCGACAGGGCGCCCGGGATGCTGCGGCTGCAGACAAGCTGCAACGGAAGATCAATCTTGCGGGGGGCCTGACCTCGCTGGTGCTGGTGCTGGGTCTGGGCTTTTGGGGCTACAAGCTGGCGGTGCGCGACGTGAACGGCGTGCCGGTGATCCAGGCGATGGAAGGGCCGATGCGGATTTCGCCCACCGATCCGGGGGGCGAGGTCGCTGACAACCAAGGCCTTGCCGTCAACACCGTGGCTGCCGTCGGCATTGCCGCCCCACCTCCGGAAAAGCTGTTGCTGGCCCCGCGCCCGGTGGAGCTTGCGCCCGAGGATACTGCGGGTCTGGGCGGCGATCCGATGCCGGAACTGTCCGAGGCCTCGGCCCCGGCAACCGCGTTGACGGCGGATGCCGATCTGGCGCTGGCGGCGGCCCCGCCGACCGAAAGCGCGAACCCGACCGAGATTGCCGTGGATGCGGCTTTGGCCGAGGCGCTGGGGGAAATTCCGGGCGATGCGGCGGTCGTGGACGACGTGACCCTGGCGGAAGAGATGGCCGAGCCCGCGCCCGAAGGGGCGATCACCGTCTCGCCGCGGCCCAGGGCCCGGCCCGGCGCGCGGGCGGCGGTCGCGGCTGCTCCGGCGGCGACGGCGGCGACGGTGGCGCAGGCCGCGATGAACGAGGTCGATCCGGCGACGATCGCCCCCGGCACAAGGCTGGTGCAGTTCGGCACCTTCGACACGGCAGAGGAGGCGCGGGCCGAATGGGTGCGCCTGCAGGGCCGCTTCGGCGAGCTGATGGCGGGGAAGGCGATGGTGGTGCAACCGGCGGAGAGCGGCGGGCGCACCTTCTATCGGCTGCGGGCGCATGGCTTCGAGGGCGAGGATGACGCGCGGCGCTTCTGTTCTGCCTTTGTCAGCGAGAATGCGGTCTGCATTCCGGTGCCGCAGAAATGACGGTGGGCCGTGGCGCCGTGATCTTCGGCTGCGCCGGGCCGGACCTTCTGCCCGAGGAGCGCGCTTTCTATCGCGAGGCCGACCCGTTCGGCTTCATCGTCTTCGCCCGCAACATCGAGACCCCGGGCCAGCTGCGGCGCCTGACCGCCGACCTGCGCGAGGCGGTGGGCCGGGATGCGCCGGTGCTGGTCGATCAGGAGGGCGGGCGGGTGCAGCGGCTGCGCAGCCCCCATTGGCGGGAATGGACGCCGCCCTTGGATACGGTGGACGGGGCCGGATCGCTGGAGGCGGCGGAGCGGGTGATGCGGCTGCGGTCCACGGTAATGGCGGCGGAACTGGCGGCGGTGGGGATCGACGCCGACTGCATCCCGACGCTGGACGTGGTGCGGCCCGAGACGCATCCCTTCCTGATGAACCGCTGCTATGGCCGCGACCCGGAGACCGTGGCGCGGATCGGGCGCGCGGTGGCCGAGGGGCTGATGGCCGGCGGGGTGCTGCCGGTGATGAAGCATATGCCGGGGCACGGGCTTTCCCATGTGGATACGCATCACGACCTGCCGACGGTAGAAGCCTCGCATGAGGAGCTGGCGGCGGTGGATTTCGCGCCGTTCCGGGCGCTGGCCGACCTGCCGATGGCGATGACGGCGCATCTGGTCTTTGCGGCGCTTGATCCTGACCGGCCCGCCACGCAATCGCCCAGGATGATCCGGGTGATCCGCGAGGAGATCGGATTCAAGGGCCTGCTCATGTCGGATGACCTGAACATGCAGGCCTTGTCGGGAACCCTGGCCGAACGCACCGCGCGGACGATCGCGGCGGGAGTGGATGTGGCGCTGCACTGCAAGGGCGACATGGCCGAGATGGTCGAGGTCGCGGGTGCGGCCGGGGCGATGGGCCCCGAGGCGCTGGCAAGGGCCGAGGCGGCGGTGGCGGCGCGACGGTCGGCGACGGCGGATGTCGAGGCGGCGCTGGCAGAGCTGGCGCATGGCTGAGGAAGACTGGGAGCAGCCCGAACGCATCTCGCCCGAGGATCGGCTGGCCGCCGAGGCGCTGATCGTCGATGTCGACGGGTTCGAGGGGCCGCTGGATCTGCTGCTCACGCTGTCCCGCACGCAGAAGGTCGACCTGCGGAAGATTTCCGTCCTGAAGCTGGCCGAGCAATATCTGGGCTTCGTCGAAAGGGCGCGGACGCTGCGGATCGAGCTGGCGGCGGATTATCTGGTGATGGCGGCCTGGCTTGCCTTCCTGAAATCGCGGCTGCTGTTGCCGCCGGAACCGGGCGACGAAGGGCCAAGCGCCGAGGACCTGGCGGCGCATCTGGCCTTCCAGCTGGAGCGCTTGCAGGCGATGCGCGATGCCGCCGCCCGGCTGATGGGACGCGACCAGCTGGGGCGGGATTTCTTCGCCCGCGGGGTGCCGGAAGACCTGACCCATCACCGCAAGGTCAGCTATACCGCCACGCTTCTGGACCTGATGCGCGCCTATGCGCAGATCCGCACCAAGGACGAGTTCCGGCCCTTTGTCCTGGACCGCGAACATGTCTACACGATGGAGCAGGCGCTGGAGCGGATGCGCGGGCTGATCGGCTATGTGGGCGACTGGGCGACGCTGGTAAGCTTCCTGCCCGAGGGCTGGGATGCGACGCCGATGGCGCGGCGGTCGTCACTGGCGGCGCATTTCGCGGCGGTGCTGGAGATGGCGAAGCGCGGGCAGGTGGTGCTGCGGCAGGGCGAGACCTTTGCCCCCATCGAATTGCGCCGGAAGGAGGGGTGATGCCCCAGGACGAGGAAAACAGCCTGTTCGACGCCCCGCCGATGGGCGAGCAGGAGCGGATGGTGGAGGCGATCCTGTTCGCCTCGGCGGAAGCCGTGACGCTGGCGGAACTGGAAGCGCGGATGCCGCATGGCGCGGACCCGGCCGAGGCGCTGGTGCATCTGAAGCGGCGGTACGAGGGGCGGGGGGTGAACCTGGTGCGCGTGGGCGACGCCTATGCCTTCCGCACCGCCGCCGACCTGGGGTTCCTGATGCGGCGCGAGACGGTGGAGGTCCGCAAGCTTTCCCGCGCGGCGATCGAGACCTTGGCGATCGTGGCCTACCACCAGCCGGTGACGCGGGCGGAGATCGAGGAAATCCGGGGGGTTGCGGTCAGCCGGGGGACGGTGGACCAGCTGATGGAGCTGGAATGGATAAGGCTGGGGCGGCGGCGGATGACGCCGGGCAGGCCGGTGACCTTCGTGGTGACGGAGACCTTCCTCGACCATTTCGGGCTGGAATCGGCGCGCGACCTGCCGGGGCTGAAGGAGCTGCGGGCGGCGGGGCTTCTGGATTCGCGGCCGCTGCCGGGGCAGGCTGCGGCGGGGGACGAGGACGAGGAAGCCCTGGCGGGGCAGAGCGAGTTGTTCGAGGACTGAGGAGGCAGGGATGAACCTGAACGGCCTTTTCAACATGCTGGCGCGGATGCTTGTGCGCAGCGCCATGGATGCAGGCCTGAACTATGCCACGCGACGCGGCAAGCCCGAGGCGGAGATGACGCCGGAAGAGCGCGAGCAGGCGAGGAAGGCGCGGGACCTTGCCGCGCGGGCCAAGCAGGTGCAGAAGCTCACTCGGCGGCTCTGGCGGTAAGGCCGCAGGGGCGGTCGAGGCCGAGCGAGGCGAGCGTCTGCGACAGCGGGCGGGGCAGGGCGAGGCCGGGCTGGATGTAGAGGCCGGTCTTGAGGCGGTCATCGAGCCGCGTCATCCAAGTCACCGACAGGAAGGGGGCGGGGGGCTGGCGGGAGAGATAGGGGTCGACCGAACCCAGCTCGCCGCCGACGAAGGCTTGCAGGCTGGTCGTGAGCGCCTCGACTTCGGGTTGTGAGGCCCGCCAGCGCATCGGCTTCGGCCCGGGCATTCCGGCGCCGGTGACCTGGACCAGGCTGATCCAGCCGTCCGACAGGGCGAAGGTGCAGGAAACGGCATGGTCGGGCGAGGCGTCGGGCCAGACCTCGAAGGTCAGGCGGTTGGCATGGGCGGGCAGGGCCGCTGTCAGCACGGCAAGGCCGAGAGCCAGTCCTCCTGCCAAGCGAGCCCGCATCGACACCCTCCACGGGGTCTGCGTCATTCAGGGCAGCCTAGCACGAAACGCGCGTCAGGCCGACCGGAATTGCTTGGCGAGCTTCAGCCCCTGGCCCTGGTAGTTCGAAGCGATCCCCGCGCCGTAGAGGGTTTCGGGGCGTTCGGACATGCGCTCATAGACCAGGCGGCCCACAACCTGACCATGTTCCAGCACGAAGGGGGCTTCATGGCAGCGAACTTCCAGCACTCCGCGCGACCCGGTGCCCCCGGCGGCGGCATGGCCAAAGCCGGGATCGAAGAAGCCCGCGTAATGGACACGGAATTCGCCGACCATGGCGAGGTAGGGCGCCATCTCGGCGGCATAGTCGGGGGGGATCGTCACCGCCTCGCGGCTGACGAGGATGTAGAAGGCGCCGGGGTCGAGGATTATGCGGCCGTCGGTGGCGTGCAGTTCCTCCCAGAAGTCGGAGGTGGGGTAGTGGCCGATCCTGTCCAGATCGACGACCCCGGTATGCGGCTTGGCGCGATAGCCGACGAGGGTGCCGGCAGCAGGCTTCAGGTCGACGGAAAAGCCGAGGCCTTCCGAGATCACCGCCTCGCCCGAGACCAGCGGGTCCGCGGCGTGGAGGGCGGTCAATTCTGCGTCGGAAAGGACCGCCTGACCGCGCCGGAAGCGGATCTGGTTCAGGCGCTGGCCCTCGCGGACGAGGACCGAGAAGCTGCGCGGGCAGACCTCGGCGTAGAGTGGGCCGGTGTAACCTTCGGGGATGCGGTCGAATTCGGCACCGCCGTCGGTGATGGTGCGGGTCAGCAGGTCGAGGCGGCCGGAGGAGCTTTTGGCGTTCGCCACAGCGGTCACGCCTTGCGGAAGCGCCAGCCGTTCGGCCAGCGGGATCACGTAGACGCAGTTCTTCTCCAGCACCGCGCCTTCGGCCAGGTTCACCTTGTGCATGGTGAATTCGTCCAGCCGTTCCTGCACGCTGCGGCCATGCCCGGCCAGGAACGAGGCCCGGACCCGGTAGGCCACGGGGCCGAGCCGCAGGTCGAGGCTGGCGGGCTGGATCTGGTCGTCCCGGATCGCGGGGGAGGCGGCAAGCGCGCCCTCGGCGATCAGCTGGCGCAGGGCCTGCGCGGGCAACACTCCGGATGTCATCGCGTCTCCCCGCAGGCCAGATGTGAAACCGCCCGCGCTGCCGGATGGCAGGCGGGCGGGTTTTCGATGGTCGGGCCGGAGAGATTCGAACTCTCGACCTCCCGCCCCCCAGACGGACGCGCTAACCAGGCTGCGCTACGGCCCGACACGGGGCGATACATAGCGATATTCCGGGCCGGGGCAAGCAGGAAAGCGCATGGATGCGTCAGCCGATGCCGCCTTCGGCCCGCGCGGCCATCTGCGCCCGCAAAGCGGCCAGCCGTCGGGCGATTTCGGCCAGCTCTCGCCGGTTCCCCGACGCCGAATTGCGCGGCAAAGCCCTGACCAGACTGGCAAAAGTGGTATCGGTGCGCAGGGTGGGCTTCTTCGGCGGCGCGGTGCGGGCCAAGGCGGGGGGCGCGTCGAAGGGTTGGTCGAAGAGCGGCAGCCCGCTTTGTTCGACCGGCACCCGGGCTGGCCGGGAGGGCGGGGCTGGGGCCTCCTCGGGGTCGGGGTCGTCGATGGCGACGAAGCCGGCTTCGGGAACCTCGGCCTCCAGCGCTTCGGGCGGGGTGATCAGGTCGTCGAGGCTGACCGAATCGTCCGTAAGCCCGGCGACATGGCGTACGCCCTGGTCGCGCAGGATCTTCTGGACGCCGCGGATCGTCAGCCCTTCGTCATGCAGAAGCCGCTTGATCCCGGTCAAGAGCGCCACGTCCGAGGGGCGATAGTAGCGCCGCCCTCCGGCCCGTTTCACCGGCTTGATCTGCGGAAAGCGGCTTTCCCAGAAGCGCAGCACATGTGCCGGGGTGGCAAGCGACTCGGCAACCTCGCTGATGGTGCGGAAGGCGTCGGGCGACTTGTCCATCCGCCGTCCTTAGCGCTTCTTCCCGGCGGCCACGCGATCCTTCATCAGATGCGAGGGGCGGAAGGTCAGGACACGGCGGGGCGAGATCGGCACTTCCTCGCCCGTCTTCGGGTTGCGGCCGACCCGGGCCGTCTTGGCGCGGACCGAAAAGGTGCCGAAGGAGGAAATCTTCACCGTCTCGCCCGAGGCGAGCGCATCGGACATATGTTGCAGGACCGCTTCGACGAGATTGGCAGATTCGTTGCGGCTGAGGCCCACTTCGCGAAACACGGCTTCGGAAAGGTCCATCCGGGTCAGGGTCTTCTCGCTCATCTCGTCCCCCACGAGTTTGTTGTGGCGCGAGGATGGGCCGGATGGATTTACGAGTCAATATCAAGCACTTGGGAAGCGCCGTTAAAGGCGATTACCAGCGCAGGACGACCGAGCCCCAGGCAAGGCCGCCGCCGATGGCCTCGGTCACCACCAGATCGCCCGGCTTGATCTGCCCGCGCGCCTTGCCGACCGACAGCGCCAGCGGGATCGAGGCGGCGGAGGTGTTGCCGTGATCCTGCACGGTGACGACCACGCGATCCATCGGGACCTGCATCCGTTTCGCGGTGCCCTCGATGATGCGGATATTGGCCTGGTGCGGGACGATCCAGTCGACATCTTCCGCGGTCAGCCCGGCCTTGTCCAGCGAGTGGTGCGCTGTTTCTGCAAGCTTTTCAATGGCATGGCGGAAGACTTCCTTGCCTTCCATCACCAGGTGCCCGGTCGTCCCGGTCGAGGTGCCGCCGTCGACATAGAGGATGTCCTTGTAGCGCCCGTCGGAATTGAGGTCGGTCGCAAGGATGCCGCGGTCGGCGTTGGTGCCCTGACCTTCGACCGCCTCCAGCACCACGGCCCCCGCGCCATCGCCGAAGAGCACGCAGGTAGAGCGGTCCTTCCAGTTCATCAGGCGGCTGAAGGTTTCGGCCCCGATCACCAGCACGCGGGCAGCCTGGCCGGAGAGGATCAGCGCATTGGCATTGGCCATGGCGAAGACGAATCCGGCGCAGACCGCCTGGACGTCGAAGGCGAAGCCCTTGGTCACGCCAAGCGCCGCCTGCACCATGGTGGCGACCGACGGGAAGGTGAGATCGGGGGTGGAGGTCGCGACGATGATCGCGTCGACCTGATCGGCGTCGATCCCGGCGTCGGCAAGAGCGGCCCTGGCGGCGCGGGTGGCGAGGTCGCTGGTCAGCTGGCCCTCGGCGGCGAAATGCCGCCGCTCGATGCCGGAGCGGGAGCGGATCCATTCATCCGAAGTGTCGACGATGGCTTCGAATTCGGCGTTGGGGACGACACGGTCGGGCAGATAATGCCCGACGCCCCTGACTGCGGCGCGTATCATGCGGAAGGATTGCCTCCGGTCCCGGCCTCTTCGGCCCCCACTTGCGCATCCTGCCCCGCGGCTTCGGCGGATGCAACCCGCGCTGCGAGCCGTTCCAGGAAACGGACTTGTGCCAGCTGGTAGGCAAGGCCGATGGCGGCGGAGACCCCGGTCGCATCCGCCGAGCCGTGCGATTTGACCACGGTCCCGTTGAGGCCGAGGAAGACCCCGCCGTTCACCCGGCGCGGGTCGATCCTGAGTTGCAGCCGCCGCAGCGCCCCCCGGGCGAGGAGCGCGCCGAGCTTTGCCATCAGCGTCGAGGTCAGGGTCTGGCGGAGGAGATCGCCCACCAGCCGCGCGGTGCCCTCGATGGCCTTCAACGCCACATTGCCGGTGAAGCCGTCGGTCACGATCACGTCAACCCGGTCGGAGAGGATGTCGGTGCCTTCGACGAAGCCCACATAGTCGAAGCTGCCCGCCTCGGCGCTGCGGGAGAGAAGGGTGTTCGCCTCCTGCAATTCGGCCCGGCCCTTGTGCTCTTCGGTGCCGACGTTGAGAAGGCCGACGCGCGGGCGGGAAATCGCGAGGCCGTTCCGCGCATAGGACGCCCCCATGAAGGCGAATTGCAGAAGGTCGGCGGGGTCGGCCTTCACATCGGCGCCCATGTCCAGCATGACGTTCGTCTTGCCGGGGGTGGGGGTCGGAAAGAGGCTGGCGATGGCGGGACGGTTCAGGCCGGGAAGCTTGCGCAGCCGCAGCATCGACACCGCCATCAACGCGCCGGTATTGCCGCAGGAGACCGCTGCCGCAGCCTCGCCGTCCTTCACCGCGTCGATGGTCGCCCACATCGAGGTGCCTTGCCCGTGGCGCATGACCTGGGCGGGCTTGTCCTCCATCTTCACCACCCGGTCGGAGTGGCGGAGGGTCACGCGCGGCGCAAGGTCGGGGTGCCGGGCAAGGAGGGGGCGCAGCGCGGCCTCGTCGCCGTGCAGGATTACGTCCATGCGGGGGTGCCGGGCGAGGGAATCGACGAGGCCGGCAACGACGGCTGCCGGCCCGCGATCGCCACCCATGGCGTCAACTGAAATGACTACGCGCTCGGGAGCCGTGGCAGACGCAGACTCGGGTCCGGTGGCCATGGGTCAATCGCGCGGGGCGTGGCTTACGCCGCGTCCTCGTCGATGTCGACTTCGCGCGCCATCGAGACGACTTCGCGCGAATCGTAGTGGCCGCAGGCGCTGCACACATGGTGCGGACGCTTCAGCTCGCCACAGTTCGGGCAGTCGTTCGGGTTGGCGGCAACCAGCGCGTCATGCGCGCGGCGCATGTTGCGGCGGGATTTCGTGGTGCGGTTCTGCGGGACAGCCATGTCTCAACCTCGGGCAGTGGGGACATGCGCCCCGGATTTCCTTTGCGATCAAGCGCGATCCTGCCGGATTCGGCAGCAGGAAACGGATGCTGTTTCGCAGCTTGAATGAGGCGCGGAACATACTCGGATTTCCGGTCGGCGCAACCCCCTTTTCGCAGGCGCGAGACGGGCATGAGCGGGAGGTCACTCGTCCCCTTCCGGTCCCGGTTCCTCCTTGGCGGCAAGCTTCGCCGCGAGGCCCTGCAGCCCAGCGAAGGGCTTCAGATCGGCGTCGGACAGGGGCGTCACGCCCTCGGCCGCGTGAACGGCGTGCGCGAATTCGGCGCCCGGCGCGCGGGGATAAAGCGGCAGGGCCAGGGCCAGCGCCTCGGCGGCGACTTCGGCAAGATCGATCAGCTCGGGCATCGGCTCGACGCTGTCGTCCTCGGGCATCTCCACCTCGTCGCCTTCGGGCGTCTCCAGTCCCGCGACATACCGGCGGCGGACGGTTTCGCTGACGGTGGCGGGGACCGGAGCCAGCGTGATGCTGCAGGCCTGATCCGCGGCGGCGGTCAAGGTCGCCTCCAGCACCAGCTCGTCGCGACCTGCGGGACGGATTTCGCCGGTCAGGTCCAGCCGGTGCAGGGAGATCAACCCAAGGTCCTGGGCCAGGGTCGCGCGTTCCCCGGCATCGGGCCGGTAGCTGAACCGCGTCGGCTTGCGCGGGCTGAGGCCGCCGGTGCGGAAACGGGTCGGGCGGGGATTGGCTGGGTCGGTCATCACTGGCTTTCCGGGAATACGCCGTCGCGGTCGGGGTGCGGCGTTCCATTCTTGTGCAAGGGGCTGATCATCTGTTATCCCGATTGCCAAGGGTTTTGAAGAACCCGCTTCGGCAGATGACGCATCAGCAGCGGGACGTGAGGGCAGGCATGGCAGATTTCCGGGTGTCGCGGTCGGTCCTGGCGGCCTGTCAGGCATCGCGCAGGCGCGGCCTGATGCTGGTTCTGGTGGCCGGGCTGGCGGCCTGTGCGCCGGTCTACCGCAACCATGGCTATGTCCCGACCGAGGACGAGCTGGCGCTGGTCGAGGTCGGCAAGGACACGCGCGACACGGTGGGCCAGAAGATCGGCCGACCCTCGACCTCGGGCCTCTTGAACGACGAGGGCTGGTTCTACGTGCAGAGCCGCTACAAGCATTTCGGCCCGCGCGCCCCGCAAGAGATCGACCGGCAGGTGCTGGCCGTGACCTTCAACGAGAAGGGCACCGTCGAGAACATCGCCCGCTTCGGGCTGGCGGACGGCCGCGTGGTCGAAATCTCGCGCCGGGTGACCGAGACCAATGTGAAGGGCATGTCGTTCATCCAGCAGATTCTGGGCAACTTCGGCCGGGTGGACGCGGCCAGCATGCTGGGCCGGAACTGACGGTCAGTCCTTCGGGTCGAAGGTCAGCGCGACACCGTTGATGCAGTAGCGCAGGCCGCCGCGATCCCGCGGGCCGTCGGGAAAGACATGGCCCAGATGCGCGGCGCAGCGTGGGCAGTGTACCTCGGTGCGCAGCATGAAATGGCTGCGGTCCTCGGATTCCTCCACCGCTTCGGGCGAGACGGGCGCGGTGAAACTGGGCCAGCCGCAGCCCGACTCGAACTTGTCCTCCTGGTCGAAGAGCGGCGCGCCGCAGCAGACGCAGTGGAATGTGCCTGCTTCCTTGGGGAAGCCGGGATGCGAGAAGGCGCGTTCCGTCCCGTGCTGGCGTGTCACCCGGTAGGCGGCTTCGTCCAGTTCGGCGCGCCATTCCGCATCGGTCTTCTCGATCTTGTCCATGCTGCGTCCCCTGTTCGGATATGCGATAGATAGGGCGTCACGGCGCGGGGGAAAAGGGCGTGGATCCACTGGGGAAAGGCGGAATGGTGGCGCGGCTCGCCGAGGGGGCGGCGGACATGGGCCGGGTCATGGCCTTCCGCCGCGCGGCCTTCCCCCGGGCGGCAGGGGAGGAAGAGGATGCGCAGGACGCGCTGTCGGCGCATGTGATGGTCGAGGGGCCAGAGGGGATGCTGGCCTATTTCCGCGTGATGCTGTTCGGCTGGGGGGCAGGGCTGGCGCAAGGCTATGCGGCGCGGTTCTACGATGTCGGGCCGCTTTCGGGCTATGCGAAGCCGGTTGCCGAGATGGGACGGTTCTGCGTGGCCTCCGGAGGGGTGCATCCCGACGTGCTGCGGCTGGCCTGGGGGGCGATGACCCGGATGGTCGACGAGGGGCAGGCGGGGCTGATCCTGGGGTGCTCCAGCTTCCGGGGGGCCGAATGGAGGCTTCACCGGGCGGCGCTGGCGCTGCTGGCGGAGGGGTTCATCGGGCCTGCGGACCACCTGCCGGGCCGGAAGGCGGCGGAGGTGGTGGACTATCCGGGACTGGCGGGGCCGGTGGTGGACCGGAGGGCTGGGCTGGCAGGGCTGCCGCCCTTGCTGCGGACCTATCTGGGAATGGGGGGCTGGGTCTCGGATCACGCGGTGGCGGACCGGGAACTGGACACCCTCCATGTCTTCACCTGCGTCGAGGTGGACCGAATTCCCGCGGCCCGGGCGGCGAGCTTGCGGGCGGTGGCGGGGTAGCTGCCCACGCGCGGGCAGATTTTCGAGGGAAGGAATTCAAGGGGTTGGGCGCGGGCGTTAGGGTGGTGTTAAGGATTGGGTTCGGGAAGATGGTGCGTGAAATCCAGCACCCTATCCCCCGCCATATATCGCCTTGATCTCGGCGCCGATGGCATAGGCCTCGGCTTCCACCGCCGTGTGGTCGCGGACGTAGCGCCGGGAGAACTCCATCAGGCCCCAGCGGCGGAACTGTTCGACATGCTTCACCTCATGGCCCCAGAGCGCGATGTTGGTCCGGGCGTCCTTGGCGTCATGGAAGATGATCGTGTCGATGGCGGTGACGGCGGTCGCGTCGCTGTAGCGCATGGCGAGGGACTGGACGGTGGCCTCCTCGGCCACGCCGACGCGATATTCGATGCTGTCGAGAAGATCGGCGGGATACCAGGCAAGAAGGGCTTCGCGGATGTTCGGGGGTATCGGTTCGGTGCCCTGCTCCCAGGCGGCGTCACGCGATGCGACAAGCGCATTGGCAAGCGCGGTCGCGGCGATGTCGATCCCGGTCTCCAGCGCGGCGTTGGGGTCGAAAAGGCCTTGCGCCCATGGGGCCTTCGCGGGGAGGGCCGCGAGGCAAAGGAGAGCGGCAAGCGTCAGGGGGGCAGGTCTGCAGCGCATGGGCGAAGGGTGCCAAGGATGGCAGCGGGGATCAACCGGGCTGGGGGAGGGGTGACGGAAAGGTGAGGGGCGCGCGGGGGGCGGTCGCCATGATGGAACGCGTGCCGCGGGAGTATATGGGCAAATATGAAGGGCCGGGCGGCTTGACCGGTCACGCCACGGTATAGGTCAGGCGGATCGCCTTTGCCCCGATCCTGTCGCTGCCCGAAAGCTGCATCGGCGGGCGGGGGCCGGCGAAGAAGGGCTTGCCCGCGCCCAGGGCGACGGGGAGGAGGACGAGCTGGTATTCGTCCATCAGCCCCCAGTCGGACAGGCTTTGCATGAGGATCGTGCCCGAGACATCGACCTGACCCGGAAGGCGGTCTTTCAGGCGGCGCACCGCCGCCTCGATGTCGGAGGAGATCAGCGTGGCGTTCGGCCCGACCTCGGTCAGGGTCTGCGAGACGACCCATTTCTTCTGCGCCCGCCAGGCTTGGGCGAATTCGCGCCGGGAGTCGTCCCAGTCCGGCTGGTCGGGGTCCCAGTAGCGCATGAGATCATAGGTCTTGCGGCCGTAGAGGCTGTTCGGGGTCCGCTTCACCGCCAAGGTCCAGTGGCGGAACACGTCGTCATCCGGGACCATCTTGTCATGGTCGACATAGCCGTCGAGCGAAACGTTCATGCTGGATACGAATCGCGCCATGCCTGTCTCCTGCCGCCGCGTGCTGTCCTGCCAGTCTGGTAGTTTTGTGGCGGGGAAACCACCTCGACTTTGCTACCGGTCGGAGAAGGACGATGCACCGACGCGCGGGGCGGGCGGCCACGAAATTGAGCGCGTGCCGCGCGAAGTCCTTTTGTCTCGCGGTTTTGCGTGAAGAACGCAAAACCGCTCGGGGTATGCCTCCGGCGGGGATATTTGGGCAAATGTGAAAGGCAAGGGCAGGGCTGCCCCCGCGGCCTGCGAGAGGGCAGTTGTGCTAGATCAGCCCCGGCCCCGGCGCCCGCCCCGACGCCCGCCCGCGGCCTGAGAGGCGGCGGCGGAGGCTTCGGAGAAGGTCATCCCGCCCTCGACCGCTTCCAGCACCTTGGCGAAGCGGATCCATTCGCCGCCGTTCGCATCGTGGTTCATCAGGAAGTTGGCGGCGCGGATCGCCTCCATCTCCTGCTGGCGGA
>NZ_DAIQAT010000024.1:0-34974 GCF_036781545.1 Tabrizicola sp.
TGACGGTGACGGTGATCCTGGACGAGACCGACAGCCCGATGGGCGAGCCCTGGGTGGAGTTGATGGGCCTGCCGCCCGTCGGTCGCGGCGAACGCCCCTTGGGCGAGACGATGGAGGCCGACCTCGACGAGGTGATCGGGCGGCTCGGCCGCAAGGTGATGGCCGACGATACCAAGCTGGAAGAGGAAATCCGCAAGGTGGTTCGCCAGGTCGGGATGGAAGAGATCGGCAAGAAGCCCGAGGTCACGGTGGTGATCAGCCGCCTGGTGGCAGAGTAGGCCATCCACCGGACCGCTCGTCGTCTCCTTCGTCGCTCCTCGCGGGCATCAGGCCGACGAGAAGCCGAAGGCGCACGAGGAGGGGTCCGAGCGTGGGGTCTTGCGGCCTCAGCCCTCGGTGCCGGTGGCCGGGACGGGCTCCTCGGCCTCTTCCGCTTTCGACGGCTTCAGCGCGAAACTGCGCAGGATGAAGTCCGGCACATGGTCGCCCATGCCGATGACCGACGGCCCGAGATCGCGGTCACGGCGATAGTCGCGGCGGTCTTCGCGCGGCTCGCGGCGCTCTTCGCGACGGTCCTCCCGCGGTTCGCGGCGGTCATCCCGACGCTCGCCCCGCTCCTCGCCCCGGCCCTCGCGGCGACGGTCGCCCCGATCTCCACGCGGTTCGCGACGCTCTTCCCGGCGTTCCTCGCGCGGGGCGTCTTCGACGGTCTCGGTCTTGGGCGCGACGACCAGAGGCTCCATCGCCGCCACCTCGTCATGCGCCTTCACCGGACGCTCGCGGTCGCGGCTGCGACCTCCCCGCTCACGCCCCTTGCGGTCTTCGCGCGGGGCCCGGTCCGGGCGGCTGTCGGAGGTCGAGGGCTCGAAGCCTTCGGGCTGCGCGCCGCGGGGAATCTCGGCCTTGATCAGGCTTTCGATGGCTTTCAGATACTTGTCGTCCGACGGCACCGCGATGGTGAAGGCCTTGCCCAGACGCCCCGCGCGGCCCGTGCGGCCGATGCGGTGAACGTAATCCTCGGGGTGCGAGGGCACGTCGAAGTTGAACACATGGCTGACCGCCGGAATGTCCAGCCCCCGCGCCGCCACGTCCGAGGCGACCAGCAGGTGCAGCGTCCCGTCGCGGAAGGCGTCCAGCGTCTTCATCCGTTCGGATTGCGCCAGGTCGCCATGGATCGGGGCCGCGTTGAACCCGTGCGATTTCAGCGACTTGGCCACCACATCCACGTCCATCTTCCGGTTGCAGAAGATGATCGCGTTGGTGCAGGCCTCGCCTTCCGCCCGGATCAGCGCGCGCAGCATGGCGCGCTTGTCGCCAAAGCTGCGGTCCTTGCGGGCGGGCTTCACCTCGATCAGGCTTTGCGTGATCGTGGTCGAAGTCGTCGCCTGCCGCGCCACCTCGATCTTGGCCGGGTCCTTCAGGAAGGTCTTGGTGATCCGCTCGATCTCGGGCGCCATGGTCGCGGAATAGAACATCGTCTGCCGCTTCGGCGGCGTCAGGGTGAAGATGCGCTCGATGTCCGGGATGAAGCCCATGTCGAGCATCCGGTCGGCCTCGTCCACCACCATGATCTGCACGCCGGTCAGCAAGAGCTTGCCGCGCTCGAAATGGTCCAGCAGGCGGCCCGGCGTGGCGATCAGCACGTCGACGCCGCGGTCGATCAGCTTGTCCTGCTCGCCGAAGGCCACGCCGCCGATGAGCAGCGCCTTGGTCAGCTTGGTGTGCTTGGCGTAGATGTCGAAGTTCTCGGCCACCTGGGCGGCCAGTTCGCGCGTCGGTGCCAGCACCAGGCTGCGCGGCATCCGGGCGCGGGCGCGGCCCTGGCCCAGAAGCGTGATCATCGGCAGCGTGAAGCTGGCCGTCTTGCCGGTGCCGGTCTGGGCGATCCCGAGCACGTCGCGGCCTTGCAGCGCGTGGGGAATGGCTTCGGCCTGGATCGGGGTGGGGGTCTCGTAGCCGGCTTCAGTGACGGCCTGCAGCACGCGCGGGTCCAGCGCGAGATCGGTAAACTTGGTCATATGCGTCCTATGGATGCGGTATCGGACCGCATGGATTATGGGACGCAAGTTTCCGGGCGCCCCGGCGTCTCGGCCCCTCTGGCCGCCTGCGGCGCATAACGGAAATCGTCCCCATGGTCAAGCCGGGGGCCGGAACGGGTTTGTTCGCAGGCTTGCGCCGGGATCAGCCCTCGTCCGCCCCGGTGGGCGGCCACGCATCCAGCACCCGGTCCATCCGCGCCAGATGCTTGCCCGCCCGCATGATCCCGATCCGCCGGAACAGGTTGCCGGGGTCCGCATTCAGCCGCTGCAACAGGTGGCAGGCCGGGGGGCCGACGACCGGCACCTTCTCGGCCTCGCCCCAGATCTGCGCCAGCAGGTTGATGTCCAGCCCCCCGTCGCCCAGGTTGAAATGCGGCATGTCCAGTGGCAGCCGCCGGTTCCGCGTCCGCCGGGCCGGAAAAGGTGTCGCGGCGTCATGGCCGGAATGCAGCCGCTCGAACTCGTAAAGCTTCATCAGCGAGAAGAGCACGTTGATCGAAAGACCCACCCGCCGCTGCGCCTCGGTCTCGCCATGGTCGCCGAAGGTGATGATCGAGGAGATCAGCCAGCGTCCCGGCAGGTCCGGCATCAACTCTGCCCCGGCCTCGGCCCAGATACGGCGGAAAAGGGCGGGGGTATGGGCCGGGAAGCGCTGCTTGCGCAGGTGGGCGATCAGGATCGCGTTGACCGCCGCAAGCTCCGGCTTGCCCGCCAGTTCCACCCGCATCTGGTGCAGCTTCTTCGCATGCAGGGTCTGGGGGCCTTCCAGCGGCGGGATCGTCGCGGGGATGCGGGCCTCCAGCAGGGCACGCAGGTCCAGATCGGCGGGGGGGAACCAGTCGCGCGCCGCCAGTTTCAGCCGCCGCCGCCGCTGCTTCCAGATCCCGGTCAGGCTTTCCGGCGCGCCCGGATAGGTCTCGACCGCGCCGTCCTCGGCCGGGTCGCCCTGCGGATCGGGCGGTTCACTGCTGGCCATGCTCGCGTGCCCCCGTCCCGCTCCGCCACAGTGACGCTAGGCTGCACCAGGATGGGGGTCAAGCCGGGCTCAGACCATCATCTCCTTGGTCGCGGTCAGCCGCAGGCCGGGATAGTCGCGCACCACGCGGTCGATGTCCCATTGCAGCCGGGTCAGGAACACCAGGTCCCCGTCGCTGTCATGCGCGATATGGCCCTTGTTGACGTTCACCAGCTTTTCGATTTCCGCCTTGTCGCCGGAGATCCAGCGCGCAGAGGTGAAGTTCGACCCCTCGAAGCGGACGGGCAGGGAATATTCCTGCTCGATGCGGCTGGCCAGCACGTCGAATTGCAGCGCGCCCACCACACCGACGATATAGCCCGAGCCGATCATCGGCTTGAACACCTTGGCGGCCCCTTCCTCGGCGAACTGGGTCAGCGCCTTTTCCAGATGCTTGGCCTTCAGCGGATCGGTGGCGCGGATCGTCTGCAGAAGCTCGGGCGCGAAGCTGGGGATGCCGGTGAAGCGCAAGCTTTCCCCCTCGGTCAGCGCGTCGCCGATGCGCAGCTGGCCGTGGTTCGGGATGCCGATGATGTCGCCCGCCCAGGCTTCTTCGGCCAGTTCACGGTCGGCGGCAAGGAAGAGGACCGGGTTGGTGATCGACATCGGCTTCTTCGAGCGGACATGGTGCAGCTTCATTCCCCGCTCGAAATGACCGCTGGCGAGGCGGACGAAGGCCACCCGGTCGCGGTGCTTGGGGTCCATGTTGGCCTGCACCTTGAAGACGAAGCCGGTGACGGCGGGTTCCGAGGGGTCGATCTGCCGTTCCGCGGCCTTTTGCGGCTCGGGCTCCGGCCCGAATTCGCCGATCCCGTCCATCAGTTCCTTCACCCCGAAGGAGTTGATCGCCGAACCGAACCAGATCGGCGTCATCGAGCCGTTGAGGAAGGCCGCCCGGTCGAAGGCGGGCAGCAGTTCCCGCGCCATCTCCAGCTCTTCATGGAACTTCTTCAACAGCTCCGCCGGGATGTGTTCCGCCAGTTTCGGATCATCCACGCCGCTGATCTGGATCGATTCCGCCACCTTGTTGCGGTCGGCGCGGTCCATGATCTCCAGCCGGTCGTGCAGCAGGTCATAGGCGCCGACGAAGTCCCGCCCCATGCCGATGGGCCAGCTGGCCGGGGTCACGTCGATGGCCAGGTTCTCCTGGATCTCGTCGATGATCTCGAACGTGTCGCGGCTTTCGCGGTCCATCTTGTTGCAGAAGGTCAGGATCGGCAGGTCGCGCAAGCGGCAGACCTCGAACAGCTTCCGGGTCTGGCTCTCCACCCCCTTTGCCCCGTCGATCACCATGATCGCGGCATCGACCGCCGTCAGCGTGCGATAGGTGTCTTCCGAGAAATCGCTGTGGCCGGGCGTGTCGACCAGGTTGAAGCGGTAGTGGCGGAAGTCGAAGCTCATGGCGCTGGCCGAAACGGAAATCCCCCGTTCCTGTTCCAGCTTCATGAAGTCCGACCGCGTGCGCCGCGCATCGCCCTTGGCGCGGACCTGGCCCGCCATCTGGATCGCGCCGCCGAACAGCAAGAACTTCTCGGTCAGCGTGGTCTTGCCGGCGTCGGGGTGCGAGATGATCGCAAAGGTCCGGCGGCGGGCGATTTCGGGCGGAAGGGGGGCGCGGTTCGACATGGGCAGCGACATATCCTGCGGCGGGCCGCGCCGCAACAGATGCACGTCTTGTCCTTGCGGCCTTGGCTGCTAGGCTTCCGCCAAAGCAGGAGGAATTGCAGATGGATCTGGGGATTGCGGGAAAGCGGGCGCTGGTCTGCGCTTCGTCGAAGGGCTTGGGCCGGGGCTGCGCCGAGGCGCTGGCGGATGCGGGCGTCGATCTGGTGATGAACGCGCGGGGGTCGGAGGCACTGGAAGCGGCGGCGCATGACCTCCGGTTAAGGTTTCAGGTGAATGTCACCACCGTGTGTGCTGATATCACGACAGAATCCGGTCGTGAGGCCGTGCTGGCGCATGGACCGTTCGACATCCTTGTCACCAATTCGGGCGGCCCGCCGCCGGGGATGTGGTCGGATTGGGGCCGCGAGGATTTCCTCAAGGCGCTTGACGCCAACATGCTGACCCCCATCGCGCTGATGCAGGCCGTCCTGCCCGGGATGATGCAGCGCGGCTGGGGCCGTGTGGTGAACATCACTTCCGTCTCGGTCAAGGCGCCGGTGGCGGTGCTGGGCCTGTCAAACTCTGCCCGCGCCGGGCTGACCGGCTTCGTCGCCGGGACCGCGCGGCAGGTGGCGGGGAAGGGCGTCACGATCAACAACTTGCTGCCCGGTATTCATGCGACCGACCGGGCGATTGCACTGGACAGCGCGGTGGTCAAGGCGCGGGGCATCAGCATGGAGGAGGCGATCTCGGAACGCGCCGCGACCATCCCTGCTGGGCGCTACGGGACGCCGTCTGAATTCGGCGCGGCCTGCGCCTTCCTCTGCTCGCAGCACGCCGGGTTCATCGTCGGGCAGAACGTGCTTCTGGACGGCGGTGCGACGAATACGACCATGTGAGACGCCTTGCCGGGCGGGGGCACGGCTGCTAGGGAAAACCTGAGCAATTCGCTTGAGTTTCATGCCCGACACGCCTTCCCTGCGCCTTGAAACCCGCAATCTCGTCCGCGCTTTCGGCGGGCGGCGGGTGGTGGATGACGTGTCGCTGTCTGTGGCGGCGGGGCAGGTGACATGCCTGCTGGGCCCCTCGGGCTGCGGCAAGTCCACCACGCTGCGGATCATCGCGGGGGTCGAGCGGGCGGAGGCGGGCGAGGTGGTGCTGGACGGCGAGACCGTCGCCGGAGCGGGGGTGCATGTGCCGCCGGAGCGCCGCTCGGTCGGGCTGATGTTCCAGGATTTCGCGCTGTTCCCGCATTTGACGGTGGCCGACAATGTGGGCTTCGGGCTGCGCGGCGACCGGGTAGGAAAGACGCGGCGGGTGGGTGAACTGCTTGAAAAGGTTGACCTCTCCGGCTTTGGAAGGAAGCATCCGCATGAGCTGTCGGGCGGCGAGCAGCAGCGGGTGGCCCTGGCGCGCGCGCTGGTCCCGCGCCCGCGTGTCATGCTGATGGACGAGCCTTTCTCGGGCCTCGACAACCGGCTGCGCGATGGCATCCGCGACCGGACGCTGGAGCTTCTGAAAGAGGAAGGGACCGCCGTCCTTCTGGTTACGCATGAGCCCGACGAGGCGATGCGGATGGCTGACGAGATCGCCCTGATGCGGGCGGGGCATATCGTGCAGAAGGGGGCGCCCTATAACGTCTACAACGCCCCCGTCGACAAGGCGGCGGCAGCTTTCTTCAGCGATGTCAATGTGATCCGGGGTGTCTCCAAGGGCGCGCTGACCGAGACGCCCTTCGGCGCCTTCCTGACGCCGGGCCATGCCGATGGCGCCGCGGTCGAGATCGTGATCCGCCCGCAGCATCTGCGCATCGACTTCGACCGGGGCGGCCGCGGCCCGAATCCGACGCCGGAAGACGGAACGGCGGCGCGCGGCACGGTGCTGCGCAGCCGCTATCTGGGGCGGGAGAGCCTGGTCGATTTCGCGATGGACTTCGAGGGGGCGAAGCTGACGGCATCGGTGCCGGGGGTCTTCCTGCCGAAGCCGGGCACGGTGCTGTGGCTGATGATCCGGCGGGATCGCTGCTTCGTGTTCGGGGTCTGACGCAACACCCGGGGCCGCCCCGTTAAATCAACGGCTTGGCGGAAGTCTTGCGATCTGTTTCGCGTATGGCTTGCGTATGGAGTCCGTATGGACGCGCGTCGGGGTGGCGGGGCGTTAACCCTGGGCCGCGAATCGGTGCTATCCCTCGGTCTCGATCCCCGACTGCGGCAGAAGCGTCGCGACCTTGTAGAGCAGGCTCCGCGCCGCCTTGGCCCGCGGGTTCCCCTCAAGCCCGACATGCCGCAGCCCTTCCACCAGCGCCTCCAGTTCTTCGGGCGTGAGCATCGTCGGCGGCAGCATCAGGGGCGAGCGCAGGATGTAGCCCAGGCCCCGCTCGCCCGTCACAGGCAGGCCGGTTGCCGCCAGCATCTCCATGTCGCGCCAGATCGTGCGGGTCGAGACGCCGAGTCGGCCCGCCAGTTCGGAGGCGGTATGCAGGCGCCCGTCGCGCAGGGACTGGACGATGTCATAGAGGCGGGCGTCGCGTTTCATGGCAGTTCCGGGCGCGGGGCGGGCCGGTTGCCCACCATACTGACAAAATACTGTCAGTAGACTGCCCGGCGCAAGCCGCTTGACCCTTGGAAGCGAGGCCTTGACCGACCTATTACGGGTCAGACGACCCCCGGCCGGCCTCTCCGGCCAGAGACAAGGAGATGACGACATGCATATGGGAAGCCCCATTCAGCTGCTGCTGATCGCGATCGTGGTGCTGGTGCTCTTCGGGCGCGGCAAGATCGCCGGGATGATGGGCGAATTCGGCAAGGGCATCACCGCCTTCAAGCGCGGCATCAAGGAAGGCTCGGAAGAGCTGGAGAAACAGGCCGCCGAGGAAGCCAAGGACGTCACGCCCAAGGACAAGGTCTGAGGCTGAGGCACGACCCTTCGGAAGGCGCAAGAGATGTTCGATATCGGCTGGATGGAACTGATGGTGATCGGCGTGGTGGCGCTGATCGTCGTAGGCCCCAAGGACATGCCTGAGATGTTCCGGCAGTTGGGACGTTTCATGGCGAAGATCCGCGCCATGGGCCGCGAGTTCAGCCGGGCGATGGAGCAGGCGGCGAAGGAAAGCGGCGTGGACGAGGTCCGCCGCGACCTGAAGACGGTGACGAACCCGGTCTCGACCGGGATGCAGAGCCTGAAATCCGCCGCCGACAAGTTCGAGAAGTGGGACCCGGTGAAGAATGCCGCGCGGCCTTCGACCCCCGTGAAGCCGGCCGCCCCCCTGACCCCGGCACCGATGCCGCCGGCGCAGCCGCAGGCCGCGGCGCCCGCCGTCGACCCCGTGGCGCCCGGACCGGCCACGCAGGCGCTTATCGACAAGCAGGCGGCGCGCAAGGCGATCATGGACGAGATGAACGCGAAGCTGAAGGCGCTGGACGCCGGTGAAGCGCCGGGCGCGGACAAGCCCGCGAAGGCGCCGGGCCGTCGGCGCAAGGCCAAGGGCGACGAGGCATGACGAAGGAAGACAATATCGACGACAGCTCGGCCCCGCTGATCGAGCATCTTGCCGAGCTCAGGAACCGCATCCTGTATTCCATTGCGGCCTTCACGGCGGCCTTCCTGTTTGCCTGGGTCTTCTGGAAACCGGTCTTTGCGCTGCTCAAGGCGCCGCTCTGCAACACGCTGGCCGCGCGCGGGCAGGAATGCCAGCTGGTGCTGATCAAGATGCAGGAAGGCTTCTTCGTCTCGATGAAGATCGGCCTCTGGGGCGGCTTCGGGCTGGCTTTCCCGATCATCGCCTACCAGCTCTGGCGCTTCGTCGCGCCTGGCCTCTACCGCAGCGAGAAGGCGGCGTTCCTGCCCTTCCTGGTCGCCTCGCCGGTGATGTTCGTGCTGGGCGGCACGGTGGCCTATTTCGTGATCCTGCCCTGGGCCTTCGACTTCTTCCTGTCCTTCCAGGAAAATTTCGCCAGCACCGCGACCGATGCCGCCGCAGGGGCGACGGCCAGCGGAGCGGCGGGCACGGCGACGACCGGCGGCGTGCCGTCGGGGATCGTCTTCCAGGGCTCGATGGAAAGCTATCTGTCGCTGACGATGAGCTTCGTGATGGCCTTCGGCATCTGCTTCCAGCTGCCCGTCCTTCTGTCGCTGATGGGCCGGGCGGGCCTCGCCTCGTCGCGCGGGCTGAAGGCGATGCGGAAATATGCCGTGGTCGGCATCCTCACCGTGGCCGCGATGGTGACGCCGCCGGATGTTATGAGCCAGCTGATCCTCTTCGCGGTGGTCTATCCTCTGTATGAAATCTCGATCTTCCTGGTCGCCCGGTTCGAGCGCCAGCGCGAGGCGCAGATGCGGGCCGACGGCACCTGGGTCGACATCGACGAGGATGACGAGGCGGAAGCAGGTTCGCAGGCATGACCGACCCACTGGACCGGATTGCGGCGGCGCTGGAGCGTCTGGCCCCGGCACCGAGTCCCGCGCCGGACTTCGCGGCCGAGGCTTTCGTCTGGCACACCGCGCCCGACCGGCTCGAGCCGGTTACCCATGTCGCGCGGGTGGACATCGGGCTTCTGATCGGGGTGAACCGTTCGCGCGATACGCTTCTGGAGAACACCCGCCATTTCGCCGCCGGACTGCCCGCCAACAATGCGCTGCTCTGGGGCGCGCGGGGAATGGGCAAGTCCAGCCTGGTGAAGGCGGTCCACGCCGCCATCAGGGCCGAGGGGCATGATCTGAAGATCGTGGAGCTGAGCCGCGAGGACCTGCCGTCGGTCCAGCGCCTGCTTCAGCATCTGCGCGCCGCGCCGCACCGGTTCCTGCTGTTCTGCGACGACCTGTCCTTTGCCCATGACGACCAGCACTACAAGAGCCTGAAGGCGGTGCTGGACGGGGGCATCGAGGGGCGGCCGGAGAATGTACTGTTCTACGCGACCAGCAATCGCCGCCACCTGATGCCGCGCGACATGATCGACAACGAACGCTCGACCGCGATCAACCCCGGCGAGGCGGTGGAGGAGAAGGTCTCCCTCTCGGACCGGTTCGGGCTGTGGCTGGGCTTCCACCCCTGTTCGCAGGACGACTACCTGCAGATGATTCGCGGCTATTGCGCGGCGCACGGCGTCGATGTCCCGGAGGATCGGCTTCTGGCCGAGGCGGTGGAGTGGCAGGCGACGCGCGGCGGCCGGTCGGGTCGGGTGGCCTGGCAGTTCTTCTGCGACCTCGCCGCGCGCGAAGGGGTGCGCATCCGGGCGTGACATGTGATCTTCACTTGCAGCGGGCGGCAACTCGCCTTAGGCGGGATGGATCATGATCACTGAAATCCTGGTCATCCTGGCCCTGATCGTCGTGAATGGCGTCCTCGCCATGTCGGAACTCGCCATCGTCAGCGCCCGGCCGGCCCGGCTGAAACCGCTGGAAGCGAAAAGCCGGGGTGCGCGGATGGCCCTGCGGCTGGCCGAGAATCCGGGGCGGTTCCTCTCGACCGTGCAGATCGGGATCACGGCGGTCGGCGTGCTCTCCGGCGCGCTGTCGGGGGCGACGCTGGGGTTGCGCCTGCAGCAATGGTTGCTGGGGCAGGGGGTGCCCGCCGACTGGGCCTCGACCCTCGGGGTCGGGGGCGTGGTGGTGGCGATCACCTATGTCAGCCTGATCGTGGGCGAGCTGGTGCCGAAGCAGATGGCGCTGCGCAACGCCGAGGGCGTGGCGATTCGCGTGGCCCCGGCGATGACCTTCCTCTCGGTGATCGGCGCCCCGCTGGTCTGGTTCCTCGACAGGTCGGGCAAGGCGCTTCTGTGGCTTCTGGGCCAGCGCGGCGAAAGCGAGAACCGGGTCACGGAGGAGGAGGTCCATGTCCTTCTTGCCGAGGCGCATGAGGGAGGGGTGCTGGAGACCGAAGAGCGCGAGATGATCACCGGGGTGATGCGGCTTTCCGACCGCGCCGCCCGCGCGCTGATGACGCCCCGGCACGAGGTCGAGATGCTGCCGTTCGACGCGACGGGGGCCGAGGCGGTGGCAGCGATCCGCAAGGTCGCCCGCCCGCGGATGCCCGTCGCCAATGCCGAGGGCGAGGTGATGGGGATTGTGCTGCTGTCGGATGCCTTCCAGGTCGTCTCCCGCCGGGAAACGCTGGACCTGAAGGCGCTGGTCCGCGAGGTGCCGGTGGTCTCCGACCAGGCCGAAGCGCTGGATGTGCTGGAAATCCTGCAGAAATCCGAACACCACTTCGCCCTGGTCTACGACGAGTATGGCCATTTCGAGGGCATCCTGACCACCGGCGACGTGCTGGAGGCGATCACCGGGGCGATCGCGTCCAGCGAGCCGGACGAGCCCGCCATGGTCGAGCGCGAGGACGGCAGCCATCTGGTCGCGGGCTGGATGCCGGTGGACGAATTCTGCGACTGGCTGGGCTTGCCGCGCGGGATGGCGGGGGAATACGACACCGTCGCGGGTCTGGTGCTGCACCAGCTGGGCCATATCCCCGAGCTTGGCGCGCATTTCACCGCCGAGGGCTACCGCTTCGAGGTGATCGACCTCGACGGCCGCCGCATCGACAAGGTGCTGGTGGCGGAAGTGAAGGGCTGATTGCCGGATGGCGCGGAAGGGCCTATACTTCCATGCAGGAGACACCCGTGATGCGCATCGACAAGCAGGCCGAGATCGACCGCTGGCTCAAGCCTGATGGACCCGAGGTGAAGCCGGAGCCCGGCTATGACGAATGGCTGGCCGCCGAGATCGCGGCCGGGCTTGCCGAGTTGGATGCGGGGAAGGGTATTCCTGCCGCCGAAGTGTGGAGATCGCTCGGCCTGGAATGAAGTTGATCATTTCACCGCTCGCGGCCCATCGGCTGCGGGAAATTCAAGCTCTTATCGCATTGGATGGGAACCTGAACGCCGCGTTGCGCGTCGTTCTGCGGATTCGCCAGGCGGCGGAAATGCTGACTGATTTTCCCCGGATGGCACCAAGATGGCAGGGAGGGTCCACCCGGGCGCTGGTGGTTTCCGGCCTGCCATATCGCATCCACTATCGGGTTCTCGCGGATGCCGTGGAAATCATGACCATAACCCACACCAGCCAGAAGCCGCAGCGCTTTCTCTGACCACGACCCATCTGCGAAGATCAGAATCTTCGCAGAAGATTCGCTCCTACTGCAGATAGCCCACCGGATCGAAGCTTTGCTTCGAGGTGTTGCGTACCTCGAAGTGGACGAAGGCCGGATCGCCGGGGGCGACCTTGCCGATCTCCTGGCCCCGTTTCACCTTGTCGCCCTTCTTCACCACCATGCCCGAGACGCCGACATAGACTGTCAGCAGGTCCCCGGCGTGGCGGATGATCACGATGCCCTTGCCGTTGGTGTCCGACGACAGCACCGTCACTGTCCCGGCATCCGCCGCTTTCACCGGGCTGCCCGCCGCGGCGGCGATGTCGATGCCCTGGTTCTTCTTCGCGTCATAGCCGCGGATGATCTTGCCGGAGGCGGGCATTGCCATCTTCGAGGGCTTGGTCTTCTCGGCCCCCAGGTCGGGCGAGGCCGGGGTGCCCTTGGGCTTGGTGCCGCTCGCCTCGGTCTTCTCGTCCGGCAGCGGCTTCTTGGCCGAGGGCGGTTCGGGCGTGGGGCTGCCTGCGCCCGGCGCGGTCGGCACCGGCTCGGGGACTGGCGCGGCGGCGGTGGCGACCGGGATGATGAGCGTCTGGCCTTCGCGCACCGCCATGTCGGACCCAAGCTGGTTCCAGTCCGCCAGCGCCTTGGCCGAGACGTTGTAGGTCCGCGCGATGGTGAAGGCGGTCTCGCCCCGCGCGACGCGGTGGGTGAGGGGCTGGCCGGACACCGGTTTCGAGGCGACGGGCGAGGTCGCGACGGGCGTCGGCCCGGCGGCGTCCAGCGCGGTGGTGGCGATCGAGGTGATGTCGACCCCGCTGCCGGAGGAGGGGGCCGTTCCACCGATCACCGCCGGTTGCGGCGCGGCGGCGACGCGCTTCGGCAACAGAAGCATCTCGCCCTCGCGCAGCGGGTCGGTCGGGCGCAGCGCGTTGGTGCGCGCCAGCTCCTCGGGGTTCATCCCCAGCCGGCCCGCCATGCTGGCGACGCTTTCGCCGCGGCGCGCGGTCGCCATCTGGTAGTCGGGATAGGAGATGATGCCGTTGCCGTCAGGCGTGGGCGCCGCCGCCGTGGCCTGCCGCGCGGCCTCGGACGTGTCGCCGCGTCCCGAGCGCAGGTCCCAGTCCAGGTTGCCGGTGTCCATGCATCCTGCCAGCGCCAAAGCACTTGCGCCAAGCACCAGCGTTGCCCGCAGTCTTTGTCCCGTTCTCGCCATGTCGTCCCGCCTGATGATCTGCCTGCCCGGGTTCGGCCCGGTTTATCGGCCCGAATGTTACTCGGACCCGATCCCTTCGACCAGTGGAACAAAGCGCACTGGGCGAAGTTCTTCGTAATCGAAACCGCTTTGGGTCCGCGTGACCTTGATCAGCGCCTGCACCGCGTCGGACTGGCCGACCGGGACCACCATGATCCCGCCGGGCTTCAACTGCTCCAGAAGCGGGCCGGGAGGGTCTTCTGCCGCCGCCGTCACCAGGATGCGGTCGAAGGGCGCCTGGTCGGGCAGGCCATGCGAGCCGTCGGCGGTGATCGCGGTGATGTTCACCAGATCGAGCTGGCGGAACAGCTCGGCCGCCTCGCGCACCAGGCGGCGGTAGCGGTCGACCGTATAGACCCGCCGGGCGAGCTGCGACAGGATCGCGGCCTGGTAGCCCGATCCCGTGCCCACCTCCAGCACCGTGTCGCGCGGGTTCACCTGCAGCGCCTGGGTCATCAGCCCCACGACCGAGGGCTGGCTGATCGTCTGGCCGCAGGCGATGGGCAGGGGCATGTCCTCATAGGCGCGGTCGGCGAAGATGCCACGGACGAAGAGACCGCGGTCGATCCGCTCCATCGCGGTCAGGACGCGGGTGTCGGTCACGCCGCGCGTGCGGAGGGCAAAGAGAAAGCGCATCTTGCGTTCGGCAAGCAGGTCGGAGGTCGGGTCGTCCTCCGCACCTTCGGTCATGCGAGCCTCGCCTCGAGGTCGGCCAGAAGGTCATGCGCGGTCAGGTCGGCGCGCATCGGCGTGATCGAGATGAAGCCGTCGAGGTTCACCGCGGCATCGCTGCCGGGCAGGGTGGGCGTGTGCTGGTGTCCGCCCTTGATCCAGAGGAACCGCTTGCCCGCGGGCGAGGTATGCGGCTCGACCGAGAAGGTCGTGTCGCGGCGAAAGCCCTGCGGGGCCACCATCATGCCCCGGGTGTCGGCGGCCGAGATCGGCGGAAAGTTGATGTTATAGAAGGTGCGATAGTCGCCCTCGGCCCAGATCCCCTTGTCCAGAAGCGCGCGCACCACCCCGGCGCCATGGGCGCGGGCGCTCTCGAACGGATCGGCCAGCCGCGCATTGTCGGCCCCGAAGAACTGCGACAGCGCGATGGCCGGCACGCCTTGCAGCGCGGCCTCCATCGCCCCGCCGATGGTGCCGGAGTACAGCACGTTTTCGGCCGCGTTGTTGCCCCGGTTCACCCCCGACAGCACCAGATCGGGCCGCGCGCCGTCCAGCACGTCATAGATCGCGGCCAGCACGCAATCGGCAGGCGAGCCCTCGGCGGCGAAGCGGCGGGGCCCAAGCTCGGCGATCATCATCGGATGGGTGTAGCTGATGCAATGGCCCACACCCGATTGCTCGAAGGCGGGGGCGACGGTCCAGACCTCGCCCTCGGGCCCGGCGATTTCCGTGGCGATCTGGGTCAGAACCTCCAGCCCGGGCGCGTTGATGCCGTCGTCGTTGGTGATCAGGATGCGCATTCTGGGTCCTCATTCTGCCGCTTCTGATTAGACGACCATCCCTTCCCCTTCAAGGCGCGATGGCGAAAGGAAAAGCTTGCGCGGCGTGGAATTGCACGGTTGTATGACAGCAGGCAGGGGGGCACATGGCGGACAGCGGCAGGCCAGAGGCGATCCGGGTTGTGGACCTGCACAAGAGCTTCGGCACCCATCATGTGCTGAAGGGCGTCTCGCTGACCGCGCGGCAGGGTGACGTGGTGGCGATCATCGGCGGCTCCGGCTCGGGCAAGTCCACCATGCTGCGCTGCATCAACTTTCTGGAGACGCCGTCCTCGGGCCGGATCAGCATCGCGGGTGAGGATGTCAGCATGCGGCCTGACGGCACCCCGGCCGACCGCCGCCAGATCGAGCGCATCCGCCAGTCGCTGGGCATGGTGTTCCAGAGCTTCAACCTCTGGACCCACCGCACCGTGCTGGAAAACCTGATCGAGGTTCCCGTCCACGTCCTGAAATGCCCCAGGGACGAAGCGGTGACCCGCGCCCGCAAGCTTCTGGCCCGCGTGGGCCTTGCCGAGAAGGAGGGCGCCTATCCGGCCTTCATGTCCGGCGGCCAGCAGCAGCGCGCCGCCATCGCCCGGGCGCTGTGCATGGAGCCGAAAGCCATGCTTTTCGACGAGCCGACCAGCGCGCTGGACCCCGAACTGGTGGGCGAGGTGCTGCAGGTGATCCGCGCACTGGCCGAGGAGGGGCGCACGATGATCCTTGTCACCCATGAGATGAAATTCGCCCGCGAAGTGGCCAGCCATGTGATCTACCTGCACAATGGCCAGATCGAGGAAGAAGGCCCGCCGGACCGGCTGTTCGGCGCGCCGAAATCGGACCGCCTGAAGCAATTCCTGAAATCCGTCGCCTGAAGACGCGGAAACCAGCCAACAAGGAGAGACCCCATGAAGCTGAAATCCCTTGCCGCCGCCCTGATCCTGCTGGCCGCCCCCGTCGCGGCGCAGGATGTCAAGGTGGGCATCGCCTCCGAACCCTATCCGCCCTTCACCAGCCCCGACGCCAGCGGCAACTGGGTCGGCTGGGAGGTCGACATGATCAACGCGGTCTGCGCGGCGGCCGAGATGACCTGCGTGATCACCCCGGTCGCCTGGGACGGCATCATCCCGGCGCTGACCTCGGGCCAGATCGACGCGATCATGAACTCGATGTCGATCACCGACGAGCGTCTGAAGACCATCGACTTCTCGGACAAGTACTACAACACCCCGACCGTGGTTGCGACGGCCAAGGGGTCGGGCATCACCCCCACGCCGGAAGGGCTGGCGGGCAAGATCATCGGCGTGCAGGTCGCGACGGTGCACGAGGCCTATGTGAACAAGCATTTCGCGCCGACCGCCGCCGAGGTGAAGGTCTACCAGACCCAGGACGAGGCGAACCAGGACCTTGCCGCCGGCCGGATCGACGCGACCCAGGCGGATTCCATCGCGCTGGACGCCTTCATCGCCTCGGAAGCCGGGGCCGCCTGCTGCGAGATCGTGGGCGCGGTCGCCGACGACCCGGAGGTGCTGGGCCTTGGCGTGGGCGTGGGCCTGCGCAAGGGCGATGAAGAGCTGAAGGCCAAGTTCAACGCCGGTATCGCCAAGATCCGCGAGGACGGGACCTACGACGCGATCACCGCCAAGTATTTCGCCTCGTCGATCTACGGCGAATAAGCGCCTTGGGCATCCTGTCCTTCCGGCGGGCAGGTGCCCCCCAACCCCTCCCCACGACGGGGAGGGGAGCATCCCGGCGCGGCCGTCGGGCCTGTCTCGGGACTGATGCACTGGCCCTTCGCCGGACGGAACGGCTATCACATAGGGACAGCGGGCGCGCAGGATGATCGGCTCCTCCCTTCTCGCCTCCACGCTGGGCCTTCTGGCGATCGACCCGCCGGGCTGGGGGGCGGTTCTGCTGGCCGGGCTGTGGCATTCGGTGCTGATCGCTGCCGGGGCCTTCGCGCTGGGCCTCGCCATCGGCATCCTCGGCGCTTACGGCAAGCTCTACGGCGGGCCGGTGACGAAGGACCTGCTGGCGATCTACACCACCGTCGTCCGCGCGGTGCCGGAACTGATCCTGATCCTGATCCTGTATTTCGCCGTCACCGATCTGGTGAACCAGATCCTGTTGTCGCTGGGGCGCGAGAAGATGCAGATTTCCGGCATCGCGGCCGGGATCATGGTGCTGGGCGTGGTGCAGGGCGCCTATGCGACCGAGGTCCTGCGCGGCGCGATCCTGGGCGTGCCTGCGGGCCAGATCGAGGCGGCGCGCGCGATGGGAATGTCGCCTGTGCTGCTGGCGCGGCGGGTGACGCTGCCCCTGATGCTGTCGCTTGCCCTGCCGGGACTGGCGAACCTGTGGCTGATCGCCACCAAGGACACCGCGCTTCTGGCTGTGGTGGGCTTTGCCGAGCTGACCCAGGCCACGCGGCAGGCGGCCAGCACGACCAAGGCCTTCTTTACCTTCTACGCCGCCGCCGGGGTGCTGTATCTGGCGCTTTCCATCCTTTCGACGCTGGTCTTCGCCCTTCTGGAGCGGCGGGCGCGGCGCGGACAGCGTCCGGTGCAGGGCTGATGCTGCGCGAGCTTCTCCTTCCCCGCCGTCTGGTCATGCTGGCGATTCTGGCCGTCATCATCCTGCTGGTCGCGGTCTATGGTCGCTGGGCCTGGCTGGGCGAGCCGAAGTATCAGGCGCTGATCCTGAAGGGCATCGGCAACACGCTGCTGCTTCTGGTCCTGACCATGGGCATCGGCATGGCGCTGGCGATCCCGCTGGGGCTGGCCCAGGCGGCGGGGCCCTGGTATCTTGCCGCCCCGGCGCGGGCCTTCTGCGGGTTGATCCGGGGCACGCCGCTCTTGTTGCAGCTGTTCCTGCTTTACTACGGCATCGGCAGCCTGTTTCCCGGTATCCCCGGCATCCGCGACAGCTTCCTGTGGCCGGTCCTGCGCGATGCCTGGTATTACGCGGTCGTCGGCCTGTCGCTTTCGGTCGCGGGCTATGAGGGCGAGATCATGCGCGGCGCCTTCCGCGCGGTGCCGCATGGCCAGTTGGAAGCCGCGCGCGCGATGGGGATGCCGCGCTTCACCGCCTTCCGCCGCATCTGGCTGCCGCAGGCGCTGCAGCGGGTGCTGCCCACGCTGGGGGGCGAGACGGTGCTGCAACTGAAGGCGACGCCGCTGGTCGCGATGATCACCGTGGTCGATATCTATGCCGTGGCCAGCCGCGTGCGGTCGGAGACGCTGATCACCTACGAGCCGCTTCTGCTGCTGGCCGTGACCTATCTGGCGATCACCGGCGCGATCGTCGCGCTGTTCCGCTGGTTCGAGCGCCGGGTGCCGCAGAAGACCGCTTGAGGCGGAGGGTTAAGCCCGCGTAAACGCCCACGCCCAAGCCCTTGAAAAGGCTGGCGCCGACCGGCTGCCCGCGCGTGGGCAGTCAGGCGTCGCGCTGGGCGATCCAGTCGTGGTCGGGATCGTTCATGAACCGCCATTTCCGCAGCGGCCCGGCCATGACGTTCAGATAATACATCTCATAGCCATAGGGCGCGCCGCAGGGGTGGTGGCCCTTCGGGACCAGCGTCACGTCGTGGTTCTTGACCGTCATCGTCTCGTCCAGCGAACCATCCTCGGTATAGACCCGCTGGATGCCGAAGCCCTGGCCGGGGTTCAGCCGCATGTAATAGGTCTCTTCCAGATAGGTCATGTTCGGGAAGTCGTCCTCGTCATGCCGGTGGGACGGGTAGGAGGACCAGTTCCCGGCCGGGGTGAAGACCTCCGTCACCAGCAGGCTGTCGGCCACGTCCAGCGCCTCCATCGCGATGTTGTTGACGTGGCGGGTGTTGGTGCCCTTGCCGCGCGGCGTCAGCGTGATCCCCTCCGGCCCCAGCCGCCGCGCCGGGTGATTGCCCTTGCCGGGAGCCTTGCAGACCCCGAGGGTGCAGGCGGTGGTGGCGACCGCCTTCCACTGGCTGCCGTTCGGGACATACAGGCAATGCGGCGGGGTCTTCTCGAAGACGTCCATCCGGTCGCCCATCTCGCCCCAGTTCTGCCCGGCGGCCTCGATGCGGGCCTTGCCCTCGACCAGAACCAGGATCACCTCCTCGTCGCCGGTCGCTTCCTCGGCCACGTCGCCCGGTTCCAGCCGGTAGAGGGTGAAGCCGACATAGCCCCAGCCGGCGCTTTCCGGCGTCACCTCATGCACCTTGCCGCGGGTTCCGGTGGGTTTCAGAAGGAGATTGGGCATGGGTGCGGTCCTTCAGGAGGGGCGGCTCAGGTCGATCTCCAGACCGGAAGCCTTGCAGATTTTGACGATATGCTCGTAGCCCAGCTTTGAATACTCGTAGGGCGGGGCCTTGGCCGGGTCCTGCTCGGCCTCGACCACGATCCAGCCGTCGTAACCCATCGCCTTCAGCTTCTCGGTCACGGCGCGGAAGTCGATGCAGCCGTCGCCCGGCACGGTGAAGGCCCCGGCGATCACCGCGTCGAGGAAGCTTTTCCGGTTGTCGCGAATGTCCTTCACCACCTCGGGGCGGATATCCTTGAAATGGACGTGATGGACGCGGGTTGCCCAGCGGTCGAGGACCCGCATCACATCGGCCCCGCCGAAGAGGAGGTGGCCGGTGTCGAAAAGAAGCTTCACCTCGGGGGTGGAGCCTTCCATCAGCGCGTCCACGTCCGCCTCGGATTCGATGAAGGACCCCATGTGGTGATGGTAGGCGAGGGTCATGCCCTGGTCGGCCATCCATTTCGCCAGCTCGGACAGTTTCGCGCCATAGGCCTTCACCTCGGCGGCAGAGAATTTCGGGCGGTCGTTCACCGGGGCAGTGATGTTGCCCTGCACGGTGTTGGAACATTCGGCATAGACGATGCAGGGGGCGTTGAGCGCGACAAACTGCTCGACCTGCGGGCGCACCGCCTCGATCTCGGTCTTCACATCGTTGACGAGGAGATTGCCGGAACACCAGCCGCCACAAAGGAAAAGTCCGTTCGCCGTCAGGTAGCGGCCAAGCCCTTCGGTGTCCGCAGGCATCCGGCGGCCACGTTCGACGCCGGTATAGCCGATCTCCCGCGCCTCGCGCAGGGCCTGTTCCATGGTGTAGGCGGCGGTCAGGTCCGGCAGGTCGTCGTTCTGCCAGGAGATGGGGGAGATCCCGATCTTCACGCTCATTCGTCTGTCCTCAGTTCAGAAGCCATTGGGCCTTGGCGCCCGCTTCATAGTCTTTGCGGGCCTCGTTCACCTGCCTGCGGTCCGAGACCTCGGGCACCGCCACGTCCCACCAGTGGCCGCCCGCGCCGGTGCCGGGCAGGGGATCGGTGTCGATGACGATAACGGTGGGGATGGTGGCCGCTTTCGCCTTCTGCATCTCGGCTTCCAGTTCGGCGATGCTGGCGACCTTGACCGCGTTCGCGCCCATCGCGCGGGCATGGGCGACGAAGTCGAGGTCGGCCTCGTTGACGTGGTAGCTGTCGCGGAGAAGGTTGTTGAAGGGCGCGCCGCCGGTGGCCGCTTGCAGGCGGTTGATGCAGCCGTAGCCCCGGTTGTCGGTCAGGACCACGGTGAAGGGAATGGCCATCATCACGGCGGTCGCCAGTTCGGAGTTCGCCATCATGTAGCTGCCGTCGCCGATCATGCAGATCACGTCGCGGTCGGGGAGCGCCATCTTGATGCCCATGGCCCCGGCGATCTCATACCCCATGCAGGAATAGCCGTATTCCATGTGATAGCCGCCCTGTGCCGCGCGCCACAGGACATGCAGCGCGCCGGGCATGGTGCCTGCGGCGCACATGATCAGGCTTTGCTTGCCCGCGTTCCGGTCCACCGCGCCGATCACCTGCGCGTCGGTGGGAAGGTCGTTGCCCTTCGGGGCGGCGAAGAGGGTGTCGGTGGTCTGGAACCACTTGGTCCGGGCGGAGAAGTCGGGGTCGGCGAAGCGGTGTTTCCCAAGGTCGGCGCTGATCTTCTCCAGCGCGACCCTGGCGTCCGAGACCAGTGGCTGTGCGGCGCGCTTCGCGGCATCGTAGCCGTGGATGTTGATCGACAGGAGCTTGCGGCCGGGCGCGCTGAACACGGTCCAGCTGCCGGTGGTGAAATCCTGGAAGCGGGTGCCGACGCCGATCACCAGGTCGGCTTTTGCGGCCAGGTCGTTGCCGCAGCCGGTGCCGGTGACGCCGGGCGAGCCGAAGTGGAGCGGTTCCTCCCAGTCCACCGCGCCTTTCCCGGCCTGGGTCTCGACGAGGGGGATGTTGTGGGCTTTGGCGAAGTTCAGCAGCGTCTGTTCCGCGCCGGAGTAGAGGACACCGCCGCCCGCCACGATCAGCGGGGTCTTGGCGGCTTTGATCGCCGCGACGGCGGCCTCCAGCTCGCGCTGGTCGGGCTCGGGGCGGCGGATGTGCCAGATGCGCGGTTCGAAGAAGTCCGCCGGATAGTCATAGGCTTCGGCCTGCGTGTCCTGGCAGAAGGCCAGGCAGACCGGGCCGCAGTTGGCCGGGTCGGTCATGACGCGAAGGGCGCGGGGCAGGGCGGTCAGGATATGCTCCGGGCGGCTGATGCGGTCGAAATAGCGGACGACGGGGCGGAAGCAGTCGTTGGCCGAGACGGTTGCGTCGTCGAAATCCTCGATCTGCTGCAGCACCGGGTCGGGCGCGCGGTTGGCGAAGACATCGCCGGGGATCAGCAGGACCGGCAGGCGGTTCACATGTGCCAGCGCGGCGGCCGTCACCATGTTGGTCGCCCCCGGCCCGATGGAGGAGGTCACGGCCATCGCCTTGCGGCGCTGGTTGGCCTTGGCATAGGCGATGGCGGCATGGGCCATGGTCTGTTCGTTCTGGCCGCGCCAGGTGGGCAGCACGTCGCGGTGGGCGTGCAGCGCCTCACCCAGTCCCGCCACGTTGCCATGGCCGAAGATCGCCCAGACGCCCTCGATGAAACGGGAGCCGTCCTCGGCCTGTTGCACGGAAAGCCAGCGGACAAGAGCCTGTGCGGCGGTGAGGCGGATGGTGGTCATTTCTGCGCTCCTTCCCGCGCCTTGTCCCAGAGGGCGGCAAGGCGGGCGTAACGGTCGGACATCAGGGCGACGGCCTCGGTGTCGGTCATCTCGCCCTTCAGCCAGGCACGGGCGGCGTCGCCGAAGATCGTGCGGCCGATGGCGAAACCCTTCACCAGCGGCTGCTTCGCCGCCAGCGCCAGCGAGGCCGAGAGGTCTTCTTCGCTGGCATCGAGGCCGAGGACGACCACGCCACGGACATGCGGGTCGTTCGCGGTGATGGCGGCGCAGGCGTTTTCCCAGGCGGCGTCGGTCGTGAAGGGCTCCAGCTTCCACCAGTCGGGATACACGCCGAGGTCATAGAAGCGCTGGATCACCTGGGCGCTGGTGGTGTCGGTGACGGGGGCGACCTTGGAGGGGATGATCTCCAGCAGCATTTCCAGCCGGTTGCGGCGGCAGGCGTGGAAGAGGCGTAGGATGGTATCTTCCTGCTGCGCCTTCGTCGCCGCGTCGTCGTCGGGGTGGTAGAAGCAGAGCACCTTGACCACATGCTCCAAGGGCCATTCGGAGAGGCCGCCGAAATCGGGGCCGATCTCGGGCTCCAGCGTCAAGGGGCGCGAGCCGGGCCATTCGACGGGGCGGCCGATCCACAAGCCGGTGCCCGCCGCCTGGAACAGCGCATCGCGGCCAAGGCGGCTGTCGCAGAGCACGCCATAGCCGGGCCTGCCATCGGCGACCTTCAGCGCGGCCTCCAGGCACAGTTCCTTGAACGCGCCGATCTTCGCGGGGGTGGCGCCTTCCATGGCCTCAAGCTGCATCCGGTGGTCGAAGGCGAAGACCCGCATGGTCGACCAGTTCCTGTGGCGGTTGGTCGCCCAATGGACCTGTTCCAGCGCCTGGTCCTTGCGGAGCGCCTTCTGCACGACGCCGCGCTTGAGGAAGAACTGCAACTCCTCCCAGGACGGATAGGCCGGGGTGCAGCCGTGGCGGCTGACGGCAAAGGCGCCGCAGGCGTTGGCGTATTTCAGCGCCACCGGCCAGGGTTCGCCATCGAGCCAGCCCTTGATCAGGCCGGACATGAAGCCATCGCCCGCGCCGAGGACGTTGAAGACTTCGATCGGGAAGCCGGGGCCGGTTTCGCCGTCGTCGAGGCTGTCGGGGATCGCACCGGTGAAGGCGACGGCACCCATCGGGCCGCGCTTGCAGACGAGGGTGGCCTTCGACACGGCCCGCACGGCGCGGAGGGCGGCGATGGTGTCGGTGGTGCCGCCGGCGATGTGGAACTCTTCCTCGGTGCCGACGATCAGGTCGAAAAGATGCAGCGTCGATTGCAGCTTGGCGGTGACGGCGGCGGATTCGATGAAACGGTTTTCGCCGTCGCCATGGCCGGAGAGACCCCAGAGGTTCGGGCGGTAGTCGATATCCAGCGCCGTTTGCAGCCCGTGCTTGCGGGCGAGGGTGAGGGCCTTCAGGACGGCGGCCTCGGTCTTGCTGTTCGAGAGATGGGTGCCGGTGGCGACGACCGACCGCGCCTCGGTGATGAAGCTCTCGTCGATGTCATCCTCGCACAGCGCCATGTCGGCGCAGTTTTCGCGGTAGAAGATCAACGGGAACTGCTTGTCGTCGCGGATGCCCAGCAGGACCAGCGCCGTCAGGCGTTCCGGGTCGGTCTTGACGCCGCGGACGTCGACGCCTTCCTTCGCCAGCTCTTCCCGGATGAAGCGGCCCATGTGTTCGTCGCCGACCCGGGTGATCAGCGCCGATTTCAGCCCCAGCCGGGCGGTCCCGGCGGCCATGTTGGTGGGCGAGCCGCCGATGTATTTCTGGAAGGACCCCATATCCTCCAGCCGCCCGCCGATCTGCGCGCCGTACAGATCGACAGAGGAGCGGCCGATGGTGATCACGTCGAGGGGGCGGGACTGGGACATGCACATGCTCCGTTGGGCCGAGTCGGGCCTGATATTTGGAATGAATATTCCATTTGATCGAGTCGGGGAAGAGTTAAGTTTCCCGCCGCGCCGCCACTGCCACGGCCAGCGACAGCGCCAGCGCGATCACCGCCGAGAGCGAGCGGAAGGCGCCGAAGTCGATCTCGGTCACTGTCAGGATCGTGTCGGCCACCCCGGACAGACCGCTGGCGGGCGGATCGGTCAGCGCGACGACCGGCAGGCCCCGGTCGCGGGCGAAGGCGGCCAGGGCCAGGGTTTCCTCGGAATAGGGCGAGAAGGTGATGGCCAGAAGCGCGTCGCCCGGCTGCAGGGCAGAGCGGTGGCCCAGCCCCGCGACCCCGTCATGCAGCACTGCCGGAACCCCCAGCTTGTCGAAGACATAGGCCAGGTAGCTTGCCACCGGGAAGGAGCGGCGGAAGCCCGCAAGGTGGATGGTCCGCGCCCGCGAAAGGGTTTCAACGGCCTGATTCAACGCGGTTTCGTTCAGGTCGCGCGCAAGCGCTTCCATCGACTGGCGCCCCGCTTCGACGAATTCGGCCACCAGCGCGGCGGGCTGCCCGGCCCCCCCGGCCTTGAGATTGGCCAGCCGCGTCGCATAATCGGGCGCCGCGCGGGACAGCGCGGAACGGAACAGGCGCTGCATCTCGGCAAAGCCTGTGAACCCCATGATCTGGCAGAACCGCATCACCGCCGAGGGCGGCACCCCGGCCCCCTGCGCCACCTGGGCGACCGTCGAGAGCGCGATGGAATCGAGATGCCGGGCGAGGTAGTCGGCGCATTGCTGCAACCGGCGCGGCAACTGGCCGTTCAAGAGCAGGAGACGCTCACGGAACGCATCGACCGTTTCCGGCGGTTCGCGTGGGACGCTGGACGGGTCTCCCTTGGGCATCGCGGGGGCCTTGTGCTTGAGCGGGGCCAGCATAGCATGCGGAACGAATGTTCCAAGCACTCATTCGGCGGGACAAATCAGCGCGGTTCGCGGGCCCGCAGGGGAACCAGCCCCTCGGGGGTGAAATGGTCGGGGAAGCACAGCGCGGCGCAGGTGCGGACCGTGGTCAGCGCCTCGTCGGGACTGTAGGGCGCGGTCATTGTCATCAGGTCCAGCCAGGTGCCCTCGATCGTGACGCGGATCACCCGGGCCACATGCCGCGCGTCGCGGCCATAGCCGCCCGCGTCGCTCAGCCGCTGGCAGATGGCTTCCAGCTGGAGGTTGTAGGCATCGTCCTTCTCACCGCAGGCCTGCTGGTAGAGCGGCCGAGACTGCGCCTCGCCCCAGAAGCTGCACCAGGCCGCCAGCCGGCCGGGCGTGCAGATCGCCGGGTTGAAATCGGCCTCGATCAGCGCGTTCAACTGCTCGGCCGGGTCATCGCCCGCCTGAGCCAGCGCGGCCTGCCAGTTCTGGCGGTATTCCTCGGCCAGGAAGTTCAGCGTCTCGGCAAGAAGCTTTTCCTTGGTCTCGAAATGGAAGAGCACCAGCCCGTGCGACAGGCCTGCGGCGCGGGCGACATCGGTCAGCGTGGTGCGGGAATAGCCGCGGGTCGCCAGCGTATCGATGGTCGAGGCGATGAGCTGGGCACGACGCGCCTCGCGGCTCATCGTGCGCGGGGCTCGCGCGGGTGGCTTGTGCAGCGGTTCGGCCAAACGGTCCCCCTTGTTTCGCGGCGCATCTGATACCGACAGCGGCGCGGAAGACAACGGGAAAAGGGGAAGGCCCCGCACCGGGGAATGCGGGGCCTTCGACAGACTGAGGCAGCCGGGGGGGAAGTTATTGCTGCTTCAGCTTGTTGTATTCTTCAAGGCCGGTCGCCACGATGTCATACCATTCGCCGGATTCCCGCATCTCGGTGATGCCGCGGTTCAGCATGGCGATGTAGACCCGGCCGCGCGGATTGCTCTTCGCGGTCAGGAAATGGTAGGTGATGAAGGTCGCCAGCGCCGGGTTCACCGCGATCTTGTCGACGGCCCCCAGTTCGGTGAAGTTCGCGGTCGTCGTCTCTGCCTCGATGGAGTAGACGTCTACCTTGCCGTCGAGCAGCATCTGCGCGCAATCGAGCGGGTTCTTCGGCTGGACGAATTCCACCATCGGCGGGACCAGTCCCTGCACTTCCAGGTCGCTGACCGGCCAAGCCTCGGGCCGGCAGATCTTGGCGCCGCTGTAATCCTCGAACTTGCGGGCGTTGGCGTATTTGCTGTCGGCCAGCGTGTTGAAGCTGTAGGCGGTCTCGTAGATCGGCAGCGAGAAGTCGAACTCGGTGCACATCCGGGCCGCGAATTCGCCCAGCATGTCGAGCTTCGAGCAATCCGGCGCTTCCCAGGCGATGGAGACGTCATAGGCGCCCGAGGGCAGAAGCGTGTCGATATGCGACATCCAGTCGTCGACATAGGCGATGGTATAGCCCCGGTCGTTGCCGCCGCGCTGCATCGCGGTGGTGGCCATGCGGACAAAGATGCCGCCGCCGCTCAGCGATTCATCGGTGAAGGGCATCCAGTTGTCCGAGGTCACGAACTTGAGCGGAGGCTCATATACGTTCGACTTCTTCTTGGTGGATTCCTGCTTCTGGGTCTCGGCTTCGATGACCGCGCTCAGTTCCTGGTCGGGGGAGAGGCGCCCGTCCTGGCAGGGCAGGATCAGCTGCAGACCGGCCGGCAGGCTGTTCGGGCTGGCGGCCAGCGCATCGCGGTTCGCGTTGAAGATGTTCTGATAGTCGAAGGTGCCATAGGCGGTCTGGGCGATGGAGCCCAGCGTGTCGCCGTCCTTGACCGTATAGGTGGTGCAGGCTTCCTGGGCTGCGGCCAGGACTGGCAGCGAAACCATCGCGGCCGTCAGCGCGGCGAGCCTGTGCCCGTGTGATGCGATTCTCATAGGCGCAATTCCTTCTGAAGGCCGGGGGTTGCTAAACCAGCAGATACGAAACAATGACACCGATGCTGCACGATATGATTGTATAGATGGCACGAATAAGGCGATCCGGTGATCAATCGGTGCTGATCCGCTTTCGCTTGTGAAAGTGACCCAGCTGCCCGATCCCGGTTCCGGAGGTGACAAAAACAGGTGGCCCCAAGCCGTGTAGCCACGGGAATCCGGGCAATCCGACCGCCAGAGGTGCGCGCGGGGCACGGGCGACCGGCCTGTCTTGGCCCGAAGTTCTGTTTCCGTTTCCGCAACGCCTGGCCCTAGGGGTTATTGCTATTCTGGGCCAGCGCGGTCGAGACGATGTCATACCATTCGCCGGTTTCGTACATCTCGATCAGCCCGGCATCCAGTTGGCCGATCATGTCCACCGCGCGCTGGTTCGACTTGTGCGCGATGACATGCAGGCTGAGGAGCGTCGTCAGATGCGGGTTCTGCTCGACCTTCGAGGTCAGCCCCAGCTTGGCCAGCGCGGCATCGCCCACCTCGGCGTCCATCGAGACCAGGTCGACTTCGCCGGCGGCAAGCGCGCGGAAGCAGTCGGTCGCCTCGGCGGGCCGGATCAGGGTGATGGTTCCCGCCGTCAGCCCCGCCGCGTCAAGTACGCCGGTGGTATAGCCCTCGGGGCGACAGATGCGCTTGCCCTCGAAACCCGCGTATTTCGTCACGGAACCCAGGCCGCTGTCGCGCAGGGCGAAGAAGCCGTCGACGATCTCGTAGAACGGGCCGGAGAAGACGAAGTCGTTGCAGCGGGTCTGGTCGCCGGGCGACAGCGTCTCGGGCGCCTCGCAGTTCGGACGGATCCAGGGGAAGCTGAGGTCATAGGCGCCCGAGGGCAGAAGCGCGTCGATATGCGCCTCCCAGTCGTTGATGAAGGTCAGCTTGTAGGGGATGGAGGGATCGGCGCGGAAGACCGCCATCTCGACCAGCTGGGTCATCATGCCCCCGCCGGGCAGCGTCTCGTCGGCGAAGGGGGCATATCCGTTGCCGGTGACGAAGCCGATGGGCTTCGGGGCGGGCGTGGCGGCGGGTTCAGGGGTGGCGGCGACGGGCGTCACCGTCTCGGCGGCCGGGTCGGGGGCGGCAACGGCGGCGGTGGCGGTGGAGGTCGATTTCGGGTCGCAGGGAAGGACCAGTTCGGACCCGACCCCGATGATGTCGGCCTTGGTGCCGATCACGGCGACGTTGGCGTCATAGATCACCCGATAGAGGTCTGCGTCGCCATAGGCCGCGCGGGCGATGAAGCGCAGGTTGTCGCCCGGCTGGACCTTGTAGGTCGTGCAGGCCTCCTGCGCGAAGGCCGCCGGTCCCGCCAGCAGGGCCGCCGTGCAGCCGATTGTGAAGCTCCGCGCCAATGCCATCGTCTTCCTGCTCCTTGGTCCGGGCCGGACCTCTGTGACGCCCGTCCGCCAGGTCTTGCGGCCGGGTCGGTTGTCCGTCCTGCAGGCCTTTCAGCCTGCGGTTCCTTCCAGGCGATCCACCGCGCGTGCCAGAGCCGCGATCAGCGGGTCGAGCGGGCGCGCGGGGGGCGGCGCTTCGCCACCGGCAGGGGCAGCGGTCCGCGCGCCACGCGCGGTCTCTGCTGTGTCCTTCAGGGCCGACTGCCACGCCGCCATGGTCACTGGCCCTCGTCCAGGGTCAGCTGCATCTGCGCCTCGCCCACCTTGTTGTCGCGGATGATGGAAAAGCCCGTGGCCGTCACGCCCGCAGCGACCAGGTTGGCGATGATGCTTTCCAGCGACTGCGGACCGTCGAGCAGCGCTGTCGTGGTCTTGTCGCGGAAGAGCAGGTCGCCTTCCCGAAGCGTGGTGACGGCAGGATCGCCGACGCCGCTGACGACGGTCTTCCATGCCCCGTCCACCACCATGCTGCGGGTGTGGACGCCGTTCGACAGGCTGACCAGGCGCACCGCGCCCACCGTGAGCAGGCCGGACTTCGGCTGGCGCGAGGCGTCGGAATATTCGACGATGACGCGGGCCTTGCCGTCGGGATCGACTGCCATCGCGTTCATCACCGCCAAGGTCAGCGAGCCTGCCGACTGGATCGGCGTTCCGTTCACCGCATGGATGCTGACACCGGGGGCCAGCCAGTCGCCTGCAACCTGCACGTCGACGCCGGGCGCGATGCGGGTCACGACCGCGATCCGCTTGCCGTCCAGCATCCGGTCGTCCGAGGCGAAAGGAATCTCCGCGTCCCAGGCGGCGAAGGCGATCTGGTTGGGCGAGGGCTTGCCCGCGGGCGCGGCGGCAAGCTCGGCGGCAGGTTCGGGCGCGGCTGCGGCCACGGCTTCCGGCTCGGGCGGGGCGGCGGCCGCCGCGGCTTCGGCTGCGGTGTCGGCAGGGTCCGGCGTCTCGGGGACTGCAGCCACCGCTTCGGGCTGGGGTTCGACGGCGGCTTCTGCAGGCGGTTCGACGGTGGTCGCCGCCGCTGCGGGGGCGCTGTCAGGGGCGGTCGTGGCCGGTTCGGGCAGAGCGGCTTCCGTTTCGGCGGCGGCGGTCTCGACCGGTTTGGTCTCGACGGCCGCGGGTTCGGACGGTGCTGCTGCTGACCCCGCTGCCACGGCGGCAGCGGTCTCGGTCGGCGCGGGCGCTTTCGGCCCGATCAGCAGGAAGCCACCCCCGACGACGACCAGCGCCACCGCGACACCCGCCACCAGCTGGACCGGGCTCTTGCCGCGGGCGGCAGGCGCGGGCGCCGGGTCGGGGACGCGCGAGGCGGCCTTGGCCAGCGGCGGCGGCTCCAGGGATGCGGCCGGGGCAGGGGTGGCCTCGCCCCGGAAGCTGGTTACCAGATTGTGCACGGCGGCATCCACGCCCTCGGGCGCAGCAAGCGTCGTCGGCCGGGCCCGGAACATCGCCAGCCAGTCCTTTGCCGATTGCAGGCGCTGCTTCGGCAGCGTGTTCATCGCCATGTCGAGCGCTTCGAGATAGCCCGGGGGGTATCCGGGGAAGCGCCCCGTCAGCGGCAGATAGGGGTCGGTCCGGTCTTCCGCCAGCGCGGCAAGCCGGGCCTGGCCGTTCACCGGCGCCTCGCCCGAGATGACATGATACAGCGTCGCGGCCAGCGCGTAGAGATCGCTCCACGGGCCCTGTTCCGACCCGGCGATGTAGAATTCCTGCGGCGAATAGCCATCCTTCACCACCCGCAGCGCCGACATTGCCCGCGTGGTCTTTGACGCATGTTCCCGCGCGGCGCCGAAGTCGATCAGGATCGGCTCGCCCGCCTTGTCGATCAACACGTTGTCGGGCGAAATGTCGCGATGCAGCATGTCGTGGTCGTGGATGAAGCCGACCGCCGCGAGCAGCTTCTCGGTGATCCGGACGATGTGGTCGGGGGTCAGCGGCGTGCCCTCGCCGTCGATGATCTGCTGCAGGTCCAGCCCGTCGATAAAGTCGATCGCCATATAGGCGGTGCCGTTGTCCTCGAACACCTGATGGACGGCGACGATGTTCGGATGGACGATCTTCGCCAGGCTCCGCGCCTCGCGCACGAAAAGCTGGATGATCGAGCGCAGCTCGGCGGTATGCGCGCGCGAGCGGGCGGCGACCACGATCTTCGAGCGGCGGCAGACCGAGGAGGGGAAGCATTCCTTGATGACCACATCGCGGTCGAGGCTGTCCTTGGCAAGATAGGTGATGCCGAAGCCGCCGCTGTTGATGTAGCGGGTGATGGTATACTGGCCCTTGAGCAGCTTTGCGCCGGGCTGCAACTCGTCGATCAGGTCGTCGACCTCATCGACTGCGGGTTCCACCGCCTTCTGCTGAGCCATGTCCTTCGCCCTTCCCGTAATGGTGCATCATCGGGACGGTTTCCGGTCGAGGCGGACGGTCTTTGTGACGGTCCGTTCGACGCGCAGGAACAATCGTCCACACAGGCGCACCAATCCATTCATCCCGTGATGGTTGTGGAACGGGGCGAAAATGGGGCGCTCAAGAGGAGATTTGAAGGATGGGCCTGCTCAACCCTTGCGGGAAACGGGGGCCGATGGGGCATTCCGGGGCTCTGAGGCGGAGCGTCCCGAAAGCCGCTGTTTCGTATCTGGAATGAATCGGCGCGCAGGACGGGGCGCGGGGCAGCGGCCTAGTCCAGCCGCCGCCTTACGCTGTCCGGCCGCCCCGCCAGCGCCAGCCGCGCATCGTTGCGCTGCCGTTCGGCCACGACCTTCCCCTTGGCCACCACCGCCAGCCGGTCGGGCCGGAGCCGCAGCGCCTCGACCGGGTTGCCCGCATCCAGCACCACCAGGCTGGCGGTGCAGCCCGGTCTCAGCCCGTAGCCGGGCAGGTTCATGATCTGCGCATTGGTCTCCGTGACCATGGTGAAACAGCGCGCCATTTCCGCCGGATGGGTCATCTGCGCGACGTGCAGGCCCATGAAGGCCACGTCCAGCATGTCCGCCGTGCCCAGCGAATACCAGGGATCGAGCACGCAGTCCTGCCCCCAGCCGACGGCAACGCCCATCGCCTGCATCTCCTTCACCCGTGTCAGCCCGCGCCGCTTGGGATAGCTGTCATGGCGGCCCTGCAGGGTGATGTTGATCAGCGGGTTGGGGATGGCGGTCATTCCGCTTTCGGCGATCAGCGGCAGAAGCTTCGACACATAATAGTTGTCCATCGAATGCATCGAGGTCAGGTGGCTGCCCGCCGCCCGGCCCCCAAGCCCGTGCCGCGTCACCTCGCGCGCCATGGTCTCGACATGGCGGGACATCGGATCGTCGGTCTCGTCGCAATGGACGTCCCACATCAGCCCGCGTTCCGCCGCGATGCGCCCGAGGTCGCGCAAGCTTTCCGCGCCTTCCTCCATCGTCCGCTCGAAATGCGGGATGCCGCCCACCACATCGACGCCCATCTCCAGCGCGCGCAGCACGTTCTCGCGCCCCGTCCGGGTGCGGTAAAGGCCGTCCTGCGGGAAGGCGACCAGTTGCAGGTCGAGATAGGGCGCGACCCGCCGCTTCACCTCCAGCATCGCCTCCACCCCGCGCAGGTGGTCGGGAGTGGTGTCGACATGGGTGCGGATCGCCAGCAGGCCCATGCTGACCGCCCAGTCGCAATAGCGGACGGCGCGGTCCACCATCTCCTCCACCGTGGCGATCTCGCGCAGCTCTCCCCAGAGGGCGATGCCTTCCAGCAGCGTTCCGCTGGCGTTCACCCGGGGCAGGCCGTAGCTGAGCGTCGCGTCCATGTGGAAATGCGGGTCGACGAAGGGGGGGCTGACCAGATCGCCGGTCGCGTCGATGACCCGCCCGGCCTCTCCCTCCAGCCGGCCCACCGCCGCGATCCGGTCGCCCTGGATGCCGATGTCGGCCACCGTGCCATCGGGCAGGGTGCCGCCCTTGACCAGAAGATCGAACATTCAGCGTTCCCCCTTGTTGTAGGGCAGCATCAGCGCCGCCGGCACCTCGGCCCGGCGCGACATCAGGATCAGCGCGAGGATCGACAGGATGAAAGGCAGCGCAAGGAAAAGCTGATAGGGCAGGGCGGCCCCCAGCGGCGTCTGCTGCAGCCGGATCTGCAAGGCATCGAAGGCGGCGAAGAGGATCGCCCCCAGCACCGCCTTCCCCGGCTTCCAGGCTCCGAAGACCACCAGCGCGATGCAGATCCAGCCGCGGCCGTTGACCATCTCGAAGAAGAAGCTGGAGAAGGCCGAAAGCGTCAGGAAGGCACCCCCCACCGCCATCAGGCCCGAGCCGACGATCACCGCCCCCATGCGCAGGCCGGTGACCGATAGCCCCTGCGCCTCGACCGCCGCCGGGTTCTCGCCCACCGCCCGCACCGCAAGGCCCAGCGGCGTGCGGTAAAGGATGAAGGCCACCACCCCCGCCACGGCGAAGGCCGCCCAGGTCAGCGCGGTCTGCGACAGGGCATCGCCCAGCCAGGGCAGGTCGGCGAGGCCCGGCACCTTCACCGGCTGGAACGGCACGATCTTCGGCGGGCTGGTGACTTCCGGCAGCATCAGCCGATAGGCGAAGGAGGCGCTGGAAGTCGCCAGCAGCGTCACCCCCAACCCCACCACATGCTGCGACAGGCCGAAGGGGACCGTCAGCGTGGAATGCAGAAGTCCGAACAGCATCCCCGCCGCCATCGCCACCGCGACCCCGCCCCAGAGCGGCATCCCCTGATAGACTGCCATCCAGCCCGCGAAGGCGCCGATGACCATGATCCCCTCGATCCCGAGGTTCAGCACCCCGGCGCGTTCGCAGATGAGTTCCCCCATCGTCGCCAGGATCAGGGGCGAGGCGATGCGGATCACCGCCGCCCAGAAGCTGGCCGAAATCAGGATGTCGATGACCGCGCTCATCCCCGCACCACCCTGACCTGCGTCAGCAGGATCGCCAGAACCATGAACAGAAGCGCCGTCGCCATCAGCATGTCGGCGATATAGGTCGGAACCCCCGCCGCCCGGCTCATCGCGTCGGAGCCGACGAAGATCCCCGCCACGAAGATCGCCGTCAGGATCACGCCCAGGGGATGCAGCAGCGCCAGCATGGCCACGATGATCCCGGTATAGCCGAAGCCCGGCGACAGGTCGGAGGACAGGTGCCCCTTCAGCCCCGCGACCTCGGACCAGCCCGCCAGCGCGGCAAGGCCGCCGGACAGAAGCGCCGTCTTCACCAGCACCGCATTGACCGGCATCCCGGCGAAGCGCGCCGCTTCCGGGTTCTGCCCCACGGCGCGGATCTCGAAGCCCAGCGCGGTCCGCGTCTGGATCACCCAGACCAGGACGGCGGCGATGATCGCCAGCGCGAAGCCCCAGTGCAGGCGCAGCCCGTCGACGATGCGGGGCAGGCGGGCCTCGGCGATCAGCGGGGTCGACTTCGGCCAGCCCATGCCCATCGGGTCCTTCATCGGGCCTTCCAGCAGGTAGCTGACGAACAGGAGCATGATGAAATTGAGCAGGAGCGTGGTGACAACCTCATCCACCCCGAGCCGCGTCTTGAGGAGCACCGGCCCCAGAAGCAGCGCCGCCCCGGCCAGCATCGCGGCCAGGGCGGACACCGGCAGGACCCACGGGCTCCCCAAAACCCCGGTTCCCAGCACGACCGCAAGGATCGCACCGGCATACAACTGCGCTTCGGCCCCGATGTTCCAGAGTTTCGCCCGGAAGGCGACGGCGACGGCGAGGCCGGTGAAGATGAGGGGTGTCGCGCGGTTCAACGTCTCCAGCACCGCGAGCTTCGACCCCAGCGCGCCCTTGGCGATCTGGCCCAGCACGGCAAGGGGGTTGGCCCCGGCGACCAGCGCCAGAGCCATCGCGACGGCCATCGTCGCCACCAGCGCCAGCGCGGGCAGGCCCAGGCGCCGCAGTGCCGAGGGGTTGGCGATGGGTTCAAGCCGCATCGGCGCCCTCGAATTTCTGGCCCGCCATCCACAGGCCCAGTTCGGCCGCCGTCATGGTTCCCCGTGCGAAGCCGGGCGAAAGGCGGCCTTGAGACATGACATGAATGACGTCCGACAGGCCCATGATTTCATCCAGGTCCTCGGAGATCAGCAGCACCGCCGCCCCCCGGTCGCGCGCCGCGATCAGCTGGGACTGGACATAGGCGATCGCGCCGACGTCGAGGCCCCGCACCGGCTGGTTGGCAAGGATGATGTCCGGCCCCGGCGCCATGGCCCGCCCCAGGATCAGCTTCTGCATGTTGCCGCCCGACAGAAGCCGGATGCGCGTCGACGGCCCCGGACAGCGCACGTCGTAATCCGCGATGATGGTCTCGGCAAACTCCCGCGCCGCGCGCCAGTTCATCCAGCCCCGGCGCGAGAAGCGGCTGCGGTAGCCCTCCAGCACGGCGTTCTCGGTCAGGTCGAAATCGGCGATGCTGCCCTGATGGTGCCGGTCCTCGGGGATGCGCGCCACCCCCTCGGCCAGCGCAGTGCCGGGAGACCAGCGCCGCACGTCCTTGCCCCGCAGCGCGATGCGCCCCTCGGCCGGTTGCGCCAATCCGCCGACGATCTCGGCCAGCGCCGCCTGTCCGTTGCCCGAAACCCCGGCAAGCCCGGTGATCTGCCCGGCCCGCAGCTCCAGCGAGATCCCCTTCAATCCCGGCGCGGCGCCACGATCCGGTGTCGTCACCCCCATCAGCCGCATCAGCACCGTCCCCGCCGCCCGCGCCTCGGCCCGGGGCAGTGACAGCTCTCCCCCGACCATCAGCGCGGCAAGCGCGCCCTTGTCGGTGGCATGGGTGTCGACCTCGCCCACCACGCGGCCATGGCGCAACACCACGCAACGGTCTGCAATGGCCATCACCTCGTGCAACTTGTGGCTGATGAAGATCACCGACAGCCCCATCGCAGTGGCCTTCCGCAGCGTGGCGAACAGCGCCTCCGATTCCTGCGGCGTCAGGACCGCCGTCGGTTCGTCCAGGATCAGGATGCGCGCATCGCGGTAAAGCGCCTTCAGGATTTCCACCCGCTGCCGCTCGCCCACCGTCAGCCGCCCGACCTTGGCGGCCGGATGCACCGCCAGCCCGAAATCGCGCGACAGCCGCTCCACCTTGGCCCGCGCGCCGCCCTGGCCCCGCGACCACAGCCCCTCGGTCCCGAGGCGGATGTTCTCCAGCACCGTCAGATTGCCCGCCAGGGTGAAATGCTGGTGCACCATCCCCACCCCCGCCGCCAGCGCCGCGCGCGGGTTGCCGGGGGGCAGGGGCTGGCCGAAG
>NZ_DAIQAT010000025.1:0-34273 GCF_036781545.1 Tabrizicola sp.
GCATCAGACTACGAATCTGAGGGTCGGGCGTTCGAATCGCTCCGGGTCCGCCATTCCTTCTTGCACATCGGAAATCGTGGTCAACATGCTGAACGGCATGGATAAATGTGCCGCTTTAAACCGATCGCGGCGCGTGTAGCGCTGGCGTTCGGAAAAGGCGCGTTTCCCGAAACCCAGGGCAGTCAGCCCGCGGCACGCCCCTCGCGCTTCAGTGGGGCGTTCAGCGCCAGTGCCAGATCCAGCGGCTTGCGTTGCGAGACGGGGACAGTCAGCCGCTCGGGAAGGTTGCCGAAGCCGATCATCGTGATCACGAGGCTGCTGTCGGGAATGCCCGTCAGCGCGCGCAGTTCGCGGTCTCGCTGGCGGGTCACCGACCAGTTCAGCATCACCGCGCCCAGCCCCTCGGCATGGAAGCCGTAGGCGAGGCTCATGGCGAACATGCCGCCATCGACCCATCCCTGATAGCGTTCGGCCGCCGTCTCCCAATGCGCGAGGTCCGAGGTCACCACCGCGACGCCGCCCAACTGGTCGCCGAAGCCGCGGTTGCCATTCTGCAGCGCGATCACCCGCTGCATGGGCAGGGGGTCGGTCCAGATCCAAGCGCGGCAGGTCTGGCGGTTGCAGGAACTGGGGGACTGCTGCGCCACCCGCACCGCCCGCGCGATCTTTTCGGGATCAACCGGGCCGGGGCCGAACTGGCGGATGGAATGGCGGGCCTCGGCGAAGGCCAGGAAGTCGATCTGCCCCCGGGCGCGGATTTCCCCGGCGGTCACCTCCTCGCTGCCGCCGCGCAGGCCACTGTCGCCGCCGTCGCGGAGGGTCTCCACCTGAGCCGCGAGATCGGGCAGCGGCGAACCTCCCGCCGCGTTGAAGGCCAGATAGGCGGCCAGCGTCTTCAGCGCGATTTCCACCGTCGCATCCCGCCCGCAGCGGTCTATGTAGGTGCCCAGATCGACAGCCAGCTGCCGGGCCTTGTCCAGCCCGTGGCCCGGCTGCGCACCCGCAAGCGACAGGCCGTATTCCAGGAAATGCAGGCCGATGGCGATACGGGCGCGCAGGTTCTCCTTCCCGCGGGCTCCGCAGGTGAAGGAATGGCGCCAGTAGCGTCGGCCGTCGTAAAGCATATTGGCGGCCAGTTCCGCGGCCTTCCGAAGCCGTGCCGCGATCGGCGGGGCGGGTTCCGGCAATTCCCGGCTCATGCGCGATTCCTTCCTGTCTGTGCCCCGGAGCTTGAGTCGCCTGCCGGCACTGCGCAAGCGGGCGGGACCTGAAGGATAGCCCCCGGTTTCGGCGCTGCAGCACCGAGGTCGACAATAATTATCATTTAGATACAGCATATTGAAATCATATCCCTATTCGATAGGATAGGTTTTTCTGCCCCTCGGTCTGATCTTCGGCATCCTTATGACTTGCCGACCTATCCCTTGTCGCGGGTTCTGCGATGCGGCCTTTGGTGCCAGCCTTGCGAAAACAACATGGCCAACGGAGGTAACAATGACGGATCAGCGCAGCATCCATGTTCGCGTCGTCTCGCCGATTTCCACCCAGGGGTTCCGCGCCCCCGGTGCGCTTGCCGCGCTTGAATCGCCGGGTGTCATCGTCTCCGGGTCGCAGATCAGCCGCGGACCCGGCTCGATCGAAAGCGAATACGAAACCGCGATGGCCGTGCCCGACACTGTGGCCCGCATCATCGAGGCCGAACGCGAGGGCGTCGATGCCGTCATCATCGACTGCATGGGCGACCCCGGCCTGCGCCCCGCGCGCGAGACGGTGCGGATCCCCGTGCTCGGCCCCTGCCAGACCGGGATGCACATCGCCGGGATGCTGGGGCACAAGTTCTCGGTGGTGACGGTGATGCGCCGCCTGCGACCGAGCTTCGAGAACCAGGCGGCGGTGGCGGGGCTGACCTCGCGTCTGGCCTCGGTGCGATCGGTCGACATTCCGGTGCTGGAGCTGGAAAAGGACATGGCCGTCACTCGGGCTGCGCTGGTCGACGAGGCGCAGAAGGCGGTCGAGATCGACGGGGCCGAAGCGATCATCTTCGGCTGCACCGGCCTGATGGGCTGTGCGGGCGGCGTCTACGAGGGGCTTCTGGCGCGCGGCATCGACATTCCGGTGATCGATCCGATCCCGACGGCGGTGAACATCGCCGCGGCGCTGGTGCGGTCGCGGCTGAGCCATTCCGCGCTGACGTTCCCGCTGCCGCCGGTCAAGGCGATGCCGGGCTACGACTTCATGCCGGACCTGCACCTCAAGGCCGCGGAATAGGCACGGGGATGGCCGATACCGCGATCTCCATCGGCGGCGGCCGCCGGCCGCGGCGCGTGCTGCGGCCCGCTTTGTGGTGGCTGGTGGTGCCGGCCGTCCTGTTCCTGCTGCTGTTCTTCCTGATCCCGGTCGCCTCGCTTTTCGCGATCAGCTTCGACAAGACCGCCTCGGGTGTGATCACCTTCCAGGGCGACTTCACGCTGGACAATTTCCAGCGGATCTTCTCGCGCGCGCTCTACTTCGAGGCGATCGGCCGTTCGGTCGGGATCGGCGCGGTGGTCACGGTGATCTGCCTGATCATCGGCTACCCCCTGGCCTTCGTCATCGCCCGGACGCTGCGGCCGGGCGCCGCCACGCTGCTGACGATCCTGGTCCTCTCGGCGCTGCAACTGGACATGGTGATCCGGCTTTACGGGATGATGGTGCTGATGGGCGACAACGGCATCATCAACACGGTGCTGATGGGCGTTGGCGCAATCGACCGGCCGCTGCCGCTGATGTATAATATCTTCGGCGTGATCGTCGGGCTGGTGCAGGTGACGCTGCCCTTCATGATCCTGTCGCTGATCGGCGCGATCAAGTCGATCAATCCGTCGCTGGAAGAGGCGGCCCGCAGCCTGGGCTCGACCCGCTGGCACGTCATGCGCACCATCACCTGGCCGCTGTCGCTGCCCGGGGTCTATGCCGGAACGCTGCTGGTCTTTGCGCTGGCGATCTCGTCCTACGTCGTCCCGGCGCTGATGGGCGGCTGGAAGGTCATCACCCTGCCGATCCACATCTATCAACAGATCGCCGAGGTCGGGCGCTGGCAGTTCGGGGCGGCCATCGCGTCGATCCTGTTCGTCACCGCGATGATGGCCATGGCGCTCTACATCCTTGCCCTGCGCCGCAATGCCGGAGGCCGCGTGTGATGCATGACGTGAACCCGATCCCGATGACGTTCAAGTTGGTCTCGGCCGTGGCGCTGGTCATCTTGCTGGTTCCGGTGCTGGTGGTGGTGATGGCCGGGCTGAACTCGGGGGATTTCCTGACCTTTCCGCCCGAGGGCGTGTCGCTGCGCTGGGTGATCTCGTTCTTCCGGTCGAAGATCTTCCTGCCCGCCTTCGGCGTCAGCTTTGGCCTCGCGCTGCTGACGACGCTGATCTCAACCGTGCTGGGCACGATGACGGCGATCTTCCTCACCCGGTCGAAAAGCCGGGTGAAGGAACTGCTGCGCGGGATCATCGTGCTGCCGGTGGTGCTGCCGGGCGTGGTGCTGGGCCTTGCGCTTTATATTTTCTACGTCTGGACGGGCGTGGGGCTGGCGCGCAGCTTCTGGGGCCTGCTGATCGGCCATGTGCTGGTGACCCTGCCCTTCATCGTGGCGACGATCACCGCATCGCTGGTCGATTTCGACCTGTCGGTCGAAGAGGCGGCGCGCAGTCTTGGCGCGACGCCCTGGCAGGCCTTCCGCAAGGTGACCCTGCCGATCATCGCACCGGGGGTCTCGGCCGGGACCATCTTCGCCTTCATCATCTCCTTCGGGCAGTTCGAACTGACGCTGTTCCTGTCAACGCCCGACATCCAGACCCTGCCGATCGCGATCTACACCTCGCTGCGCTACGCCTTCGAGCCGACAGCCGCCGCCGCAGGGATCTTCGCCATCGCGCTTGTCATCACCTCGACGCTGGTCGCCTCGCGGCTGGTAAACATCAAGAACCTGCTGAACCGGCGCTGAGACCGGTTGGCCCAACACGGAGAAAGACCATGCAAAAGCAAGGACTAAGCCGCCGCAGCGTGCTGAAGACGGGCGTTGCCGCCGCCGGTGTCAGCCTGTTCAACATCAACCACGCCTGGTCGCAGGACGTGGCCTATGACGGCGAGGTGTTCGACGCTGGCGGACATGTGCTGAATGTCGCCGAATGGGGCGGCTACTGGCAGGAGACGCAGAACCGGCTGCTGCTGGACAGGTTCCAGAAGGAGTTCAACTGCAAGATCCAGTATGACAGCACCTTCCCCTGGTTCCCGAAGTTCGTCGCCAACGGGCCCGAGCGGCCTCCGGTGGCGATCTGCAACTGGAACCTGCCCGAGATGTTCAAGACCCATCAGGCCGGCGACTATTTCCTCGATGTCGAAGAGATCAAGGCCAATGTCCCCAACACCGCCAAGCTGTGGGACTTCGCCCTGCGCACCGGCATCGGCGTGACCTGGGCCTTCTCGCGCTATTGCTACGCCTACCGCACCGATGCCGCGGGCGGCGCGCCCACCGGGTTCCGCGATTTCTGGAAGCCGGAATTCGCGGGCCGTCGCGGCACCTACATTACCTCGAACACGCTGCAGATGATGTTCTTCATGGCCTCCAGCTGGGCCTTCGGCAGCAGCGAGACCGATTTCGACGCCGGCTACCAGGCGATGCGCGACGCGATGCCGATGAAGATCTCGGATTTCACCGGCAACATGGCGACGCTGCTGGAACGGGGTGAGATCGACATCGCCGTGCAATCCGACGCCGAGGCGTTGCTGCAGAAGGAAAAGGGCGTTCCGGTCGATCTCTACTACTGGGACGAATACAAGGGCATCCTGACGCAGACCAAGACGATCAGCAGATATGCCGATCCGATGTCGAAGAAGCTGGCCTTCGCGCTGCTGAACCGCACGCTCGAAGCCGATTACCAGACCGCCTTCGCCGACGAGTTCTGGATGCGGCCCTCGAACCGCGATGCGGTGATCCCGGAAAAGATGGCCGCGCTCGGCGTGGTCAATTCCGCGGACGCGACCGACGGCCTGCACATCCCCGACTGGCAGACCTACCTCGATCACGAGATCGACATCGTCGAGACGGTGAACGAGATCTTCGGATCGTAGTCCCCCGCCTGGGGCGGCGCGCACCGTCTTCGGACGTGCCGCCCCTTTTTCCCGCATTCTGAAAGGGACGATCTCCCCGTGTCCGACATTCGACTGGAACAGCTGACCCGCAGCTATGGCGATGCAAATGCCGTGGACAACGTGTCGCTTGCGATCGCCGAGGGCGAATTCTACTCGCTGCTCGGGCCATCGGGTTGCGGCAAATCCACCACGTTGCGCATGGTGGCGGGCTTCGTTGCGCCGACCGCCGGGCGCATCCTGATCGGCGGTCAGGACGTGACGGACCTGCCGCCCGAACGCCGCGGCATCGGGATCGTGTTCCAGAACTACGCGATCTTCCCGCATATGAACGTGGCCGAGAACATTGCCTTCGGGCTGAAGTTGCGCCGCAAGTCGCGCGACGAGATCCGCACCGCAGTGACCGACGCCCTGGCCCAAGTCGGGCTTTCCGGCTTCGAAGACCGCTACCAGCGCAACCTCTCGGGCGGGCAGCAGCAGCGGGTGGCGCTGGCCCGGGTGCTGGTGACGCAGCCGCGCATCCTGCTTCTGGACGAGCCGCTCTCGGCGCTGGACAAGGCGTTGCGCGAGGAAATGAAGTTCTGGATCAAGGACCTGCAGCAGCGGCTGGGGATCACCACGATCTATGTGACCCACGACCAGGACGAGGCGCTTACCATGTCCGACCGGATCGGCGTCATGCGCGCAGGCAAGGTCGAGCAGTCGGGCACCCCGCGCGAGATCTACGAGGAACCCGCTACGCTGTTCGTGACCACCTTCATCGGCCAGTCCAACGTGCTGGAGGTGACGGTCGGCCCGCGCGACGGCGACCACGGCAGCGCCGTGCTCGAGGGCCGCCGCCTTCTCGCGGCCGGGGGCGCGGGCATCGCCGAGGGCACGCCCGCGCGGCTTGTCGTCCGGCCCGAGAACATCCTGATGGGCGAAGAGGTCGCCCGCAACGGCCTTGTCTCGCTGGAGGCTCGGGTCGTGGGCGAAACCTACCAGGGCGCCATGATGCGCTATCGCCTGCGGGTCGGTGCGCAAGAGCTGGTGGCCGAAAGGCAGAACCAGTCGCACCTGGCCCGCTGGCACCCCGGCGACACCGTCCAGATCGGCTGGGACCCCGGCCGCGCAAGACTTCTTCCGGCGGGCTGAACCGCCGATCAATCCCTGATGAAAGGACCTGCCAATGCGTATCGGCATTGATGTGGGCGGCACCAACACGGATGCTGCCATCCTCGACGGCGACCAAGTGATCGGCGCCTGCAAATCCCCGACCACCAGCGATGTCAGCTCGGGCATCAAATCCGCGCTGACCATCGTGATGGAGCGGACCGGCGTTTCGGCCGGGCAGATCGAGGCGGTGATGATCGGCACCACGCATTTCACCAATGCCGTGATCGAACGCCGCCGTCTGCTGGAAGTCGCCGCCATCCGCATCGGCCTGCCCGCCACCAAGGGCGTGCCGCCGTTGACCGACTGGCCCGCCGATCTGGCCGATGCCCTGGGCCGGCACTGCTTCCTGCTGCGGGGCGGGCACGAGTACGACGGCCGCCTCATCGCGGAACTGGACGAGGCCGGCCTGCGCGAGGTCGCCGCCGAGATCCGCAAGCGCGGGCTGCGCAGCGCCGCCGTCACCTCGGTCTTCTCGCCGGTCACCGCCGAAATGGAACTGCGCGCGGCCGAGATCCTGCGCGAGGAGGTGCCGGAGCTGAAGATCACCCTCAGCCACGAGATCGGTCGCGTCGGCTTCCTGGAGCGCGAGAACGCCTCGATCATGAACGCCTGCCTTGCCGACCTGTCGTTCAAGGTGGTCGAAAGCTTCCGCAATGCCCTGCGCGAGAAGGGGATCACCGCGCCCTTCTACATCAGCCAGAATGACGGCACGCTGATGACCCCCGGCCATGTCGAACGTTACCCGGTCCTGACCTTCGCCTCGGGTCCCACCAACTCGATGCGCGGTGCGGCGCGGCTGGCGGGGCTGGGGGATGCCATGGTGGTGGACATCGGCGGCACCACCTCGGACGTGGGAATGCTGATGCAGGGCTTCCCGCGCGAAAGTGCCGTGGCGGTCGACATCGGCGGGGTCCGCACCAACTTCCGCATGCCGGACGTCCTGGCCATCGGACTGGGCGGTGGTTCCATCGTGCGCGACAACGGGATGCGGATCGGTCCGGATTCGGTGGGATACGAGATCACCACCCGGGCGCTGGTCTTTGGCGGCGACACGCTGACCACCACCGATGTGGTGGTGGCCGCGGGCCTGGCCGACGTGGGCGACAGGTCGAAGGTCGCCCATCTGTCGCCCGAGTTGGTCGAGAATGCGATCCGGACCATCCACCGCATGGTCGACGAGGCGGTGGATCGGATGAAGACCTCGTCCGAACCGCTGCCGGTGATCCTGGTCGGCGGCGGGTCGATCCTGATCTCGCGTGACCTGCCCTCGGCAAGCGAGGTGCTTCAGCCCCAGAACGCCGGCGAGGCCAATGCCATCGGGGCCGCTATCGCCCAGGTCGGCGGCGAGATCGACCGGATCTATGCCATGGAGGGCCGCTTCCGCGACGAGGTGCTGGCCGAGGCCAAGGCCGAAGCCAGCGCCAATGCGGTGGCGGCCGGGGCCGACGCCGCCACGGTCAAGATCCTGGACATCGAGGAGGTGCCGCTGGCCTACCTGCCCGGATCGGCCACCCGCATCCGCATCAAGGCGGTCGGCGACCTGAAGCCCGAGGCGAAGGAGGCCGCGGAATGAAGCTGGATTCGCAGGACCTTGCCGATCTGGCGGTCGGCGCGGCCTTCCTCGGCACGGGCGGCGGTGGCGATCCTTACATCGGCCGGCAGATGGTCCAGATTTGCCTGGACAAGGGGCTGGAGGTCGATCTGGTCGATCCCGATACCCTGAAGGACGACGATTTCGTCATCCCCACCGCCATGATGGGCGCCCCCACGGTGCTGGTCGAGAAGGTGCCCTCGGGCGAGGAGGCCGTGCATTCGCTGAAGCGGCTGGAGCGACGCCTCGGCAGGACGGCGACGCATACCATGCCGATCGAGGTGGGCGGCATCAACTCGACCATCCCGCTGGTGGTGGGGGCAAGGCTGGGGCTGCCGGTGGTCGATGCCGACGGCATGGGCCGCGCCTTCCCACATCTGGAGATGGAGACCTTCGGCGTATACGGCGTGCCCGGCTGTCCCATGGTCGTCAGCAACGAATGGGGTGACAGCGCCCTGATCGAGGCCACCGACAACCGGGTCATGGAATGGCTGTCGCGGGGGGTCGCCATACGCATGGGTGGAGCGGCCTATATCGCCGAATACGCGATGTCCGGCGCCGATGTGAAGCGGACCGCAGTGCCCCGCACCATGTCGCTGGCCATCCGCATCGGCCGGATGCTGCGCGAGGCGAAGGCCAGCCACCGCAATCCTTTCGACGCGCTGCTCGGGCTCCTGCCCGACACGCTCTATCACTACGGCCGGATCATCTTTGCCGGCAAGATCGCCGACATGCGGCGCGAGACCCGCAACGGGTTCTCCCTGGGCACGGCGCGGATCGACGGGCTGGGCCGCTGGAAGGGGGTGATGGAGATCGAGATCCAGAACGAGAACCTGATCGCCCGCGTCGGCGGCGAGGTCCGCGCCATCGTACCTGACCTCATCTGCATCATGGACAGCGAAACCGCCGAGCCGATCACCACCGAGAATCTGCGCTACGGCCAGCGGGTCACCGTCATGGCGGTCTCGGTCCCCGAGATCATGCGCACCCCCGAGGCGCTCGCCGTATTCGGCCCGTCCTGTTTCGGGCTGAAGGAACCCTATGTGAAGATCGAGGAGCTGCCGGCATGAGAATCCTGACTGCCGCCGATCTGGAAGACATCGCCTTCGGTGCGGCCGTGCTGGGCACCGGCGGCGGCGGAGACCCCTATATCGGCAAGCTGCTGGCCCGAACGGCGATGGAGCGAAACGGGCCCGTGACGCTGATCGGCCTGGACGAGGTGCCGGACGGCGCCCATGTGATCACCTGCGGGGCGATGGGCGCACCCACCATCGTGCTGGAAAAGGTGCCTTCGGGCGACGAGATGCTGATGGCGCTGCAGTATTACGAAAAGACCACCGGCCACAGGGTCACCCATATCATGCCGTTCGAGGCGGGGGGCCTGAACTCCTGCTACCCGATTGTCCTGGCCGCGCAGACCGGCCTGCCGCTGATCGACGCAGACGGCATGGGGCGCGCCTTTCCGCAGCTGGAGATGGAGACCTTCAACGTCTACGGCGTACCTGCCGCACCCGTCGCCATGGCGGACGAGAAGGGCAATCTGGCACTGGTCGAGACCGACAGCGCCGCCAAGGCCGAATTCATCGCCCGGGGCATCTGCATCCGCATGGGCGGGCAGGCCAGCCTTGTGAACTACGGCATGGACGGTGCGACCGCACGCCGCGTCTCCGTCCCCGCGACGATGACGCTGGCGCAGGACATCGGCCGGGTGGTGCGCGAGGCCCATGCCGCCCATGTGCAGCCGATCGACGCTCTGGTCGATTTCCTGCGCACCACCCATTACGGCCATGCCGAGCGTATCGGCTCCGGCAAGGTGACCGATATCGCGCGCCGGTTCGAGAACGGCTGGTCGGTGGGCGTCGTTACGATCACACCTTTCGACGACGGCGCGCCCTATTCGATCCGCATCCAGAATGAGAACCTGGTGATCGAACGCGAGGATGAGGTCTTGGCCGTGGTGCCGGACCTGATCTGCGTGCTGGACCTCGATACCGCCGAGGCGATCCCGACCGAGCGGTTGCGCTACGGCCAGCGGGTCGACATCCTGGGTATCCGCGTGCCGCCGATCATGCGCACGCCCGAGGCGCTGGCCGTCTTCGGCCCCCGCGCCTTCGGCCTGAAGGCCGAATACCGTCCGCTGGGCCTGTGACCGGCCGTCAGGGATCGGGGCGCAGCAGTCCCGATCCCTTGGCCACGTTGATCGCCAGCTGCCGCCGGCCGACGCCCAGTTTGGCATAAAGGTTCTTCAAGTGGAACTTCACCGTCGGCTCGGCCAGGCCGAGCCGCCGGCCGATGGCCTTGTTGGTCAGCCCCTCGTCCAGAAGGACAAGAATCTCGGCCTCCCTTTCGCTGAGGATGCCATGGTCGTGGCGGCTGCGCACCGAACCAGCGGTGCGGGCCAGATAATCCGCAGTCTGCCGACTGATGCGGCTGAGCCCGGCCTTGCGGGTCAGGTCGCGCAGGCTGCGCGCAAGTTCAGGGCCCTCGTCGTGGAACTGCTGCACCTGCTGGCCGGGCAGCGCCAGGATCGCCGCCTGATGCAGTGCCGCCAGCGCCCCCGCCATGTCGCCCGCCGCCCAGGCGAGGTCGGTCTGCAGCAGCGAGGCGCGCAGCAGCATCGCCTCGCGGCCCGGGGTCCGGCAGTCCTCGACCAGCGGTCCCAGCCGGGCCGCTGCCGCATCGAACCTGCCGCGGCGCAGGTCGAGCCGGGCGACGGCCAGCGCCGCCTCGCGTCTTTCGCGGTCGGTCGGCCAGTCCGCAAGGCCGGACAGCTGCCGGGCGATGCCCTCGGCCGTGTCCAGCCGGCCACCCCGGACCAGAAGCTCCAGCCGCAGGATGGTGATCGACAGCCTGAGCCGGTCGAGATCGCGCGCATCCGCCACCTCCAGCGCCATCTGCAACACTTCCTCGGCAGTATCGAAGCCGCTCCGCCCCATCCGGGCGCGGGCCAGAGTCACGTAGCCCTCGACGTAGAAATCCACCCAGCCCTCGCCGCTCGCAAGCACGGGCATGGCGCGCTCCAGCATCTGTTCGGCCTGCGCCACATCCCCCAACAGGTAATGGGTCGAGGCCACAGGCACATGGGCAATGGACAGCAGGTTCTGGTCGTTCCACTGGCGGCTGCGGATGATGGTCTCGGCCTGTTTCCCATGCGTCAGCGCCGCGTCGATCCGGTTCGCCCGCAAGTTCACGAAGGCAAGGTGGATCAGCATGAAGGCCTGCGGATAGCTTGACCGTTCCTCCTGGTAGCAGCTGAGCGCATTCAGCGCGCAGGTCTGCGCCTGCTGGAAATCGCCGCGCCGGGTATGGGCGATGGTCAGGTTGTTGAACAGCCAGCCCAGCCGCCAGGTGTTCTCGCGCCGCTCGCCCGCCGTCATCGCCTCCAGCTCGGCCACCCCGGCCTCGTCCAGGGCGCTGTCCTCATAGACATCCAGCAGGTGCGAGATGTGGTCCAGCACGGCCATCCAGTTCGGCGCATCCGGGATATGGCCGGCGCGGGTCTCCTCGATCAGCCCGTCAACCGTCAGCCGCGCATCGCGGATGCGCCCGCTCTTCGCCAGCATCAGTCCACGACACAGCCGCAGCGAGGGCGTCTGCCGCACCACCTCGTGCGGGACGGCCTGCACAATGCTGCGCAGCACCGTATAGCCTGCCCGCAGGAAGACATTCACCCCGCCCGCCCGCTCGATGGTCTCGACTGCCAGCGCGTAGTCGCCGCTCAGCGAGGCATGAAGCACGGACTTTTCCAGCAGACCGCGCTGCGCGAAAAGCTTGGCGGCGCGGGCGTGGCGGGCGGCGCGGACCTCGGCCGTATCCGCCGCGCCCGATACCAGCGGCATCACCTGCGCCACCAGCGGATGCATACGATACCAGCCGATCTGCTGGCCTTCGTCGATGATCAGCGGCGGCAGGGACTCGATCTCGTTCAGCGTCGCCTCGTCCAGCGGCAGCCCGGCAAGGTCGGCGGCGATGTCGATGGTGAAGTTCGGCAGTTCCGCACAGGCGCGCAGCACCGCCATCCCGGTCGGGCTGACGGATTCCAGCGCCTCCTGCAGGATGAAGTCGCGCAGCGCCGAATGCCGTCCCTCCATCAGCTGCGCGCGCGCCACCGGGCCAGGCCGCCCCCCCAGGATCAGCGCCGCAAGGCTGACGAGCGCAGGCCACGCGCCCAGAAGGCTGGCCAGCGTCTCCTGGTCGGAGGGACCCAGCCAAGGGCCGAGCAACTGGCGGATCTCGTCGCGGGTGAACGCCAGGTCGTTCGACCCGATCTCGTGCAGGAGGCCCCGCAGTCGGAACGGCGAAACCCGGATCTGCGGCAGCTTGCGGCCGGCAAGCGCCAGCCTCAGGCAGGCCGGAGCGTCGGCCAGCAACCATTCCAGCATCTCGGGGCGCCCGGCGATCTGTTCGGCCGCATCAAGGAAGAGGAACACCGGCTCGGTCCGCCGGTGCAGATGGTCCAGCACTGCGGCACATCCTTCTGCCGCCAGATCGAGTGCGGTCGCGATGGTTGCCGCGATGGTCTCGGGCCGGTCCTCGGCCGAGAGGGTCAGCCAGGCCGCCGTCTCGCCCCGCTCGGACAGCCGCGCGTGGACAGCGGCCATGATCTCGGTCTTGCCGTATCCAGCGGCCGCATGGATCAGCACCACCTGGCCGCCAAGCGCCTTGGTAAGCCTGTCGACCAGTCCGATCCGCCTCAGCCTGCGGCTGAGGTTACGCGGCGGCTGGTGATGATCGTGCAAGGGTCCCAAGCGTCTCTCTGTCCCTGTAACTCCCAGCCGGAAACCAGAATTGCCAGAGGCATTCTTATACTGCGCGCATCTGCATATCGATGCCGGAGGACGCGGCGACCTTCAACTTTTTCAGCTGGGACAGCAATGGGGGTAGTCCGGATGACCCCAATCTCGGCAAAGGAACATTGACGCCGGAAAATCGAGCCGTCCTTCCCCGGTTCAACAGCCTCGACCTGCCAGCATCAGGATTCGCTGTTGTCTCATAGCCAAAACCCGGCAGCGGAGAGGAAGGCCTTCGAACATCTGTCGCTGCGGGTGGCACCCCTGCGCCACTCCTTCAGTCGGCCGAACATGATCTCGACCCTGGCGACGGCGGTGGCTTCGGCAAATATTTCCTGCGCCGACCGTTGTCAGAAAAGCTGACGAGATCGGCGCAGGTTTGATCGGTTCGCAAGCAAACCGATCACGCATTCAGATGTCTGCCTCAGGGTGACGGAAGCGGCGCCTCTGCCCGGCCAGGCGCAAATCCGCCGGGCGGCAACAAGAGATGGGCATCGACACCAGGCCCCCGCGGGCCTATCGGTGGGGGTGGAAGCGGTCCGAAGGACTGAGTGCGGCCGTCGCCATGCGAGACGATCTCGGCGTGAAGGATGCCTCCGTCAAACCCGCCTTGGACAATGACCGACTCTCCCTTTGTCACAGCATCGAGATTCTCGCCGCGTGGCCCCAGATCGACGAGCGCATGGCCGCTCCCGTCGTCGAGGATGAACTTGTTCCCGAAAATCTCGGCAACGGTACCTTTCACGGCAGCGGAGTTCCCGTCCTGCAAAGCAGAGACCGCGGTCGGTTGCAGCAACATGACCTCCTGCGGGCGCCAGCGCTGTGCAAGCTCGAAACCGACAGCACCCGCCGCAGCACCGATTGAAAGAACGCCGATCGCGACTCCTGCCAGCAAACCGCGCCGCTGACGCCGTGTCGTAGTCGGGGATTGGTCCGTCTTCCGGAGGGGATCATTTTCATTCATGGATGGCTCCTGTTATCAGATTGGAATGGCAAGAGCATAGAAGACGTAGATCAACCCAACCTGAACCAGTTCGTTCAGGTTGCGTTAAGCTTCAGCGCCTAAGCGTCGACCCGAGGTAAAACCGGCATGAAGATTCTTTTGGTCGAAGACGATCACATGCTCGCGCATGAAATCGCCCAAGCTCTACGCAATGAAAACTTTGCAGTCGATGTCGCGTCAAATGGCGAGGATGGGCAGCATCTTGGCGATACCGAACCCTATGACGCCGCCGTCCTTGATCTCGGTCTGCCAAAGGTCCCCGGCGTCGAGGTTCTTCGCGCGTGGCGAAAGAACGGCCGTCAGCTTCCGGTGCTGATCCTGACCGCTCGCGATGGCTGGACCGACAAGGTGGATGGTTTCAAGGCGGGGGCCGACGATTATCTGACCAAGCCGTTTCGTGTTGAAGAACTGGTGATGCGGCTGCGGGCAGTTGTCCGACGCGCCGCCGGCCATGCGACGCCTAAGATCACCTGCAGATCGCTGACTTTGGATGTGCAGACGGGCCTCTTCGAATTCAACGGACTTCCATTGAAACTCACGGCGCTGGAATGGCGGGTTCTTGAATGCCTGATCATGCGCAAGGAGACGGTCGTCGAGCGAGGCCTGCTGGCAGAAAAGGTCTATGAAGGCGACGCCGGAACGGATTCGAATTCACTGGAGGTGATCATCGCGCGATTGCGACGGAAGATTGGCAAGGACGCCATCGAAACCGAGCGTGGGCGCGGCTACAAGCTTTCAGCGATCCCGGGATGACATCGCAAAGGAAATCGCTGAGCGGACGCCTGATGGCAGCAGCAGGCGTATTCATTGCTGTCGCGCTCATTGTTGCAGCGATCATGATCGCCTTCGTTCTACAGCGTTTCATACAGGGGCAGATCGATCAGAGGCTTGATGCCCAGATCGTCTTCCTGACCTCGATGCTGACTGCCGATCATCACGGCAACATAAGGCTCGTCGGCGATGCGGATGGCCCGCCTTTCGACACGCGTCAGCAGGGGTGGTACTGGAAGATTTCCGGACCGGAGAATGTCTTGCGGTCTCGATCTCTCGACGGGGCCGATCTCGATCCACCCGACGTCAACGGCAGGCCGCCGCCGCCACCCCCGGATCCCCTGAGGAGCGAGAAGCTTCCATCAGACACTCGCCCAGCCCCTGCGGATGGCATCGGTCCGCTAGATCAACTGCTCCATTTCCGCATCCAAAGCGTCAATGTGGAGGGTCTGTCGGTAACCATCGCGACTTCCGCGCCACGATCTGCAGTTCAAAAGCCGCTCAAGGAAGCGATGTTGACGCTGGGCGCATCGCTGGGGATCCTCGCGATCGCATTGGTCTTCGCCATGCTGCTTCAGGTCAAACTGGGCCTGCGCCCGCTCCGGCACCTCAGGCAGGCAGTTGCCGAGATACGTTCCGGACAGCGCGAGCGGCTGCCCGACGGACAGCCGCTCGAGGTGCAGCCTCTGGTCGACGAACTCAATGCACTGCTTGTCCAGAACGCCACAAATCTGGAACGTGCGCGCCGGCATGTTTCGAACCTGGCGCATGGTCTGAAGACGCCCCTCGCAACCCTGTCGCTGGCGTTGCCCAAGGCATCCGGCGACAATAATAGCCTCCACAGCCTCGTGACGGTGATGGACCGGCGGATCCGTCACCATCTGGGGCGGGCGCGCTCGGCCGCGACCAGTGGTCCGGTGCGGGCAAGAACGCTTGTCGCATCACGAGCACGGGATCTGGTTCTGGTGCTCGCCAAAGTGAACGCCGAGAAACCCATCAAGATTATCGACGAACTCCCGGCCGATCTTGTGGTGGCTTGCGAGCCGCAGGATGTCGATGAGATGCTTGGCAATGTCCTCGAAAATGCCTTCAGATGGAGCCACACAAAGGTCGCTATAGGAGCAAGCATACAGGGCCGCGATGTTCTCGTCGTGGTCGAGGACGACGGGCCAGGTCTGTCTCCGGATCAGATGTTGAAGGCGATACAGGCAGGTCAGCGCCTCGATGAAAGCGCGCCGGGCTTTGGTTTTGGCCTCTCGATCACGCGAGAGCTGGCCGAGCTCTACTCCGGCTCTGTCGACCTGGGAAAATCGGCGCTCGGCGGCCTGCGCGTATCATTGCGCCTGCCGCGCGGCGAGCCTCTCGTGGAGGTTCTCGATTCCGGGGAACGACGGCCTGCGCCGACAAGGGCCGACTGACAATCGCCAGAGTGGTTTGACGCACCGGGCCTGGGTCGGCTGACGGTGTGCTTGAGCCAACTGCGGGCGATCTCCACGCGATCTCCATCATATCTCCGCGGATTTTCGACGCCGTGACGGCAGCACAGCGCCTGAAGAAATCGCTGGTTGAAAGACATGACGCGCCGCAGACTCGCAATTCCCCTGTTTGTTGTCCTGGCAGCAGGACTAGTTGTCGTCCTGTTTCCGCCCGGCGCGTCCACCAAGGATCAGGGGGCGGGGGGACAGGATGTCTTTGCTCAGGTCATGATCGAAAGGCTGCGGCCCGAGCGGGTCGTGCTGAAGGAGGAATTGTCGGGTCGGATCGCTGCCTGGCAGCGGGTGGAGATTCGCCCTCAGATTGGCGGCGTGATCCTAGAGCGGCTGGTGGACGAAGGGGCGCGCGTCGCCGCTGGGGATGTTCTTTTCCATATTGATCCGGCACCTCTGAAGGCTGACCTCGCCATGGCAGAGGCCGCTTTGGCGCGCGCCGAGGCGGGGGTAGCCCATGCCCGCAGGGCGGTCGAACGCTCTGATGCGCTTCTGGCCCGCAGCGCGGTCAGCACCGAAAAGAATGATACCGCCCGCAACGATCTGGCGCTGGCCGGGGCGGGTCTGGCCGAAGCCCGCGCCCAGGTCGAGCGAAAGCGTCTGGATCTGGAGTTTGCGACGCTGCAATCGCCGATCGACGGCTATGTGGCGGCTGGCCTGGCCGACCCCGGCGGACTTGCTTCTCCGGGGGGCGGGACCGCTCTGGCGGTGATTCAGGACCTCGACAGGGTTTATGTGGATATTCGCCTGCCAGTGGCCCAGCTTGATGCGGTCCGCAGCGCCGCCGAAACCGGGCTGGGGCCGGTCGAGATCGCAACCGATCACGATCAGGGGCCTGTGCTGCAGGGGCAGCTGAAATTCTCGGATGTGATCGTCGATCCGGGCACAGGAAACGTCTCGGTCCGCATCGAGGTGGCAAATCCTGAGCTTGCCCTGCTGCCGGGCATGTTCGTGCGGGCTGTGGTTCCGGCAGGAATGGTGCCGGATGCGCTGCTGGTGCCGGAAGACGCCGTGCTGCGGAAGGGCGACGGCAAGGCGCAGCTGGTCGTCGTATCCGAGGCGGGCGAAGCCACGCATCGCGCCGTCACGCTGGGCGCGCGCATCGGAAACCGTGTCGTGATCACTTCGGGGGTCAGTCCCGGCGAAGCCGTTGCCATCGCGGGGCAGGACCGGGTGCCGGAAGGCATCCCGACCGCCGTCACGATCCTTGCAGACGCCGTCCCGGCCCAAGCCCAGCAAAAGTAAGCACCATGTCGCAATTCTTCATCGGCCGCCCGGTCTTTGCCTGGGTCATCGCCATCTTCATCGCCCTTGCCGGTATCGTCGCGATCCCGCAGCTTCCGGTCGCGCGCTTTCCCGACATTGCACCACCGAGTGTCAGCATCTTCACCAGCTACCCCGGGGCCGATGCGCAGACGGTCAGCGACAGCGTGATCCGTCCGATCGAAAAGGAACTCTCAAGCGTCAAGAACGTGCTCTACTACGAATCCACGGCGGATTCGACGGGCGGCGCCAGCATCACGGTCACCTTCAAGCCGGGCACCGACCCGGAGCTGGCACAGGTCGATGTGCAGAACCGCCTGAAGAATGCCGAGGCGATGCTGCCCGCGTCGGCCCGCCGCGGAGGTGTCGGCGTCGAGGCCGCGGAATCCGGGTTTCTGATGGTGATCACCCTGAAATCGCGCGACGGCAAGACGGATGAGTTGAGCCTGGGCGACTACCTGACCCGCAATCTGGCTGAAGAATTGAAGCGTATCCCAGGCGTCGGGCGTCTGCAGCAGTTCGGCTCCGAACGCGCCATGCGGATATGGGTCGATCCGGTGAAGCTCGGGGCCTATGGCCTGACGCTGACGGATGTGACCGAGGCGATTGCCCGCGAAAACATTCAAGCGACGCCCGGACGGGTGGGCGACGAGCCGACCGTGCCTGGCACCCGCGTCTCGACGCCGCTGGCGCTGCGGGGTCAGCTGACCTCGCCCGAAGCCTTTGCCGCCATTCCCCTGCGTGCGAACACCGATGGATCAAAGCTTGTACTGGGCGATGTCGCGCGGCTTGAGCTTGGCGCGCAGACCCTCGCCTTCAGCGTCAGCAGTGGTGGCAAGGCCGCAGCGGCTGCGGCAATCCAGATGTCGCCCGGCGGAAATGCCGTGCGAACCTCGGCGGCCGTCGAAAAACGGCTGGAGGAACTGCGGCTGGCGATGCCCAAGGACATCGAGGTCACGGTCTCCTACAACACCGCGCCTTTCGTGAAAGTGTCGATCACCAAGGTCGTCCAGACCCTGGTCGAGGCGATGGTGCTGGTTTTTCTGGTCATGCTGCTGTTCTTGCAGAAAATCCGCTATACCTTGATCCCCACAATCGTCGCCCCTATCGCGCTTTTGGGCACTTTCGGGGTGATGTGGCTGGCGGGGTATTCGATCAACGTCCTGACCATGTTCGGCATGGTGCTGGCCATCGGCATCATCGTCGATGACGCCATCGTGGTGGTCGAGAATGTGGAACGCATCATGGCGCGGCAGGGCCTTTCTCCCCAGGCCGCAACCCGTCAGGCCATGAAGGAAATCTCCGGCGCCATTGTCGGCATCACGCTGGTTCTGGCGGCGGTCTTCATCCCGATGGGCCTGGCCGGCGGTTCGGTCGGCGCGATCTATCGGCAGTTCTCCCTGTCCATGGCCGTGTCGATCCTGTTCTCGGCTTTCCTTGCGCTGACGCTGACGCCCGCGCTTTGCGCGACGATCCTGAAACCCGTCACCGGCCATGATCAGGCACGCGGCTTTTTCGGCTGGTTCAACCGCGGCTTCGAGAAGCTGACACGGCACTACACCGGCTGGGTCGGTTGGATGCTGCGGCGCGGCGGAAGAATGCTGGTGATCTATGCCGCGTTGCTGGCGGTTCTGGGCTTTGGCTACATGCGGATCCCGACCTCCTTCGTGCCGGAAGAGGATCAGGGGAACTTCATGGCGATGTTCCAGCTGCCCGCCGGCGCCACCGCCGAGCGCACGCGGAGCGTCATTGCCAAATATGAGGCCCATACCGCCACCCGGCCCGATATCACCGAAAGTATGGTGATCCTTGGCTTCGGCTTTGCGGGCTCTGGTCCCAATGCCGCCCTGGCGTTCACCAGCATGAAGGACTGGTCGGAGCGCAAGACCAGCGTGGACGACGAAATCGCTGCGGCCGAGGCTGCGATGGCGGATAGTCCCGAAGGGATCGCCATGATCATGAAGCCACCGGCAATCGATGCGCTCGGCACCACCTCGGGCTTTTCGCTGCGGCTGGAGGATCGGGCTAACGCCGGGCCTGCCGCGCTGAAAGCGGCAGAGGATCAGTTGATCGCGCTCGCTGCCGCCAGCCCGTTGCTGAGCGGGGTGATGAGCGAGGGCCTGCCGGACGGGCTGAGCATCGGATTGAAGATCGACCGCGAAAAGGCGCAGGCTCTCGGGCTGCGGTTCGACGCGATCAACGAGACGATCACGACCGCGATCAGCTCTGCCTATGTGAACGACTTTCCCAATCAGGGCCGGTTGCAGCAGGTGATCGTGCAGGCCGACGCGCCCGGACGGATGCATGTCGAGGATGTGCTGCGGCTGGAACTGCGCAATCTGGATGGTGGCATGGTGCCCCTGTCCGAGGTTGTGACCGCGGACTGGGAAAACACGCCCCTGCAACAGGAGCGGTACAACGGCTATCCTGCCGCGCGGATCTCCGGATCGGCCGCCGACGGTGTCTCCAGCGGCGCGGCCATGGCCGAAATGGAACGGCTGGCGCAACAGCTGCCGCAGGGCTTTGCGGTCGAATGGTCGGGCCAGTCGCTGCAGGAACAGCAATCGGCCAATCAGGTGCCGATGTTGCTCGCGGCCTCGATGCTGGTGGTGTTCCTGGTGCTGGCGGCACTTTATGAAAGCTGGTCGATCCCGTTCTCGGTCATGCTGGTGGTGCCTTTGGGCGTGTTGGGAGCGGTGGCGGCAGTGCTGCTGCGGGGCACTGACAACGACGTCTTCTTCAAGGTGGGGCTCATCACCATCATCGGGCTTTCGGCCAAGAACGCGATCCTGATGGTCGAATATGCCCGCCACCTGCGTGAACAGGGCATGGGGATTTACCGCGCCATCTTGCAGGCGGCAAAGCTGCGGCTGCGGCCCATCATCATGACCTCGCTGGCCTTTATCCTGGGCGTGGTGCCGCTGATGCTGGCGAAGGGCGCGGGGTCCGAGATCCAGAACGCCATCGGCACCGGGGTGTTTGGTGGTATGGTTTCGGCCACGGTGCTGGCGATTTTCTTCATCCCGGTGCTCTATGTCACGGTCAGCCACCTGACCCGCCAGACGCCCCGCGACCCAAGCCCCAAGGCCTGAACCATGACCGATGCCCTGATCCTGATCGTCGAAGACGAGCCCGAGATCGCCGAGATTCTGGAGACCTATTTCGTCCGCGAAGGGTTCCGGGTGATCTGCGCGCGCGACGGGACGACCGGTCTTTCGCATCATCAGACGCTGCGCCCCGATCTGGTCGTGCTGGACATCAAGCTGCCCGGTCAGGACGGGTATGAGGTCCTGGCCGCGATCCGGCGGCGGGGGGAAACCCCCGTTATCATGGTCACCGCACTGGCCGAGGATCTGGACAAGCTGCAAGCCCTGCGCATCGGCGCCGACGATTATGTGGTCAAGCCCTTCAACCCGCTGGAAGTGGTTGCCCGCGCCCGCGCGGTGTTGCGCCGCACCATGCGGACGGGGCCGGATCACTTCCTCCGGCTGGGTCCGCTGGCCGTCGATCCGCAGGCCTACCGCGCCGTGATCGATGCAGGCCATGGCGTCGAACCGCTGGACCTGACGCCCACCGAATTTCGCATCCTGTCCCATATGGCCCGCTTTCCGGGCCGGGCCTTCACGCGCGGCGATCTGGTCGACGCCTGCCTGCCCGAGGGCTCGGCACTGGACCGCACCGTCGACAGCCATATCAGCAATCTGCGCCGCAAGCTGACGGCGGCAGGCGCGGACGGGATGCTGGAGGGCGTGCGCGGCATCGGCTACCGGCTGGACGCACCCCATGGCCGGTAGTCTGAACGCCCGTATCACCCGGACGATGATCGTCCTGACGCTGATCGCCGCAGCCATCGTCTATCTGGGGCTGATGGCCTATTTCTTCTTCATCTATGACTGGCTCTATCCCGACGCGACTTATGACGAGAATTGGCGCGCGGGTGATACGGCCATGGTCCTGTCGCTTTTGGGCTTCGGTCTGGCGACGGCATCGGGCATCGGCTGGCGGCTGGCGCGCCGCATCGTCGAACCGCTGAAATCGGTGGCGGGTGCCGCGCGCCACATCGCGTCGGGGGATTTTTCCGCCCGCGCCGCCCTGCCGTCCGCCAGCTTCCGCGAGGCGGATGATCTGGTCGCCGACTTCAACCAGATGGCCGAACGCCTGCAGCGCGCCGAGGCGGAGCTGGCCTATTCCAATTCCGCCATCGCGCATGAACTCCGCACGCCTCTGACCATCCTGCGCGGGCGTCTGCAAGGGCTGCGCGACGGAGTCTTCGAACCCGGCCCGCAGCTTTACACCCGGCTGATCGACCATGTGGACGACCTGTCCGCCATCGTCGAGGAGTTGCGCACGCTGGGTCTCAGCAATGCCGGGCAACTGGACCTGACCCTGTCCCGCGTCGATCTGGCGGTCGAGGCGGAATCCGCGCTGATCTCGGTCGAGGCTGGGCTGGCCGAGGCGGGCATCATCGTCACCCGCATGCTGAACCCTGCACCCGTCAGCGCCGATCAGGCCCGGCTGCGGCAGGCCTTCGTCGCGGTTCTGGAAAACTGCCGCCGCTATGCCCCGCAAAGCCGTGTCCATGTCGAAACCTGGCTGCAGGGGGATACGGTTTTCTTCCGCTGCTCGGACACCGGACCGGGTCTCTCCGAGGAAAACCGCAAACGCGCCTTCGACCGTTTCTGGCGCGCCGATGACTCTCGCGGGCGCAGCCTTGGCGGCTCGGGTCTTGGCCTGTCCATCATCCGCGCCATCGCCCGCGCCCATGGCGGAGAGGCGCATATCCTGCCGCAGGACGGCCCTGGCCTGGCCGTCGAGATCACGCTGCCCCGCCAACCCGTTCCGGACGGAAACCCAAATGACTGAGGACTACAACGACCACGACGACTATGACGACCTTGCCGCCCGGCATGTGTCGATGCGGCGCGTGCTGGTCCTGTTTTCGCCCTATCGCCACCAGATTGCAGCGGTCATCGGCCTGATGATCTTCGCCTCGGCCATCGGTCTGGCGGGTCCCTTCCTGCTGCGTGCGATCATCGATGTCGCACTGCCCCAGCATAATCTTGGCCTGCTTCTGTGGCTGGCCGGGGGGATGATCGCTGCCGCGCTGGTCTCTGCCGGCATCGGTGCCGCGCAGGTCGTGATGAGCGCGCGGATAGGCCAATCCATCCTGCATGACCTGCGCGTGCGGCTCTATGCGCATCTGCAAACCCTGTCCCTGCGCTTCTTCACCGGCACCCGCACGGGCGAGGTGCAGTCCCGCATCGCCGGGGATATTGCCGGGCTGCAATCGCTGGTGACAGAGACCGCGAACGAACTCGGCCGCTCGCTGAGTGCGGTGGTGATGACGGCCGTGGCCATCGTCATTCTGGACTGGCGGCTGGCACTTTTCGTTCTGCTGATTGTGCCGGGCACCGTGCTGATCAGCGCCCGCGTCGCCCGCCTGCGCGAGGAACTGACCTTCAAGCAACGCGCCCGTGCCGCCGATATGTCGGCGGCAGTGCAGGAAACGCTGTCGGCCTCGGGCATCATCCTTGCCCGGACCATGGGACGCGGGCCGCATCTGACGCAGCGTTTCACCCGCATCTCGCGCGATCTGTCGCGGCTGGAGGTCAGGTCGCACACGGCAGGCGAATGGCAATGGTCGCTGATCGGCTTCGCGCTGGCGACCTTGCCCGCGCTGACGCTGCTGGCGGGGGGCTTTTTGCTGAAAACCGACAACCCGGCCAGCATCGGCACGCTGGTGGCGATGATCGCCTTGCAGGAACAGCTGCTTTGGCCGTTCGAGCAACTGCTGGAAATCGGTCGCGACACTCGCAAGACCCGCGCCTTGTTCGCCCGCATCTTCGAATATCTGGACGAACCGGTCGAGATCACCCAGCGCCCCGACGCCGTCACCATCCCCCGCGCAGACATGCGGGGCGAGGTGCAGATCGACCATGCCAGCTTTGCCTATCCAGACGGCAGCAGGCCGGCGGTCCATGACGTCAGCCTGACCATCGCGCCCGGCAGCCATGTGGCGATCGTGGGTCCGACCGGATCGGGCAAGACGACCTTGGGCTATCTGCTGGCGCGGCTTTACGATGTGCAAGGCGGCGCGATCCGCTTTGACGGGGTGGACCTGCGCGATCTCAGCTTTGAATCGCTGTCGCAGATGCTGGGGGTGGTCTCGCAAGAGCCCTATCTGCTGCACGCCTCAGTCGCCGAGAACCTGCGCTTCGCACGGCCCGATGCGACGGACGCCGATCTGATCGCTGCGGCAAAGGTCGCGCAGATCCACGACCATATCGCCGCGCTGCCCGCGGGCTATGAGACGCTGGTCGGCGAAGGCGGCTATCGCTTCTCGGGCGGGGAAAAGCAGCGGCTGGCGCTGGCGCGCACCATCCTGCGCGACCCGCCGATCCTGCTCCTGGACGAGGCGACCAGCGCATTGGACACAAGGACCGAACGCGCGATGTCACTGGCGCTGGAGGCGATGTCGAGGGGACGCACCGTGATCACCATCGCGCACCGGCTTTCGACCGTCCGCCACGCCGACCTGATCGTGGTCCTGCAGCATGGTCGGGTGATCGAAAGCGGCACGCATGAGGGCTTGCTGGCCAAGGGCGGGCTTTATGCGGCCCTGCTGCGCGACAGCTGAAACGCCCAAGCCCTCGCTTCAATGAGGGCTGGCGCCGGTGTTCTGCCTCGCCGATGGAGCGGCTCGCCTGCTCTGCCTGTTCCTCCGACAGCCCCGCCGAAACATCGAAATGGCCATTCTCCCTTGATAAGGAAATGGCAATTTCCGCAATTCTGGCAGAGACTCATCCATATCAACCCTGATCCGGCGAATCTTCGTGCGGGTCTCTGTTGGCCAAGACACACCGGGTTTGCCGTCGGGCGCTCCCGAAGAAGCGCAGGGATATCCGACCATGCATGTGGCCACGCTGCTCCGCACCGACATGTTCCAGATCAGCATCGGTGGCAAATCCGCGTCGCCGGACGATCTTTTCCCCGGCTGGACGGAGCTGGACCGTTTCGGCCTGGTGATCGACGAGCCCTTGGGCGGGATCGGCGCGACGCATCTCTTGCAATCGGCGATGATGGCCTTTTACGACGCCAAGCCGGAACGGCGGGCCAGCCGGGCGGTCTATCCCGAAATCTACGCCTTTCACATCGGCAAGAGCCACGGCGCCCATGCCCCCTACGATTTCTGGCCCGCCCGGCGCGAGGTGATCCTGCGCAGCACCGACCCGCGCGAGGTTCTGGGCGCGATCAACGACCGCGGCATCACCCGGCTGGCCGTTCCGGATCGTCCCCCGCGTGAGGTCGTCCACCGGCCGAAAGAGATCGAGGCGGCGCTGGACCGCATCGCCTCGGCCTTCGTCTACGATGCGTCCGGGCGGCTGGCCGGAGGCGAGGTGGAGATCACCGGCACGGACAAGCGGACCGAATTCAACCCGACGCAGACCCTGCGCCCGGTTGCCGAACTGGTCAGCCAGCGCCGCGCGCCGGGTGCGGTGAACTCCGCCGGCATCCCGATCAAGGAAGCCGACGACGATTACGCGCGCTGGCTCGAAGCCTGCGACACCGAGATCACCGCGCAGGACCGCGAGCGGGCGCTTGGCCGCCGGTCCGGCCTGCGCTCGGCCGAAGGGCTGTGCAGCGAGACCTATCGCCGCGTCGAGGTGGCCGAGGCACTGAAGCGCCTTGGCTGACTGGGCGCGTCACACCGCGATCATCAGCCGGTAGGCATCCAGAATGGCGGCATGGATGTTGCGCCCGGCGACGGCGTCCCCAATGCGGAACAGCTGATATGCAGCGCCCGGATTCGGGACGAGGCCCTGCGGGCGACCCGCGATCATCGCCTTGAGGTCGACCTCGCCGCGATTGCGCGAGCCCTCCTTCAAGGCGAAGTAAAGCTCGTCCAGCGGCGCGGTGCCATATTCCACCACCACCTGATCGGCCTCCTTCACCCGCTCCACCCCGGCATATTCGTCGGTGAAGATCGCGGCGATCTTGTTGCCGCGCCGCTCCAGCCGCTCGATCCGCAGGTTCATCGTCACCTTTGCCCCGGCCCGGTTCAGGGCCCGCAGGTAGCCGGGATAGCTGGTCGACCCGATATCGGGCGCAAGCATCCGGTCGGGCGTCACCAGCTCCATCTCTTCGGCGCGCTCGGCGATGTATTCGGCAATGGTCATGGCGGAATGGCCGCCGTTGTTGTCGATGACGATGACCTGCTTCGCCGGAGTGGTCGTGCCCGACAGGACATCCCAGGAAGTCGTCGCAAGCTCCTGCCCCGCGGCGAGAAGGGACAGGTCTGGCATTCCGCCGGTCGCGATCACGACGCAATCGGGGGCTTCGGCAAGGACGTCGGCGGCTTCGGCCCAGGTGTTGAAGCGGAACTCCACCCCCAGCCGCTCGCATTCCGACAGCCGCCAGTCGACAATCCCCAGAATCTCGCGCCGCCGTTTCAGGGCAGCCGTCAGCAGGATCTGGCCACCCGCCTTGGCTGCCGCCTCGAAGACCACCACCCGGTGGCCGCGTTCGGCCGCGACGCGGGCCGCCTCAAGCCCCCCCGGCCCGGCCCCGACGACGACCACCGTCTTGCGGACAGCCGCTTCGGGAATGTCATGCGGCAGATCGCTCTCGCGTCCGGTCGCCGCGTTGTGAACGCAGACCGCCTGGCCGCCATAGATGGAATCGATGCAATAGCCCATGCCGACGCAGGGACGGATGCGCGCCTCCTGCCCCGCCATGATCTTGCGGGTGATATGGGGGTCGGCGATATGGGCCCGCGTCATGGCGACCATATCCAGCTTGCCGCTCTCGATGGCATAGCGCGCGGTCGGCACGTCCTGGATGCGCGCGGCATGGAAGGTGGGCATCTGCACATCGCTGCGGATTTCGCCGGCGAACTCCAGATGCGGGGCCGAGGGCGTGCCCATCGTCGGGATCACCCGCGACAGCGCCTCGTCGGTCGCGGCACGGCCCCGGATGACGCTGACGAAGTCGATCTGCCCGTCGGATTTAAGCGCCCGCGCGATGGCGACCCCGTCCTCCTTGACCAGCCCCTTCTGCCATTGCTCGTCGCAAACCATGCGGACGCCAAGGATCATCTCGGACCCGATCCGCGCCCGGATCGAAGCGATCACCTGGCGCAGGAAGCGCATCCGGTTTTCCAGCGAACCGCCGAACGCGTCCTCGCGCCTGTTGGTGCCGGGCGAGAAGAACTGCGCCACCAGATGCGTCGCGCATTCCAGCTCGATCCCGTCCAGCCCCGCCGCCTTCACCTTTTCGGCCGCATCGGCATAGGCGGTCAGCACGCGGGCGAAATCCCAATCCTCCATCGCCTTGGGAAAGGCGCGGTGGACCGGCTCGGGGATCGAGGACGGCGCGATGACCGGCAGCCATTCCGCGGTGTTCCACCCGGCGCGCGCGCCCATATGCGTCATCTGGATCATCACCGCCGCGCCATGGGAATGCACGTCATCGGCCAGCTCGGTCAGCCAGCGCACCGCCTCGTCCTTGTGCAGCTGGATGTTGCCAAAGGACTGCGGGCTGTCGAGGTCGATCACCGAGGACCCGCCGATCATCGTCAGCGCCATGCCGCCCTTGGCCTTCTCCGCGTGATAGAGCCGGTAGCGATCCTTGGGCAGCCCGTCATCGGTATAGGCCGGTTCATGCGCGGTCGACATCATGCGGTTGCGCAGGGCCAGGTGCTTCAGCCGATAGGGTTGCAGCAGGGGATCGGCGGACACGCGATCAAGTGACATGGGCTTGATTTCCTCATAAACTGCCGGGGCTGCTGACCCCAACCCGGCCCAGACGGTGGCCCTGCTCCAACCGTCCGTAAAGGCTAAAAAAATTCATGGACCCATGAACACACCACCACGCCGCAGCCTGCGCCAGACCCTGCCGTCGCTTCACGGACTGATGCTGTTCGAGGCCTCGGCGCGGCATCTGAACTTCTCGAAGGCGGCGGAAGAGCTGGCGATCACCCAGTCGGCGGTCAGCCATGCGGTGAAGCTTTTGGAAGAAGCCCTGGGCCATCCGCTCTTCCTGCGGGAAAACCGCGCGCTGGTGCTGACCAGCCAGGGGCAACGGCTGTTCGCCTCGGTGTCGCAGGGGCTGGGGTCGATCGCGGAAACCGTGGGCGACATCAGCGCGGCGGAACGCAAGGATACGCTGGTCGTCAGCTGCTCCACCATCATGGCGACCGAATGGCTGCTGCCGCGCCTGCCGGGCCTGCGGGACAGCCAGCCCGACCTGAAGGTCGAGGTGCGTTGCTTCGACCGCGACCCCGACCTGATGGCGCATGGCATCGACGTGCAGCTCCGGCTAGGCGACGGGGTCTGGCCGGACTACGACGCGATCCGGCTCTGGCAGGAAGAGATCTTCGTGGTGGCCAGCCCAACCTATCTGGCCGCGCATCCGCTGGCGGGCCCCTCCGATCTCCTGCAGCACCGGCTGATCCTGTATGTCGATCCGCTGCGCTTTCGCATCGGCTGGGCCGAGTGGCTGCGCGCTCTGGGGGGCGAGCTTCCGGGCCGGCTGAAGGTGACGATGCAGGTCAACGATTCCCTGGTGGCCATGCAAGCCGCCGAGGCTGGCGAGGGGCTGGCCCTTGGCTGGCGCATCACCTCCGACCGCGCCCTGGCCCGCGGCGTTCTGGTGCAGGCCCTGCCCGAAACGCTGCGGACCCACCGCTACTTCCACCTGCTGACGCCGAAATCCACGCGCCAGCGGCGGGCGGTGCGGCAGTTCTGCGACTGGCTGATTGCCGAGGCCGCCCTGTGCAGCCGCGGGCGATAAAGCCTCGCCCCGTCAGGCGATGGCGGGGGAAATCTGCGTCTTCCGCTGGGTGACGAAGGCCTCCAGTTCCTCGCGCCCCGCGGCTTCCATGGCGGGCTGGACGTATTCCTCCAGCAGGACCGCCGCCTTCTCGCGACAGCGCTGGTCCATCGGCTTCTCGCCCTTGACCTTCCACTGCTCGTAGCTGAGGTAATCCAGCATCTCCGGCGCGATGAAGGCCTCGCGAAAGTGCTGCAGGGTAAAGGCGTCGCCCAGATAATGTCCCCCCGGCCCGATCCGGGTGACGGCTTCCAGCGCCGCGTCGAAATGGTCGAAACTGATGCCTTGGGCATATTTGGCGATCAGCAGGTTCTGTTCGGCATCGGCCACGAACTTGCCCATGCAGCAGACCAGCCCCGCCTCGTCCCATCCGCCCGCATGCAGCATCAGGTTGGCCCCGGCCGAGGCGCCGGACATGTAGGCCGTGGCCGATTCATAGCCTGACTGCGCGTCGAACAGCTTGGACGAGGATTGCGAGGCCGTCGTCCGCCACGGCAGGCCGTAGCGCCGCGCCAGCTGCCCGATGATCGCGTTCATCAGGGTGACTTCGGGCATTCCCGACATCGGCGCCCCGCTCTTCATCGAGACCGAGACGGTATACTGCCCGTAGATCATCCGCGTGCCTGCACGCACGAGTTGCGCATAGGCCAGGCAGGACAGCGCCTCGGCGTTCAGCTGCGCCACCGTTGCCGCCACGTCGGCGGGCGTGTTCGCGGCGCCGAGGACGAAGGGCGACAACAAAACCACCTGCCCGGCCTCGGCAAAGACGCGCATTCCTTCCAGCATGGTCGAGTCCCAGACCAGCGGCGAGTTGCCCGAGATATGCGCAGCGATCACCGCATGCTCCGCCATGACCTCCGCCCCATGCACGATGCGCGCCATCGCGATGCAATCCTCGGCCCGCGCCTGCCCCGTCGCCAGACCGAAGAACGGCAGGTCGGTGTCCATCAGGCTGGACCGCATGATCTCCAGATGCCGCCAGGGAACGGCGACGTCGGTCGGCTCGCAGGTGAAGCCCCCGGCGATATGGAAGCCCGGCAGCATCTGTGTCAGCCGGTTGATGTTGCGCAGGTCCTCCATGGTCGAGGCGCGGCGCCTGCCGGACAGGTCGCGCACATTGGGCGCGCCCTGCATCGTGCCGAAGGTCATGGTGTCGGGGCCGATCTCCACCTGATGCGCCGGATCGCGGCCCCGCATCCGGAACCGCCCCGGCGCCTTGGCGATCAGCTCCATGACCATCGCCTCCTCCAGCCTGACCCGGCTGCCCTGGACATCCGCGCCCGCCTCGCGCCACTGCCGCAGCGCGGTCTCGTCGCGGAATTCGATCCCGATCTCGCGCAGGATGGTCATCGAGGCCTGGTGGATGCGGTCGAGCTGTTCCTCGGTCACCGCTGTCACCGGCTTGATCCCGTAGCGGATCACCGGCAGGCGCGGGATCCGCTCCGCGATCCGGGCCGCCGCCACGACATTGCGACCGCCGCGGCGACGGGCAAGATGAAGCGCCTCTTCGGTCATGGCAGGATCCTTTCAACCTGGGTCATGCCGACAACTGTCGCAATCCTGCACCTTCGGCTCAAGTTCACTAATTATTGGGGGATCCATAACAAAAACTTTCGGTTTCCCCGGCTTTATGGCACGATTCCTGCAGAAATCAGCAGGGCGGACCATGCATTTCAGACGCAAGATGTCCTCGCTGACGGCACTGGTGGCGCTGGAAGCCACCGTGCGCCACCGCTCCATTTCCGCCGCGGCGCGGGAGATCGGCGTGACCCAGGCCGCCGTCAGCCGCCATATCGCCGCGCTTGAGGAAGACTTCGGCCGCCCCCTCTTCATCCGGGCGCATCGCGCCGTCCAGCCGACGGCCGAATGCATGGTTCTGGGCCATGCCCTGTCGGAGAATTTCCACGGCATCAGCGACGCGATCGAGGCAATGCGGACCACGCCCAAGGACATGGTGACGATCGGCGCCTCGGTCGCCCTGTCGCAGCTCTGGCTGATCCCGCGGCTCCTGCGCTTCCGGCAGGACCATCCCGGGCTCGCGCTGCGGGTGGCCTCGCGCGACGACCGCATCGACCTGGCTACGGGCGAGGTCGACCTCGTGATCCGCTTCGGAAAGGGACCCTTCCCTGACGGCGAGATCATTGCCACCGCGCCCGAACTCGTCTTCCCGGTCTGCTCGCCGGAGTATGCTGCCCGCCATGACCTGAGCCGCTTTCCCAACTGCCGCTTCGACCTGATCGAGCAGGATGTGCCTGACCGCAGCTGGTATCGCTGGTCGGACTGGTTCGCCGAAACCGGAAGCACTCCGCCGAACGCCGTGCCCTCGCTGCGTTTCACCTATTTCACCGACACCCTCGCCGCCGCGCGTGCGGGACAGGGCATCGCGATGGGCTGGCACATGCTTCTGGGCGACGCGCTGCAGACCGGGGCGCTGGTCAAGGTCGGCTCCCGGCAGATCGTGCCGATGATGCGCAACCACCTGGTCGTGCCGCCGGGAAAAAGGGCGGGCTGGCCGGTGGAACTGGTCAAGCGCTGGCTGGCGGCCGAGCTTGTCCGCGACCCGGCGGCAGGCTGATCGCCGGGTCCTGATGCGCGGTCCGTCAGGCCGCCTAGGGATCGGTCGCAGAGGTCGACAGGGCCGCCGTGATCTGGCGCAGCGACACATGGCCGAGCGGCTGCCCTCCCGGTCCGACGATCACCGCGAATTCGCTGGCCGACGCGGCAAGCGTAGAGGCCGCAGCATCCAGCGTCGCCCCCGGCAGAATTGCCGGGCCAGTGCCACAAGCCGGCGGACCCGGCTGCATGACCGCATCGACCTTCAGGAAGCGCCCGCGGTTCACATCCTTGACGAAGCGGCGGATGTAGTCGTCGGCAGGAGACAGAAGAATGTCCTGGCTGTCGCCCTGCTGCACGATCTCGCCATCGCGCAGGATGACGATTCGGTCACCCAGACGCAGCGCCTCGTCCAAGTCGTGGGTGATGAAGACCACCGTCTTCTTCAGCTCGGCCTGCAGGTCCAAGAGCATGGTCTGCATGTCGGTGCGGATCAGCGGGTCCAGCGCGGAATAGGCCTCGTCCATCAGAAGGATCGCGGCGTCGTTCGACAGCGCCCGCGCCAGGCCGACGCGCTGCTGCATCCCGCCCGAAAGCTGGTTCGGGTAGCGCATCTCGAAGCCGGACAGGCCCACCCGCTCCAGCCAGCGCATCCCGGTCTCGCGCGCCTTGCCATGCGAGATCCCGCGCACGTCCAGTCCGAAGGTGACGTTGTCGATCACCGTCCGGTGCGGCAGCAGCGCGAACTTCTGGAACACCATGGCCGTCTGGCTGCGGCGGAACTCGCGCAGCTCGTCCTCGGACATCTTCAGCACGTCGCGACCGTCGATCAGGACCTGCCCCGCCGTCGGCTCGATCAGGCGGTTGATGTGGCGGATCAGCGTAGACTTGCCCGAGCCGGAAAGCCCCATCACCACCTGGATCCTGCCCGCCGGCATCGCGATATTGATGTTGTTCAGCCCCAGGATATGGCTATGCGCACGGCCCAGCTCGGCCTTGGTCATGCCGCCCCGGACCGCCTCGACATATTTGCCGGGCGTCGGCCCGAAGATCTTGTAAAGATCGCGGATTTCGATGGACCTTGCCTCACTCATGCCCGACGCTCCGGTGTTTCTGCAACCGGCGTCCATAGGCCTGGCTGATGCGGTCGAAGACGATGGCGATCCCCACGATGGCAAAACCGTTGAAGATGCCCTGGGTGAAATACTGGTTGGCGATGGCCTGCAACACGTTCAGACCCAGCCCCTGCACCCCGATCATCGAAGCGATCACCACCATGCCCAGCGCCATCATGATGGTCTGGTTGATACCTGCCATGATCGTCGGCATCGCCAGCGGCAGCTGCACCTTCCACAGTTTCTGATTGCGCGAGCAGCCATAGGCGTCGGCGGCCTCCAGCACCTCCTTGTCGACCAGCCGGATGCCGAGATCGGTCAACCGGATGATGGGCGGCAGCGCATAGATCACCACGGCGATGAAGCCGGGCACCCGGCCGATCCCCAGCAGCATCACCACCGGGATCAGGTAGACGAAGGGCGGCATGGTCTGCATCACGTCCAGCACCGTCGACATGACCCGCCCCGCCGTCTGGTAGCGGTTCATCAGGATGCCCAGGGGCAGGCCGATGAGGATGGCGAAGATCGTCGAGGTCAGCACCAGCGACACCGTCAGCATCGCATCCCCCCACAGGCCCAGAAGCCCGATGGCGACCATGGTGCCGACAACGCCCGCGACGACCTTCCAGCTGCGCGCGGCCGCCCAGGCAACCGCCGCCAGCACCAGGATCACGATCGGCCAGGGCGTGGCCGAGATCATCTTCTCGAAGAAGATCAGGACCTGCTGCAGGGGGTAGAAAAAATTCTCGATGGCCTTGCCATACGAACGTGTCAGCCCGCGCAGCGATCCGTCAATGGCGCGCTTGACGGTCAAAAGCACAGCCGGATCGATCTGCGGGAACTTGGTTAGCCAATCCATCGCGGTCGCTCTCCGTGATCGGGTCGAAAGGTGGAAAAGGCCTCGAAGCAGGTTCGAAGCCTTTCCAATCGATTCTGCCGGATCTACTCGGCGGCGGCCTTGACTTTTTCAGCCACGTCGGCGGGAACCCACTTGGTCCAGACCTCGGGCATGTTCTGGACGAACCAGCGCGCGGCATCCGCGCCGTTGGCCTGGTTCTCGGTCATCCAAAGCATCACCTGGCTGACTTCGGCCTGGGTCCAGCTGCGCTTGCCGAAGTATTCCAGAACCGCCGGATCTGCGGATTTGGCGAAGTCGGCGCTTGCAAGCGTGATCATTTCCGCCGGTTTCCAGTAGTTCACCTTCGGATCGGGGCAATCCTGCACGCTGGTGCAGCGCGCCCATTCGGCATCGTCATGCGGCCCTTCCAGCCGCAGCATCGGGTATTTCACCAACAGCGAAGTCGGCGCCCAATAGGCCGCGATGAAGCCCTGCTTCTGTTCATAGGCCTTGGTGATCGCCCCTTCCAGCGCCGCGCCCGAGCCGCTCGGCACCAACTCGAAGCCCTTGGAATCGCCATCCAGCGCCTTGTACAGCTGCGCCGTCACCACAGTATCGCCCCAGCCCTCCGGCCCTTGCAGGACCCCGCCTTTCGACGGGTCCTCGGGGGCCGGGAACAGCTCGGGATGCGCCATCGCATCCTCGACCGTCTTGATCTCGGGATGCGCGTCGGCGACGTATTGCGGGATATACCAGCCCGAGACCTGGCCGTCGCTGATCGCCGTGCCGATCTGCGAGATACGCCCCTCGGCGGCGCCGCTCTTGTAGACGTCGCCCAGAAGGCTCGGCGTGGATTCGGACGAGATGTCGGGCTGGCCCTTCTCGATCATCGCGGTGATCGTCGGCACGGTATCGCCCGCGACGATGGTGGCGTTGCAGCCATAGCCGTTGTTGAGGATGAACTGGTCGACGTTCGACATCGCCTCGGCCGACTGCCAGCTGAACACCGCCAGCGACATGTCTCCACAGTCGGCATATGCCCCTGTGCCGAACAGTGCCGTCGCCGCCGCCGATAGAAGTACTTTCTTCATGCGTCCACTCCTGTTGTTCTGACGTCTTACGCGCAACCCGGGGCGGCTTTTTATATGCCCCGAGCGTCTCCCCGCTTGTTTGACAACCTTGCAATCGCTCAGGAGAGATGTACCCCTCCCGCAATGATCCCCTGATCATGCTAGGCGACGGTGGGGTTTGAGCCGCCTACCGTAAAGGTCAAATAAATTCATGGTTCCATGAGCTATCCCTGCGGACCTCAAGGAAGACCTTGTCGATCCGGTCAGGGCAGACAGTATCGGTGGAAGCGCGCCGCGGGAGAGGATGCGTGATCCTCCCCCGACCCCTTACTTCAGCTTGATGCAGAAATGCTTGCGCACCGGCTCTTCGATCTTCCAGGTGCCGGTGAAGCCCGGCTCCACCACGAAGGCGTCGCCCGGCCGCAACGTCACCGGTGCGGCGCCGTCGGGCGTGATGGTGATCCGGCCCTCGATCAGATGGACGAATTCGTAGAACTTGTAGGCCGCATGCCAGGTGCCCAGGGTCGCCTCCCAGGTGCCGCTGATCACGCTGCCGTCGATCGAGGTGTGCTGCACCCAGGTCTTCATCGAGGGCGCGCCCTCGATCTTGGTCCAGCCTTCAAGGTCGGTCAGCATCGGCTCGGGGCCGGGGGCGGGAAAGCGGAAAACCATGTCGC
>NZ_DAIQAT010000026.1:0-33140 GCF_036781545.1 Tabrizicola sp.
TGGATCATGATGTCGGTCGCCTGGCCCTGATAGCCGCCCGACGGCTGGTGCACCATGATCCGGCTGTTCGGCAGGCTGAAGCGCATCCCCTTCTCGCCCGCGGTCAGCAGCAGCGAGCCCATCGAGGCCGCCTGCCCGATCACCAGCGTGGAGATCTTCGGCCGGATATACTGCATCGTGTCGTAGATCGAGAGCCCCGCCGTCACCACCCCGCCGGGGCTGTTGATGTACATGCTGATTTCCTTGGACGGGTTCTCCGATTCCAGGAAGAGAAGCTGCGCGCAGATCAGGCCGGACATGCCGTCATGCACCGGGCCGCCCAGGAAGATGATCCGTTCCTTCAAGAGGCGGCTGAAGATGTCATAGGCCCGCTCGCCCCGGCTGGTCTGTTCCACGACCATGGGGACGAGGGTGTTCATGTAGTGCTCAACGGGATCGCGCATCGGTGCCTGCCTCTCGTGTCTTGTCCGAGGAATATCGTCGTATGTCTTGCCAGAGTCTTAGTGGGGTGGCACGGGGGCCGCAAGGGCACCCCAAACGCTTTTGCCGCCGGGCCCGGAACGGCCGGGATACAGCGGGCGCCCCGCTCCCCGGCGCGCACCGCCGCGACCGGCTGGCGCCACCTCGATCACCTCGCGCATCCACCCGTCCAGCCGATCCGCCCGCCACCATCCCGAAATCCTTCCCGGCGGAGCAGCTTCCCTTACAGCGAACCCGCCCGGCGAAGCTTCGCCTACTCATCCTCAGGCAGAGTGCAATAGACTCGATTCTCGCGTATTTCACCTTTTGCACCACATTCTGCCCGATTCCGGCCCAACTGCTCTGGGATTGGTGTGTGGCGCCAGAAGATGGGGAAATGTCATGTTGCAGCGTATGCGCCTTGCGGCCTTTGCCGCATCGACCTTGCTTTGCCTTGCCGGGGGCGTGCAGGCCGCCGGATGCTCGATTCCCCCGAATGCCGATGCGATGCAGAAGGAACTGCTCGCCCACCTGAACGCCGAGCGCAAGGCCCGCGGGCTCTCCGCGCTGACGCTTTCGGCCAAGCTGGACAAGGCAGCCCAGGGTGCCGCCTGCGACAATGCCAAGCGCCGCTCGATCAGCCACGTCTCTTCGGACGGGGGCACGCTGAAGACCCGCCTGCGCCGCGTGGGCTACGGCTTCCGCACCGCCGCCGAAAACACCGGGCGCGGCTTCTCCTCGGGTGCCCGCGCGGTCGAATGGTGGATGCATTCGCCGCACCACAAGGACAACATCCTGCTGCGCAAGGCCCGTGATGTCGGCATCGGCATCGCCGTCAGCCCCGCCCCCGACAGCAAGCTGCACTGGATTCTCGTGGTCGGCGCCGCGAAATAGGCCTACCGCGCGATCACCAGATCAACCCGCAGCCCCCCCAGAGTCTCGCTCTGCGACAGCCGCAGCGCGCCCCCGTGGCTCAGCGCGATGTCCGAGGCGATGGAAAGGCCCAACCCCACGCCCGCGCCCCGGTTCGGATCGCGTGACGCATCCAGCCGGGTGAACGGGCGCAGCGCCTCGTCCCGCCGCTCTGCCGGTATCCCCGGCCCGTCATCCTCGACCTGAATCCGCAGGCTGCGGTCCTGGAAGGTCAGCCGCAATTCCACGCGTGAACCGAAGCGCTGCGCATTCGACACCAGGTTCTCCACCGCCCGCAAAATGGCCTGCGGCCGCATCGCCACCGGCTCGGGCACGCCTTCGATCGCGGCCAGCCGTACCTCCGGCCCCGCCCGCTCCACCAGCCCGCGGATCAGCGCCACCGCATCGGTGGGCTCCGACCCCTCCATGGCATCGCCGCGCACGAAGGCCAAGAACTCGTCGACCATCCGCTCCATCTGCGCCACATCGGCCTGCAAGTCCTCGACCTCCGGGTCCTCCGGCATCAGCGACAGCGCCAGCCGCATCCGCGTCAGCGGCGTGCGCAGGTCGTGGCTGACCCCCGACAGCATCAGCGTGCGCTGCTCGATCTGCCGCTCGATCCTTGCCCGCATGTCCAGGAAGGCCCGCCCCGCCGCCCGCACCTCCTGCGCGCCCCGCGGCTTGTAGCTGACCATGCGGCCCTTGCCGAATTCCTCCGCCGCCTCGGCCAGCTTGGTGATGGGCCTGAGCTGCCGGCGCAGGAAGAAATAGGCGATCACCGTCATCAGGATCGAGGTGAAGACCATCAGCACGATCAGCTGGTGCGGGTTGGCCGCCGACATCCGCCGGCGGTGGATCTCGGCCTCCACCGGTCCGAAGCGGCTGTCAAAGCGCAGCCGCACGATCCGGTTCGCGCCCGTCAGGTCCACCGCCACCAGCCCCGGCAGGCGCTTGCGTAAGGTGGCGATGATCGTGTCGCCCGACAGGTCGATTCTCTGGCGCCTATCCTCTGTCGGCGCATCCGGCCCCGCCGGCAGCGTCAACGCGATCTCCAGCGCCTTCGCCAGCGGCACCACGCGCGCCTGGGCCTCCTCCAGCGAGGCGCTGGCATCGATCTCGTCCAGCAGGAAATCCAGATCGATCGCAACCCCTTGCGTCATCTGGCCGGTCACGTCTTCATAGAAGCGCTGGATGAACTCGGTCGAGAAGACCAGTTGAATGATCATGATCGGCACGATCAGGATCAGTGCCGCACGACCGTATAGGCCCCGGGGAAGAATACGTTGGACGACCGACATCGCCTTGAAGCCTACCCGCGCCCGCGCCCCTTGGAAAGCCGTGTCCCCCGATGACCTCCGATCCGCCGATCCGCACCCTCCTCGCCCCGAACCCTTCGCCCCTGACCGGCGCCGGGACCAACAGCTGGCTGGTCGGGGCCACCGCCCTTGCGGTGATCGACCCGGGCCCCGACGACCCATCGCATCTCGCGGCGATCCTCGACGCCGTGGGTCCGGGCCAGCACATCAGCCATATCCTCGTCACCCATGCCCACCGCGACCACTCGGCCCTCGCGCCCCGTCTCGCCGCCGCGACGGGGGCCCCGGTCCTCGCCCACGGCATCGCGACCGAGGGGCGGAGCCCGCTGATGGCAAGCCTCGCCTCCCGCCTGCCCGCGACCGGCGAGGGTCTGGACCTCGCCTTCGCCCCCGACCGGCGCCTCGCGGACGGCGATACGATCTCCGGCCCGGACTGGAGCCTCACCGTCCTCCACACCCCCGGCCACCTCGGCGGCCATCTCTGCCTGGCCCTGGGCGACACGCTCTTTTCCGGCGACCATGCCATGGGCTGGTCCACCTCCATCGTCTCGCCGCCCGATGGCGACATGGGCGCCTACATGGCCTCGCTCCACCGCCTTGCAACGCAGGACTGGCGCCGCTTTCTTCCCGGCCACGGCGACCCCGTCGAGACGCCCGCCGCCCGGGTGCAGGACCTGATCGCCCACCGCCTCGGCCGCGAGGCGCAGATCCTTCAGGCCCTCGCCGGTGGCCCCGCAGGCATCCCTGAGCTCACCGCCCGCATCTACACCGAGATCCCCCCGCACCTCCTCCCCGCCGCCGAACGCAACGTCTTCGCCCATCTCATTGATCTTGCGTCCAGAAACCGGGTGGAGGCTCATCCGGAACTACATCCCGGCGCGACCTTCTCCGCGCTTTGACCGCCCCCGCATTTTCCCGCCATTTGCCCCTTGCCGCCCCCGACCGCCCTTGCTATAGACCGCCCCGTGTTCCGGCGTAGCTCAGCGGTAGAGCAGTTGACTGTTAATCAATTGGTCGTAGGTTCGATCCCTACCGCCGGAGCCAGTTTCCCATAGATACTGGAAAAATATCAAGGACTTGAGTGACTTACTGTCCCTCTCGGTGCACACTGCGGCACACGCGAGGCACACATGGGGCTCATATTGAAGCACGTCGAACGGACGAAAGCGGGCACTTGGCAGTATCGCCGAAGGGTGCCCAAGGAAGTCTCCGCGAACATCACCAAGAGGGAGTTCAAGCGGAAGCTTGGGGATTCGGAGAGAGAGGCCCTCGCGGCCTATCCCCGGTATCATGCCGAGGTCGAGAAAGAGATTGCCGAGGCCAGATTGGGCCGGGTGCGGTCGGAGGCTGCGTCACGCGCGGGTGCCAGTGAGCGGGAAGCTTATGTTGAAGCCCTGCGGCGTCGGGCTGATCTGGTGGCAGCGGGTGCCAGTGATCGAGACTTGGAGTTGACGGCTGACAGCATGGCGGATGCGTATCCGCAGGATGAGTATGAGCCCGGAGGGGGTGCCCCCGGTGGAAAGGCATCTCATCAACCTGCTTCGCCACGGGCCGGAGATGCACAAGGCCCCAGAGCCTACCTTGGGCGATGCCAGAACGTTCTATCTCAAGGAACGTGGTGGCGACGAACCCCCGGAGGCAGTCCATCGCTTTGAGGTGGACACTGACCGGATCGTCGGAAGGGTGAAGGAGGCGCTAGGGCGTGACCCCGTGCTGACCAGTCTTACCCGCGAAGATGCCCGCAAGGTGCGCGACTACATGCTCGATAGGCTGACCGCTACGGGCAGACCAATCTCCCCCGCGTCGGTCGCACGGGACCTGAACGGGCTGAACGCAATCATCAACTTCACCGCCAAAGAGATGCCACTCCCGGCCACCTTTCAGAACCCGTTCAGCGGCCTTTCGGTGGGCAGGGTGCGGGGTCGGTCCGCCGAGGGAGACAACCGTGATCCCCTGCCAGAGGGGGTCTTGAAGGCTGCACGGGCGCGTATCGTCGGTCATGCCAAGCGTGACTTGGCGCTGATCTGGAGGCTTCTGGAGGGGACCGGGTGTCGCCTGTCAGAGGTGTCTGGACTTCGGGTCGAGGACGTGGACGTGTCCGGCGATCTGCCGCATATCCGGGTGACATGGCATGAAAACCGGAGGCTTAAGACGGATGCCTCTAGCCGGTATGTCCCTTTGGTCGGGGACGCGCTGGAAGCGGCCAAGGAAGCCCTCAAGCTGCCCCGTGTGGACAACCTACTGTTCCCCGATTATGGCCACGTCAGGGGCGGCGATGCGGCATCAGCGTCATTGATGAAGCACGTCAGGGCCGTGACCAAAGACCCCAAGCATGTTGTCCACTCCCTCCGGCACAACATGAAAGACAGGCTCATGCTGGCGGAGGTCGCATCCCTAGACCAAAACCTGATCCTCGGTCACGCACTGGGCGGTGTCGGTGAGCGGGTCTACGGCGGAGACGCTGCCAAGCTTCGTGTTACCACACGGGCGATGAAACGGGCTTTCGGCTTGTCAGAGTAAGCTGATTAAGGAGGGTGTCGGTCGTGGATGCCCTTCAAGGAAAGCAACTCAGGGGCCCGTGGTCGGACCCCTCTAGGTGCATTACTTCGTATGCGGAGGGACTTTTTCCGGGCGTCCGCCCAACCCCCACAACTCGCGGGTCTTTGCCCTGCCAGCGGTCAGCCAAAGGAGACCCTTGCAGATGGGCCGCAGGGTATCCGAAAAGTCCCAGCCTTCGTGACGGCACGGAGCCTTCCTTTGGTGCTCGGGACGTGAAGGGGTGTGACCTTCTGAGTCACCCGTCTCCCCGGTCGGAGGCTCTGGGCATTCGCCGGACACGACTGCCCGGACGCCCTGTCCCCAGAACATCCTGCAATAGGCGTCTGCGGCTTGGGCGATAGTCCGGTAGGTGGCAGGGGCGTGGCGAAAGAACAGGCCCGTGTCATCGGGACTGGCCCGCAAAAGCGTCGGATCAGTTAGGATGTTCCGCAGCTTCGTGTCGCCACCTCTTGCCCGCCCGATCAGGTCTGACATTAGCCCAAGTCGCTTGTTCGGCGGCGATGTGTAGACCAACTCCGCCAGCCGCATAGCGGTGTCGTAGTGCTTCCGCGCACGCAGCCGAAGGTCCGGGCTATGGGCTACATTGCGAGAGCCTCTGGTCACGTTCCTTGTCGCTACCTTGGCACACGGCTTGCAGCAATAGCGGTGATCTTTTCGCCGGGGCAGAAAGGCCGCTTGGCAGGTAGGGCAGCATATCGCCACCCCCAGCCCGGTTGCGTCGAATGGCATCAGCGCGCCCCGGCGGCCTTGGTTTCTGCCTTTCGGGCAGCACGGTATGCCAACCTGTCGGCCCGCTCGTTATGCGCTGATCCGTTGTGACCTCGAACCCATGCCCAAGTGATGTTTCGCCCCTCTGCGGCTCGCTCAAGGCGCTGCCAGAGGTCAGCATTCTCCACTGGCTTCCCGTCCCCCTTGCGCCAGCCCCTTGCTTTCCAGTTCGGCAGCCAAGAGTTCATCGCGTTTGGGATCAGGTTGGCGTCACAGTGGAAAGTGATTTGTTCGTCGGTGACAATTCCGAGGGCTTCGAGGGCGACACATACTGCCGTCATCTCCATGCGGATATTCGTGGTGATATCATCGGCAGAGCCAAAGATTTCCCGTCGCTTGATTTCTTCGCCCGAAGCGTCCAGGCGGAGGATGACAACTCCATAACCACCGTAGCCGGGGTTCCCGATGGATGACCCATCGGAGTAGATCGAGATGCGGGTCTGGCCCTCGGAGGGCTGGGCACCGCTTGTGCTTGCGAGGAAAAGATTGTCGTGGGTCGTCGTTGGGATGGTCTGGTGTGTCATTTCTTGGACTTTCGATTGGGTGAGTCTTGGAGTTCCCCGGATACGACCGGGGGTGTTGGCAGAGCAGAAGTTGGGCTGAGATGCACCGAACAGGCACGACGGACGCATGAGACGTTCGCTGCGTTGCGTCCTATGATAGGGTGTATTTGCAGCCGGACCTAAGCGAGGCGTTACTTGCCGCCCTAAGCGGTGGGGAAATCGGGGCAGTAGTGACTGCTTACCAATCGTCCCTAAGCGATGTGGAAATCGGTGACGCCCTCAGCATTGCGTGAAACAACGGTTCACGAGCGAGCGGGTGAATCCCATAGTCATCGAGAAGACGTGTATCACCAGCTCTCCTAAGATGAGTGGTAATCGGTTCTCCTAAGGTAAGGGGAAATTCACTTCGCCCAATGATAGGCCCGATTGGCAAGCTCCTAGGTTGAGGGGTTTTCGCCTCTCAGCCGTCTGTCAGGTCGGGAACGTATATCTGCTTTAGTGGGATCAGCGAGCGGTAGCGCGGCGCGAGCTTCCCGTAGTTGCTCAGCACCATTTCGACAAATTGCTCCCCGTCGATCAAGCGCAGCTTTGCGCGGTTCCGTTCAAGTTCCACGGCGCTTCGGCTGTAGGACCCAAGGTTCACATAAAGCCCATACTCGCCTTCCCCGAGGGTGCCCAACAACTGGTCCACGTCGGGGCGCGAGGTCTGGTCCGTCTTGCGCTTGCACTGCACCTTCACGATGGGCGGCTGGAACCCCAGGGCGTCCATATGGGCTATCACGTCAACGCCCCCGTCGGCCGATTTTGGGGTCACGCGCGCCCGGTAGCCCATGCACTCCATCAGGTGGGCAACAAAAGCTTCAAACTCATACCCCGACATGCCGCCCATGATGCGCCGGATCACAAAATCGCCCGTGGTTTCTTCAGCCTGACGGGACACGGCCACGGTGGCGGTATCGTCATCGGCAGCTTCCTCCAGAGTGTCAGTGACGGCCTCCGGCCCCGCAACGTTCCCCGCAATTCCGACCTTCGCCAGAAACTCGCCCGCGTGGCGCTTCACCTTGAACAGGGTGACGGCAGACCCGATCTCGTTCAGGGCACTCTGGCTGAAATCGTTGCGGGGGAAGTGCCCCAACCACTTGACGCCTCGGCGGTTCGGATACTCGTCAGCATCGCCCTCCACATAGGCCGTTTCGCCCGTGAAAATGCCGATGTTCACCATGCGGTCGTGCTTGGAGGGGTAGATCACCACATCTCCGGGCTGCATCTCGAAGGCGAACCGATAGAGGATGCCCGCGTGGACCGGCACCGCGCCCTCTTTCTCGCCCCTGCCGCCAGCAACCAGCGCGGCTTTAAAGGCTTCGCGGGTGCCAGCGATCTTCCGTATGTCCCCGAGCTGGTGCCAGCCAATGGCGACATAGCCCCCCTCGGTCGGACGGTCCCCCACATGATCCCCCATGTGAACGCCCCAGACGGTCGGATTCTTCGCCACGGCTTATCCCTTCTTCTTCTCGGAATCGGCCCGTTCCTGATTCAAACGGAACAGACGCGAGAGGATTTCGTCGTCAGTCAGCTTGCCAGCCCGCCAGTCGTCGCCCCAGCCGTAGGCTTCGGCTACGGCCTCATCCAGCGCGCGGTGGGCGTGGTCCAGCCATGCGGGGCGGGCGTTGTAGAGGTTGGTCAGAGTGCGCTTCTTGAGTTCGGCGGCTGCGGCATCATTCTTGGGCAAGAGGCGGTCAGGGTAGCCCGGCACCACCTCGGGTACCCGGTCCACGAGGTCGGACGGGTTCAGCCAGTTTTCCCGCAATTCGTTCAACCGGGCGGCGGCGGCGGCGATCTTCTGGGCGCGCACGTCACGGGCAAATGCGGCGGCGGAAACGTCGGGCGTAAGTCCTTCGGGGAACGGGAAAGTCTCGAAGGTTGTTGAGGGGGTGTATCGAGGATCATTCCCAACGCCGAGGAATGTGCCCAACCGCAGCGCCCAAAGTTCATGGAAGTGGGAGTGCAGGATACCGAAGGTCGTATCGTCATCCTTCGCGACGGCTATGGTAGCACTGTCAGGCACCGTTCCCACGGGCAACCAAGCGAATAGCCGGTGTTTAGCAACGCGTGGCGTAACTATGTAACGCGGCAGACCGCTGAGGGCAGTCCACATTTCTTGTCTTGGCCGCTCATGTATCCACCAACTCATGGCATAGCCACGCGATTGCCTGGCGACGCGTTCCGGCTTTATGTGGATCTCGGAGTAGGTGAACGGTCTTTCAAAGAGTGCTGCATCTTGCTCACTCATCATCCAGCCAAAATCGATAATCCATTTATCTGCGGGGCGACGCGTTAGATCCATTCCGTTCACCCACGGGCGGAGAACGTCTGAATTTGGACGTCCATTTGGGTTCAAAGGCAGGGTAAGCCACTGCCGCGCCAATTCACCCGGGATGTCGAATGCACCTCCCTTTGTGTCACCCATGAAGGCCGCACCTCGGTTTTGTGACATTCGCTCGGCACGAGTTAGGTCGACTCCGCTTCCGTCGTTCATTCGCGCGGTAAGGTCAGCATAGACCTCGGTCACAGCCTCCCCGTCGAGTTGAGAGGGACCGCCGCGCAACTTGTCAAAGCAGACTATAGAAACTCGAACCGCGGCCCCCTCAACCGTCCAGTCCTCATCGCTCCAGGCGGCAAGAATGCGCCCGCCTTCGGTTATGGACTTCAGCACCGCACGGTTTGCCCCGCCCCGGATGGAGTTAGTCGCGACAAGCCCCGCCCGCGTCAAACTTCCCGCCCCGATTGCCTCCCATGCGTTGGCAAACCAATAGCATACGAAATCCGCCTCAGGCCGAACCAAGCCCCGATAGGCTGCAAACAAGCGGTCAACAGTCCCATCGCCGAGTTCGGCACGCATTCGTTTCGTGCCCAAGAACGGTGGGTTCCCCACGACGGCATCCGCCTTCGGCCACTCCGCCCGCGTCCCGTCCGGGTTCAACACCGCGTCACGGTTTTCGATATTGGTCAGCGTCCGCAGGATCGGGTTCCGCGCAGCCTCAAACCCGTTCCGGCGCATCCACTGGATTTCCCCGATCCAAACCGACACGCGCGCCAGTTCGGCTGCATAGGGGTTCAGTTCGATGCCCAGCACGTTCTCGGGCCCGACGGACAGCAAGGCTGGACGCTGCAAGCCCAGAGCCTCGGCCTCCAGGTTCGCCCGGTGTTCTATGTTCTTGAGTTCCGTCAGGGCAATGTAGAGGAAGTTCCCCGACCCACAGGCCGGATCAAGCACGCGGTAATCGCGCAAGCGGTCAAGGAAGCCCTGCCGAAGTTCCTCGGCCTTCTTGAAGGCACGGTTTCGTGCCGCCAGTTCAGCCCCGACCAACAGCTTCTCTTTCGTCGCCACGGGGGCAGCGTTGATAGTGGCCGCGATCTCATCCCGTATGGCCGCCCACTCGGCCAGCAAGGGCTGCACTACTACCGGCACGACAATCTGCATGATCTTGTCGCGGTCGGTGTAATGCGCCCCAAGCTGGCTCCGCTTCTCGGGGTCCAGTCCGCGCTCGAACAGGGTGCCCAGAATGGACGGATCAATATCGGACCAGTCGAGTTGCGTGGCACGGATCAGGTCGTCAAGGTCTTCCCATGTGAGCGGAAGCGCCTCGTCGGTGTCGAACAGCCCGCCGTTGAACCATTCAACCTGTTCAAAGCCTACGTCGCCCCCGGTCCGCATCGCAGCGAACAGCTTGCTGGCTTGGTTGGCAAAGGTTTCGGGCTTGGGGCGGGAAACCCGGATCATCCGCTCAAACATCTTGTCGGGCAGAAGGTTCACGTCTTCGGCGAACATGCAGAAGACCAGACGGTTGACGAAGTGTGCGACGGCGTGGGCATCGTGGCCCCGTCCGCGCAACCGCTGGGCAATCAGGGCGAAACGCTGGGCGGCTTCTTCGGTTAGGACTTGGCGGGTCTTCTGGGGTTTCAGCTTCTCGGGGTTCTCGAAACAAGCGCGCAGGAGGTCGCGCTTGGCCCCGTCCATCAGGTCGTCCAGGGCGATCTCGTGCACCATCTGGACCGTGTTGGTCCAGTTGGTGTGGATGCGGATGCGGTCCATGTCGGACACGACCAGCAGCGGCGGGTTCTCCAAGGCAATTGCATACTGCAAAAGCTGGCCGAACGCCTTGTCGAGGTCCTTCTTCTTGCCCTTGTATTCCCACGCGAAGCAGTCGCGCTTCCACACATCCGCCCAGCCCTCGCCCCCTGACGTCTTGGACGCACCTTTCTCGAAACAGAAGGTGTCCCCGGTCTTGTCCGATGTGATCGGGTCAGGCACCCCCAACAGGCGGCACAGGTCGTTGAAATGGGACTGCGATGCGCTGCGCTCTTTCAGTTCAACGTCGCGCCACTTGTTAATGAATTCCTGCGGGGTCATCGGATTCCTTGGTGCCAATATGCCCCTGGACTAAAGCACCCCGCGCCCCGGACGGTCAACGGAAGGAAGCCCAAAAGACCCCGAATGATGGAACGGAAAGGGCCCCCGAGGTTTCCCCCGAGGGCCAGCAAAGAAAACAGATAGTGAGGCACAGACAGGGGCTAGGCCTCACTGCCCGAGTGCGTTCCAAAGGGACCACGCCGCCCCCGCCACCATCACCCCATTGACCACCCAGAACACCACTTCGAGGACCAACATCATGCCCGCACCCCTTCCCACCGGGCAAGCGCCGCCTCGGCATCCTCTGGAGCTTCCATGATGCGCCGCACAGCCGCCCGAGACAGGCCGGACGCATTGGCGATGGCGGATGCCCCGTGCCCCTGCCCCGCCATGTCCAGCACCTCGGCCAGCTTCACCCGGTCATAGCTGGGCTTTCGCCCCCGGTAGGCTTCGATCTTGTCTCGTGCCGCCGCGATGCCCGCCTTCTGAGCCTCTTTCGTGGCCTCTGCCTGTGCCTGTGCGGTTGCCGCCATAAAGGCTATCAGGGCGTCCCTGACGGCTTGCTGCATCGGGTCTTGGGTGGCCCCGTCGAAGGTCATGTTGTTGATGACGGTGCGGATGACCACGCCCCGCCGCATGAAGTCGCGGATGGTGTCGGTTACGTCTTGGTAGTTGCGCCCGAGGCGGTCCACCCAACGCACCACCAGAGTATCCCCCCGGCGCAGCATGTCGAACAACCGCTTGCCCTGCGGGCGTTCAACAAGGCGGGTGGTAATTCCTGAAACGCCGTCATCGGCCACCACCTCGTCAGTCTGGAAACCCGCCGCTTCGGCTTGGGTGCGCTGGTGTTCTAGGTTCTGTTCCGCAGTCGAGACGCGGGCGTAGAGGATGGTTGCCATGATGGTTCCCTAAGCTGGCCGTTGAGGTGTTGGCCGTTTATAGGGTGGCCGTTGGAATCTGTCAACAATCAACGGCCACCATCTCAGAGTCCATTCAAGGTGGCCGCTGGGGCATACCCTAGTGGCCACCATGAACGTAAAATCACTTGAAACCGTTGCCGCGATACACGTTCCCTATTGAGGTCACTGCGATACCCCACATCTTGAACACCACACCAACATCCCACTCGTCGGCGTCTAGGTCCGATGCGACGTAACTTGCAAACACCGCCTTCTGGCCACCAAACAGACCGCGCCCGGCGTCGAGTTTCAAGAACAAGAAAGCGGTCTTTAGCTGGTGCGGAGAGAAGAAGAACAGCATTCCGTCCTGCGCAGCCTCTATGACACCTGCCCCACCCTCGCTAAACATCGGATGCCCAATACTCAGGTCGGCTCCCTTGCCCCGACGCACCTTTACCGCCTCCATAGCGGTCCGAACTTCGTTCTCAGTGAATGGGATTCGACGCGATCCAGAGACAACGTCCATCAATCTTCTTATCATGCATTTCCACCCTGGGTTGTTCCAGGATCGTGCCCGTTTTCTCTATTGGATTCAATGGATTTCGAGCAGAAGTTCAGTAGATCACCCAGCCAAACGCGAAACGACATGAACGGTTGTGACGGCCATTGACGCATTGGCGCGGCGACCTGCCTTGCACAGTCTGGTGGACTGCGTGGCGGTTAGGTGAAGTGTGTGGTGCCCCTGAAACGTTGGAGAGCGACCCCACCGGGGGGGCACGCGACTCGTTGCCTATTGAGGTCAGGGCCTCAGATTTTTGATCCAAAACTAGATCGACCCTGACATGGGGCAAAGCAGCAGCTAGAACAGCAGGAACATGACCGGAGGTATTATGTTCTTCACGAAAGCTGGCCGGATAGTCGCATGGATTGGAACCGTGCTCGGTTTCCTTGTGATGCTTACGGGATATGAGATCGACATAAACGGAACCGCGTCCATTTTCGCGGACATTCTCCCGATAGCAACCCCCCAGAGAGCGGAGGCACAGAGCGACGTATTCAGGCATCAAGGTGCGGTGGTGCTTTTCTGCGGCCTTGTCTTGGGTATTCTGACAGAAATCAGCTGGTCAGTGTCCGGCAAGGTTGAGGAATAAAATGCTGAAACTTGGAGGTATCGTCGCGTGGTTGGCGCTGATCATGGGGGTGCTTCGCGCTGCCATCGGTTCGTTCGTCGCCAGCATTGACGATCCGGCGTCAAGAGCCGCAGCAGCATCCCGTTACCTGGGGTCAGCTACAAGCGGCGAAGCGATTGACCAAGGTATCAAGGTCTTCTTGTTTGGGCTGGTGCTAGGGATACTGGTGAAGATCGCGCGGTCATTGTCCGAGAAGAAGGAATGAGCCTTGCGCGTGTGCACTGTCCCCGCCAAGAATAGGCACACAAATCCAACACGTCAGGCACACACGCCTGACCGCCGGGACGGACAGGGAATATAGCAAGTCCTTGATCTATAAAGATATACCGGAAGTCCATCGCTGTTGGGTTAGACCCCTACACGCCTACCGCCGGAGCCAACACCTCCAAGGGCCCGTGAGCGATCACCGGGCCCTTTGTGTTTTTCGCCCCATGTCCCGGCCCGGAAATCCCGCCCCGACCGGCTTGCCTTCCCCGCCGGGAATGGCTAAATCACTCGCGACGCGGGTGTAGCTCAATGGCAGAGCAGAAGCTTCCCAAGCTTACGACGAGGGTTCGATTCCCTTCACCCGCTCCATCCCATTCTTCCAGATTGACACCAGGCTCCCGGCGGTTGACCCTTGCGTCACCTCACGCGGAGCCGCCCATGTTCCCCCGTCTCGCCCTGCCCCTCTGTCTCGCTCTCACCGCCTGCACCCAGGACTCCGGGCCGTCCGAGCCCTATGCCTTCGTCGGCCGCTGGGACTGCGGCGTGCAGACCTTCAGCTTCACCAACAGCACCTACAACAACGGCACGGACACCTACCGGATGCAAAGCGTCAGCCGCGACGTGCGCAACTACACGCTGCGCTTCGCCAACGGCTACACCATCGTGCTGGCCGCCGTGACCGACACCGGGCTGACCTGGGTTTCCGGCGCGACGGGCGACCAGTTCAACTGCCGCCGCGTGAACTGACTTCCGTTCGGCGCCGGAACCGGCTAGCAACCGCCCGACGCCAACAAGGAGCATCCCATGACCACCGACATCACCCGCCACGGCACCGGTCCCCGCATGTCCGAGGCGGTGGCCTACAACGGCATCCTCTGGCTTGCTGGCCAGCTGGGCGAGCCCGGCGGCTCGGTCGCCGACCAGACCCGGCAGGCGCTGGCCGCCGTCGACGCGATCCTCGCCAAGGCCGGCACCGACAAGACCCGCATCCTCTCGGTGCAGATCTGGCTCGCCGACATGGCCACCTTCGCCGAGATGAACTCGGTCTGGGATACCTGGGTGCCGCAGGGCCACACCCCCGCCCGCGCCACCGGCGAGGCGAAGCTGGCGACGCCCGACTACAAGGTCGAGATCATCGTCACCGCCGCGCTGAAGTAAGCGCCTGAAACGACTGTCATCCCCGCTTCGCGGGGATGACAGCGCCGGCGGTCTTTCCGGCGGCTAACCTTCCGTGCGCAGGAACTGCACCAGCGCCGCGGTCGAGCCGTCCTTGCCGTCCGTCCCCGCCGTCCCTTCCAGCACCGGCTGCAAGGCCAGCGCCAGTTCCTTGCCCAGCTCCACCCCCCACTGGTCGTAGGAGTTGATCCCCAGGATCACGCCTTCCACGAACACCCGGTGCTCGTACAACGCGATGATCTGGCCCAGCACGAAGGGCGTCAGCATGTCATAGGCCAGCACGGTCGAGGGCCGGTTGCCCGGAAACACCCGGTGCCGCGCCTGCCGCTCCAGCTCGGCCCCCGTGGCCCCCTTCTTCGCCATGATCGCCCGCGCCTCGTCCAGCGAACGGCCCCGCAGCAACGCCTCGGCCTGCGCCAGGCAGTTCGACACCAGCAGCAGGTGCTGGTGCGCGAGGTCCGGTTCATGCCCGCGCCGCGCCACCAGGAATTCGCAAGGCACCACCCGCGTCCCCTGGTGGATCAGCTGATAGAAGGCGTGCTGGCCGTTGGTCCCCGGCTCGCCCCAGACCACCGGGCCGGAGTTGACGGTCAGGTCCGACCCGTCGATGGCCACCCGCTTGCCGTTCGATTCCATCTCCAGCTGCTGCAGATAGGCAGGAAGCCGCGCAAGCCTTTGATCATAGGGCAGAACCGCCCGTGTCGCATAGCCGCAGATCTGGTTGTGCCAGATGCCGACCAAGGCCAGCAGGACGGGCATGTTCTGCGCAAACGGCGCGGTCAGGAAATGCCGGTCCATCGCCCGGCCCCCGGCAAGGAACTCGTCGAACCGCTCCGGCCCGATGGCGATCATCAGGGCAAGGCCGATCGGCCCCCACATCGAATAGCGCCCGCCCACCCAGTCCTCGAAGCCGAAAACCCGCGAAGGATCAATGCCATAGGCAGCAGTCTTGTCCCCCGCCGTGCTGACCGCCGCGAACTGCGCCGGGGGGTTCGCCACCTTCTGCCCCATCCAGCGCTTCGCCGTATCGGCATTGGTCATCGTCTCGATGGTGGTGAAGGTCTTCGAGGCGACGATGACCAGCGTCGTCTCCGGGTTCAGCCCCTGCACCACATCATGGATATGCGCGCCATCGACGTTCGAGACGAAGTGGCAGCGCGGCCCGTCCGCGTAAGGCGCCAGCGCGAGGCAAGCCATCGCCGGGCCAAGGTCGGACCCGCCGATGCCGATATTCACCACATCGGTGATCCTGCCGCCCTGCCCCCGGAAAGCCCCCGACCGCACGTCCCGCGCGAAGGCGGCGCAGGCCGCACGGATGCGGCGCACCTCGGGCAGGACATCCTTGCCGTCCACCTCGATGACCGCGTCATCCCCGGCCCTGAGCGCCACATGCAGCACCGCCCGGCCCTCGGTGTCATTGATCTTGGCACCAGAGAACATCGCCGCGCGCTTCTCCGCCACGCCCGAGTCCTCGGCCAGCCGCACCAGTGCTGCGCGGGTTGCGGGGTCGATATTGGTCTTGGAATAGTCGAAGAGCATCCCGTCCGCGCGCACCGAAAAATCGCACGCCCGGCTTTCGTCAAACAGATCAAGGATATGGCGGCCCTTGTTCACATCGAGAAGCCGCTGCAATTCATCCCATTTCGTCATGGCTACTCCGCCCAATGCACGGTTGCGTTGTCGAGGACCGCGCGCACCGGCGCCTCGGTCGGGCTCAGCGTCATCGCCCGCTCCAGCGCCGCGCGCTTTTCATCCCCGGTGATCAGGACGTGAATGTTGAACGCCTCGCGCAGGGACGGTGCCGTCAGCGTGATCCGCGGCTCGCCCGCCGCCTCGGCCCGCATCGGCAGAAGGATCGGCGCGGTGGCCGACAGCGCCTCTTCCAGCCGGTCGGCACCGGGGAAAAGGCTCGCGGTATGCATGTCCGTTCCCATGCCCAGCAGCAGGACCGAAATCGGCAGATGCGGCTTCAGCCCATCTTCCAGCGCGTCCAGCATATCCTCGGGCGTCTCGGCGGGGGCATACAGCGGCACCAGCCGCGCCTGTGCCGCCTTTCCCCGCAGCAGCCGCTCGCGCAGCAGCCGGGTATTCGACCGTTCCGACGATTCCGGCACCCAGCGTTCGTCGTTCAGCACCACCGCGACATTCGCCCAGTCGAGGTCCACCCCCGACAAGGTGTCGAAGATCGGCCCCGGCGTCGTTCCCCCCGGCACCGACAGCGTCGCCTTCCCCTCGCGCCGCAGAAAGTCCGCCAGTTGACCGGCGATCACATTCGCCAGCCCCAGCATCAGGAACTCGCGGTCGGGGTAGGTTTCCAGCTTCATTCGCGTATCTCCCGCCAGCGCCGCCCGTCGCGGTGCATCAGCATCAACGCATCCTCCGGGCCGGAAGATCCGGGATCATAGGTCTGCGGCTTGTCGCCCCGCGCCTCCCAGCCCTGGATGATCGGGTCGGTCCAGGCCCAGGCGGCCTCGACCTCGTCGCCCCGCATGAAGAGCGTCTGGTTGCCGCGGATCACATCCATGATCAGCCGCTCATAGGCGTCCGGCACATCTTCCGCCTCGGCCCCCAGCGCATCGGCGAAGGACATGTCCAGGGGCACCTGCATCAGCCGCATCCCGCCGGGTCCCGGCTCCTTGATCATCACCATCAGGTCCATGCCCTCGTTCGGTTGCAACCGGATGACCAGCACATTCTCGTGCCAGCCCGTCGCGTCGTCGAAGATCGCATGGGGCGGCTGGCGGAAGGTGATGGCGATCTCGGACGCCCGCGCGCGCAGCCGCTTGCCGGTGCGCAGGTAGAACGGCACCCCCTGCCAGCGCCAGTTCGACACCTGCACCTTCAGCGCTATATAGCTTTCCGTCTTCGAGGCCGGGTTCTCGGCATGAACGACATAGGCCTTCTCGCCCTTCCCCGCCCCGTATTGCCCCCGCACGATATCCTCCGGCGGCACCGGCTTCAGCGCGCGGATCACCTTCAGCTTCTCGTCGCGCACGGCATCCGGGTCGAAGTGATAGGGCGGTTCCATCGCGATCAGGCACAGAAGCTGCATCATGTGGTTCTGCACCATGTCCCGCATCGCGCCGGACTTATCGTAATAGGCGCCGCGCCCGTCGACCCCCACCGTCTCGGCCACGGTGATCTGGACATGGTCGACATATTCGGCCTTCCACAGGGGCTCGAACAGGATGTTGGCGAAGCGCACCGCCATCAGGTTCTGCACGGTCTCCTTGCCGAGGTAATGGTCGATCCGGTAGATCTGCGTCTCGTTGAAATGCCGAGCCAGCACCGCGTTCAGCGCCTTCGCCGACGCGAGGTCGCGCCCGAAGGGCTTTTCCACCACGATCCGGCTCCACGCGTCGGCGATCCCATGTTCGGACAGCCTTTGCGCGATGTCGCCGAAAAGGCTGGGCGCAACCGAGAAATAGAAGGCCCGGACCACGTTCTCGCGCATCAGCGCCTTCAGCGCCGCCCAGCCCCCCGTCCCCGTCGCGTCGATCGGGACATAGTGGATGCGGCCCAGGAAGCCCTCGATCGCCGCCGCCTCCTGCCGCGCCTTCGGCACGAATTCGGCGATCGCCGACCGCACCTGCTCGCGGAAGGCCTCGTCCGTCAACTCCGCCCGCGCCGCGCCGATGATCCGGCTTTCCACCGGCATCTGCCCGGCCAGGAAGCGCCGGTAGAGGCCCGGCAGGATCTTCCGCCGGGCAAGGTCGCCCGTGGCCCCGAAAATCACCAGATCGAAGACATCCACCGGAATGACACGCGAAACCATGACCGTCTCCCTGGACCGTTCCGTTAGCGCTAACGGTGGCGTTCTACAGCCTGCGCCGTCCCCTGTCTAGCATCGCGCTGCGGATGGGGAAACCTCAGCCCTCGTCCAGCGACTCCCAGCGCACCCGGATCAGCCCCGGCTCGGCGGCAAGCCGCTGCACCGCCTGTTCGAGGCCCGCCTCGCCCACCTCCTCGGCCGTCACCGTCGCCGACAGGTCCACCCCCCGGCCCTCGCTCCCCGCCGTCACCCCGATCTCCGAGAGATGCAGCCCTCCCAAGGACAGCGTCCGCAGCATCAGGCTGCGCACCGCCGCCTCCTGCGCCGCGTCTGCCCCCACCTGCACCCGGTAGGCGCGGATCACCGGCACCCCCGCCCTTGTGTAGCGCTTCAGAAGCTTAACCAGCGGCCGCAGCCCCAGGTTCACGAACACCACCATCGCGGTCAAGAGCAGCGCCAGATCCCAGGCCCCCGCGCCGGCCATCATGCCCACCCCGGCCGAACACCACAGCGTCGCCGCCGTGTTCAGCCCGTGGACATTGAACCCGTCGCGAAAGATGATCCCCGCACCCAGAAAGCCGATCCCCGACACGATCTGCGCCGCGACCCTCGTATGGCTGACCTCATCGGGGAAAAGGCCCGAGAAGATCACGAACCCCGCCGCCCCCAGCGACACCAGCGCATTGGTCCGAAGCCCCGCCATACGTTGCCGGACCTGCCGCTCCGAGCCGATGACGGCCCCGCAGGCCAGCGCCGTGAACATATGGACCGCCGCCGCCTGCAAACTCATATCCATGACCCGCTCCCCGTCCAGAAGCGGCCAGAAGATCACCCGGCAACAGATTTGTGAAGCTTTTGTAACGGCATCATGACAGCCGGGGCCGACATCACGCTTCCAGTTCGGCATCCCAGTACAGGTAGTCCATCCAGCTTTCGTGCAGGTGGTTCGGCGGGAAGCGGCGGCCATGGCCCTGCATCTCCTCCGCCGTCGGCTGCCGGGGCGGGCGCCGAAGGTGCAACCCCGATTGTTTCAGCGTGCGTGACCCCTTGCGCAGGTTGCAGGGGCTGCAGGCCGCCACCACATTCTCCCAGCTGGTGATCCCGCCCCGCGACCGCGGCAGCACATGGTCGAAGGTCAGGTCGCCCTTCGCACCGCAATACTGGCAGCAGAATTCGTCCCGCAGGAAAAGATTGAAGCGCGTGAAGGCCACGCGCTTCTGGGGTCTGACGAATTCCTTCAGCACGACCACCGAAGGTATCCTGAACTCCTGCCTCTGACTGTGCACCACCGCATCATATTCGGCGACGATCTGCACCCGGTCCAGGAAAGCGGCCTTGATCGCCTCCTGCCAGGGCCAGAGACTGAGCGGGTAGTAGCTGAGCGGGCGATAGTCGGCATTCAGCACCAGCGCGGGATAGTGCTTCAGCGCCGCAGGATCGCGCACGAACTGGGTTCTGAAATCGCCGTCCATTTTCCGTCAAGACTCCGCGCTTCGCCCGTCAGGCATCGGCCAGCGGGGCGGGGAGTCCCGCCCCGTTCCCCGAAACTATATCTGGCGTTTTGCCCAAGGCAACCCCCAAGCGCGTGATCGCCGCCCGGGCTTTTCCCCCAAGGTTATGCGCCTGCCGGGTAACGAGGCGATGACGGGATCAGGCCGGAAGCCGCCGCGCCTGGTCGCGCTGGAAGGCGAACCAGTCGAGAAACCCCTCCTCCAGACCCGCCGCCTGCAGCGTGCGCGCCAGAAGGCGACGCAACCGCGGCAGGCCGCCCGCGATCCAGACCCGCCGCGCCGGTGACAGGTCCTGCAGCGCGCCCAGATCGAACTCCTCGGGGAAGTCGTAGGTCCAGGGCCGAAGCCGCCCCTCGGGCGTGATCACCAGCGGATTGACCGCATCCGACAGGCGCTGATCCACGCTCCCGTCCAGCGCCAGGTTCCAGGCACAGCGATCCGCCGCCAGCGCCTCGGCCGGGGCCAGGTCGACATGCACCGCGACTTCGCCCTCCCAGGCCAGTTGCAGCGTCTGCGCCATCAGCCACAGCCGCGCCGCATCCGCCGCGCTCAGCGCCTGCTCCGCCGCTTCCTCCGGCGCGCGCCCGGCCATGACCAGCGGGCGCAACTGCACCGCCCGCACGCCCAGATCCGCGCAAAGCTCGATGAACTCCGGCACCTCGGTCAGCGACTCGCGCGTCACGGTGAAGGCCGCCGCCGCCGGCTTGCCGATCGCGGCCAGATAGCGCAGCCCCGCCACGGCCCGCGCCCAGGCCTGCGCGTTGCCCCGCATCGCGTTGTGCCGCGCCTCCAGCCCGTCGAAGCTGATCGCGATCCGGTCCAGCGCCTCGATCACCCCGCAATGCCGGGCCGTCACCCGGAACCCGTTGCTGATCACCGCCGTGCGGAAGCCTTCGGCCTTCGCCGCCGCCAGCAGTTCGCCCAGCCAGGGATAGAGCAGCGGCTCGCCTCCCGACAGGCTGATCACCTCATATCCCTCGGCCCGAAGCCGCGGCAGCGCCGCCAGCAGGGGCTTCAGCGGCAGGATGGTGTGCTTCAGCGGGGACGAGGCTGAATAGCAATGGCTGCAGGCCAGGTTGCAAAGGTCCAAGGGGTGCAGGTGGACCGTGCGGTCGGGCAGGAAGCCCGACCGCGCAGCCCTGCCCCCGGAAAGGGGAGCAGACATCACCGCCCCCCGAATCCGGCAAGCTCCGGCACATGCATCTCGACCTGCAGCCGCCACAGATCGTCGACCAGGATGCCATAGGGGAAAAGCCGCACCACGCGGTATTTCTCGCCGCCCAGGATCTTGTCGACCAGGATGCGCTTGTCGCTGAAATAGTCGATGCAGATACCATAGGGGCAGAAATCCACCCCCCCGATCTTCAGCCCGTCGCGGACGACGCGCTTCGAGATCGCGCTGATCATGTCGTCCTTCAACTCGCGGTGGGCAAGGCGCTTGGCCAGGGCCTTGTGAACGTCCTTGGCCGAAGTCGCAGCAATGGCGCCAGCTTCCATGAAATCCTCCTGAAAATGCCGAATGGTCGTCCGCCGGGAAATTCCGGCTCGCTCAGCTTGCCACGAAAGACCCTGCGCGGCAGGTGCGGGATCGCTTACCCTGCGTCACCCTGCCCGGCCCGCGCCGCTTCCCGCCGGTGACGCCTCCCTTGGGGTTGCGTCACCGGCCCGCCCCCGCTAACCCTCGCCTGCCAGAACCAGAGGCCTGCCCATGCCTGTTGCCATCTCCGTGACCCGCCGCAGCCTGATCCTGCTTTCCGCCACCGCGCTGGTCGCCTGCGGGCCGAAGCCCCGACCGGTGGACCGCGCCCGCATGGCGCCGGGCGCCACGCCCGAGATGCTGGCGCTGGTGCGCAAATACGCCGGCATCCACGACATTCCGGAAAGCCTTCTGCACCGGGTGATCCAGCGCGAAAGCGGCTACAATCCCGGCGCGCGGAACGGGTCCTACTACGGGCTGATGCAGATCATGCCGCAGACCGCGCAGACCATGGGCTACCGGGGTCCGCCCGAGGGGCTTCTCGATGCCGAGACCAACCTGATGTATGCCGGCAAATACCTGCGCGGCGCCTGGCTGGTGTCGGGAGGCTCCGAGGACCGCGCCGTGATGTGGTATTCCAAGGGCTACTACTACGAGGCCAAGCGCAAGGGCCTGCTCTACGAGACCGGCCTCAGGACCTGATCGGACGACCTTCCGCAGGCTGCGGCCCGCGCCTTGCGCCCCCCTGTCACCCCCGCGCAGGCGGGGGCCCAGGTAGGTTTCATGCTATGCTTTACTCTTTCCCGCCCGCGGCCTCGGGTTAATTTTCCCTGAACGTCCGCGGCCAAGCCCTTGTTTCCAAACACTCCCGCCTCCTGCCCGCGCGCGGGCACCGCCTGTCAGGTCACCACATCCGGCTCGGTCCGCCCGGTATGCCCCTCGATCCCCGCGATTCCGTGCGCCGCCCGGATCACCGGGGCCAGCGCCTCCTGCGCGTCCAGGTCCAGCCCGCCCGGCCCCGCCGCATACCGTTCCAGATAGACCCGCAGCGTCGCCCCCTCGGTCCCGGTCCCCGACAGCCGGTAGACGATCCGCGAGCCGTCCTCGAACAGCACCCGCACGCCCTGCTTCTGGCTGACCGAGCCATCCACCGGATCGGTATAGGCGAAGTCATCCGCCGCGCTGACCGTCATCCCCTCCACCACCGTCCCCGGCAGCCCGGCGAGCGAGCCCCGGAGCGCCGCCATCATCGCGTCGGCCTTCCCGGTCTTGATCGCCTCGAAGTCATGCCGGCTGTAGTAATTCCGCCCATACTTCGCCCAATGCTCCCGCAGGATATCCGCCACCGACTGCTTCCGCACGGCGAGGATATTCAGCCACAACAGCACCGCCCACAGCCCGTCCTTCTCGCGCACATGGTCTGATCCGGTGCCAAAGCTCTCCTCGCCGCAGATCGTGGCCTTCCCGGCATCCAGCAGGTTGCCGAAGAACTTCCACCCCGTCGGCGTCTCGAACTTCCCGATCCCCAGAGCCTCGGCCACCCGGTCCGCCGCGGCGCTGGTCGGCATCGACCGCGCCACCCCCTTCAGGCCAGCCTTGTAGCCGGGCGCAAGGTGGGCATTCGCCGCCAGCACCGCCAGCGAGTCCGAAGGCGAGACATAAATCCCCCGCCCCACCACCATGTTGCGGTCCCCGTCGCCATCCGACGCCGCCCCGAAATCCGGCGCGTCCGGCCTGAACATCTCGTCCATCAGCGCCTTGGCCCAGGTCGGGTTCGGGTCGGGATGCATCCCGCCGAAATCCGGCAGCGGAGTGCCATTCACCACCGTCCCCTTCGCCGCCTCCAACCGGTTTTCCAGGATCTCCACCGCATAGGGCCCGGTCACGGCGCACATCGAATCCATCCGCATCCGGAACCCGCCCGCGAACATCGCCCGGATCGCGGGGAAGTCGAACAGGCCTTCCATCAGCGCGGCATAGTCGGCGACCGGGTCGACCACATCGACCACCATCGCCCCCAGCTGATGCCTCCCGACGTGCGACAGGTCCACATCCTGCGCTTCCAGCATCTTGTAGTCCGTAATCTCCGTCGTCCGCCGATACATCGCCTCGGTCACGCCTTCGGGCGCGGGGCCGCCGTTCGGCATGTTGAACTTGACGCCGAAATCCTCCTCCGGCCCGCCCGGGTTGTGGCTGGCCGACATGATGATGCCGCCATCGGTCTTGTTCAGCCGGATCAGGTGGCTCGCCGCCGGAGTAGACAGGATCGCCCCCTGCCCCACGATCACCCGCGCCGCCCCGTTCGCCGCCGCCATCCGCAGGATCACCTGCGCGGCGCGGTCGTTGAAATAGCGCCCGTCGCCCCCCAGGACGAAGGTCTTGCCGCCCGCGCCCACCACGTCGAAGATCGACTGGACAAAATTCTCCAGATAGTGCCGCCCCATGAACACGGGCGTCTTCTTGCGCAAGCCGCTGGTTCCCGGCTTCTGGCCCGGGATCGGCGTGGTGGCAACCGTTGCGATCTGGCTCATGGTCTTCCTCCCTTGCCGGTCAGCGACCGGAATAACAGAACGGATTGCGCGGGCGCGGTGGTCACATCCGACGCCTGGCCCGAGGGATGAAGCTCGGGCCGCGTGGTGTCGAGCAGAAGCTCCCATCCCGGCGCGGTGTCGGGCAGGTGCAGCGCCGCAGCCGCGCCGGTGTTGAAGACGGCGAAGACCGTCTCGGGGTTCGGATCGCCGCCCTCGGCCTGCATCCGAAGCTCGACGCAAAGGCAGCGGAAGGCCGGGTCGTGCCATTCCTCGGACTGCGGAACCGTACCGTCCGCCCGGCGCCAGATGACATCCGGCAGTCCGTCAGACTGCCGCTTGCGCGAATGCAGGAAGCGCCGCTGCCGCAGGATCGGCAGGTCGCGGCGCAGTTCGGCCAGCCGTTCGACGAAGCGGCAAAGCCCGGCGTCGGACCGGGACCAGTCGATCCAGCTGGTATCGTTGTCCTGGGCATAGGCATTGTTGTTGCCGCTCTGGCTGTGACCGATCTCGTCGCCCGCGAGCAGCATCGGCACGCCTTGGCTCAGCATCAGCGTGGCAAGCAGGTTCCGCTTCCGCAGCCCCCGCGCCGCCAGCACCTGCGCATCCTTGGTCGGCCCCTCGACGCCGAGGTTGTCCGAGTGGTTCTCGTGATGGCCGTCGCGGTTGTCCTCGCCATTGGCGAAGTTGCGCTTGATCGTGTAGCTGACCAGATCCTCCAGCGTGAACCCGTCATGGCTGGTGATGAAATTGACCGAAGAGGTCGCCGCGCGGCCGGAATGGTCGAAGCGTTCCGCGCTGCCCAGAATGCGGGCGGCAAGGTCGCGGGTCAGGCCCGCGTCGCCCCTCCAGAACCGCCGGACCCCGTCGCGGAACCGGTCGTTCCATTCCAGGAACGGGTGCGGATAGGCCCCCAGCTGATAGCCGCCGGGCCCGATGTCCCAGGGCTCGGCGATCAGCTTGACGCGGCTCAGCACCGGGTCCTGGCGGATCGCGTCGAAGAAGCCACCGTTCGGGTCGAACCCGTGCACCTCGCGTCCCAGCACCGTGGCAAGGTCGAAGCGGAAGCCGTCGACATGGGTCATCTCGACCCAGTAGCGCAAGCTGTCCATCACCATCCGCAGCACCATCGGATGCGTCAGGTTCAGCGTGTTCCCCGTGCCCGCGTCATTGGCATAGGTGCGCCCGCCCCCGGTCAGCCGGTAGTAGCTGGCATTGTCGAGGCCGCGGAAGCTGACCGTCGGCCCCCATTCGTCACCCTCGGCCGTGTGGTTGTAGACCACGTCCAGGATCACCTCGATCCCTGCCGCATGAAAGCGGCGGACCATGGTCTGGAACTCCCACAGCGCGCCCTGGCTCATGTAGCGCGGCTCGGGGGCGAAGAAGGCCAGCGTGTTGTAGCCCCAATGGTTGCGCAGGCCCTTCGACACAAGGAAGCGGTCGTCGATATAGGCCTGCACCGGCAGAAGCTCGATGGCGGTGACACCCAGCTTGTGCAGATGGTCGATCACCGGGTCCGACGACAGGCCGAGGTAGGTTCCCCGCAAGCCCTTGTCGACGCCGGGATGCAGCGCGGTCATCGACTTGACATGCGTCTCGTAGATCAACGTATCGGCGCGGGGCGTCCGGGGCGACTGATCATTGCCCCAGGTGAAGGAAGCGTCCGTCACCACCGCCTTCGGCACCGCAAAGGCGCTGTCCCGGGTATCGAAGCTTAAATCGCCACGTGGCGAGCCGATCTTGTAGCCCATCAGCGCGTCGGACCATTTCAACCGCCCCTCCAGCGCGCGGGCGTAGGGGTCGAGCAGCAGCTTGTTCGGGTTGAAGCGATGGCCCTGTTCCGGCGCATAGGGCCCATGGGCGCGAAAGCCGTAGACGGCGCCCACCGTCAGCCCGCCGACATGGATATGCCAGATGTCGCCATCGCGTTCGGTGATCGGCAGCCGCCCCATCTCCTTGCGCCCGTCGGGGGTGAAGAGGCACAGCTCGATCCGTTCGGCATGGGCCGAGAAGACGGCAAAGTTCACCCCGTCGCCGGTGAGGCTTGCCCCCATCGGCCAGGGGCGGCCGGGGCTGACCGCATGGCCCTGCAACCGCGCGGGCAGCGAAACCGCCTGCGGTGTCACCCGGTCAGCCTTTCGTAAAGCCGGGCATAGGCCGCAGCCGAGGTTTCCCAGCCCACCGGATGCGCCATCGCATTGGCGCGCAGCTTCGCCCAGAGCTTCGGCTGGCGGTAAAGCTCCAGAAGCTGCGCCAGGGCCTGCCCGAAGGCGAGCGTATCGACCGGGTGGAAGGACACGCCCGTCGCCGCCCCCGCCGCCAGCGTCGCCGGGCTCGCGCCGATCACCGTATCGGCCAGCCCGCCGACCTGGCTTACCACCGGCAGGGTGCCGTAACGTAGCCCGTACATCTGCGTCAGCCCGCAGGGCTCGAACCGGCTCGGGACAAGCACCGCATCCGCGCCTGCGAACAGCCGATGGCTCAGCCCCTCGTCATAGCCGATCCGCACCGCCACCCGCCCCGGGAAGCTGTCGGCCAGCTGGCGCATCGCCGCCTCCATCCCCGGATCGCCCGAGCCGAGCACGATCAGCCCGCCCCCCCCGAGGATGAATTCCGGGATGACGCCGGGCAGCAGGTCGATCCCCTTCTGGTCGGTCAACCGGCTGACGACGATGGCCAGCGGCCCCGGCACCTCCAGCCCGAATTCCTCGCACAGCCTGGCCCGCGCCGCCGCCTTGCCCGCCATCGCCTTCCGGTCGAAGGCCGGATCCCCCTTCGAGGGGTCCCAGAGACCGGTATCCACGCCATTCAGGATGCCCGACACCACCGGCCCCCGCGCCGCGATCACCCCTTGCAGACCCATGCCGAACTCGGGCCGCATCAGCTCGGCCGCGTAAGAGGGCGAGACGGTGGTGATCCAGTCCGCCGTCACCAGCGCCGCCTTCAGGCTGGAGATGCCGCCGTAATATTCCAGCGCATCGGCGTGGAAGTCATGACCCGGCAGGCGCAGGACCCCCAGCATATGCGCCGGTGCCCAGCCCTGAAAGGCGATGTTGTGGATGGTGATGACCGACTTGACCCCGCCATTGCCATGGTAGGCGAGGTAGGCCGGCGCAAACCCTGCCTGCCAGTCATGCGCGTGCAGGACATCGGGTTTCCAGTCTGCCAGCCCTTCCCGCGCAATCCGGGCAGCCACCCAGGACAGCGCGGCGAAGCGGATGGCATTGTCGGGATGCTCGCCCGTGGGGCCGGAATAGGGCCCGCCCTCGCGGTCATAAAGATGCGGCGCGTCGAGGAGGAGAAGCGGCACCCCCGCAACCTCGCCCGCCAGCACCCGCCCCGGACCGCCCCAGAGATCCGCCTCTTCCCAGACCACGGGCCAGTCCCTCGCCTGCGGTCGCAGCGCACGATAGGCCGGCAGCAACACCCGCATGTCCCAGCCCGTCGGCGCCAGCGCAGCCGGCAGCGCGCCCACCACATCCGCCAGCCCCCCGGTCTTCACCAGGGGCACACATTCCGAGGCCACCGACAGAACCCGTCCGCCCATTTGCCTTGCCTTCCAAAAGCTTCCCGCCCGAAGTTAAGCCAGACCTCAAGCGGGGTCCAGCCCTCAGCCCAGAGCCTTGGCCCGGGTGTTCAGCATATCCTGGGTGATCAGCACGATCCCGCCTTCGGAGCGGCGGAACCATTTGGCATCCTCCTCCGCGTCCTCGCCGATCACCAGACCTTCCGGGATCACCACCCCCCGGTCGATCACGCAATTCTTCAGCTGTGCTTTGCGGTTGACGATCACCTGCGGCAGCGCCACCACATATTCCAGGCTGGACCAGGAATGCGTCCTGACGCCGGTGAACAGCAGACTGTTCGACACCGCCGAACCCGAGACGATGCAATCGCCCGACACCAGCGACGACACCGCGCTGCCACGCCGCCCGTCCTCGTCATGGATGAACTTCGCCGGGGGCACGATCTCGGCATAGGTCCAGATCGGCCAGGAGCTGTCGTAGATGTCGAGCTTGGGGATGAAATCCGTCAGGTCGATATTGGCCTGCCAGAAGGCATCGATGGTCCCCACGTCGCGCCAGTAGGGCTCGGTCTCCAGCCCGCTCGTCACGCAGCTGTCCGAGAACTTGTGTGCGACCGCCTTGCCGTGTTTCACGATGGCCGGGATCAGGTCGAAGCCGAAGTCATGGCTGGAATTGTCGTCCTGCATGTCGCGGATCAGCAGATCGCGCAGGAAGGCCCAGTCGAAGACATAGATCCCCATCGAGGCCAGCGCGTGATCCGGGTCGCCCGGAATCGAGGGCGGGTCCTTCGGTTTCTCCAGGAAGTCCGTGATCCGCATGGTCTTGTCGACATGCATGACGCCGAAGGCGCTCGCCTCCTTGCGCGGCACCGTCAGGCAGCCGATGGTCACGTCCGCCCCCGCCTCGACATGCTGGCGCAGCATGATCTCGTAGTCCATCTTGTAGATGTGGTCGCCCGCCAGCACGATCACATATTTGATGTGGTAGCTGTCGATGATGTCGATGTTCTGCGCGATGGCATCCGCCGTGCCGCGGTACCAGTTGACCTCGTCCATCCGCTGCGATGCGGGCAGGATGTCCAGATATTCGTTCCGCTCTGCCCGGAAGAAGCCCCAGCCGCGCTGGATGTGGCGGATCAGGGAGTGCGCCTTGTATTGCGTCGCAATCGCCATCTTGCGGATGCCGGAGTTCAGCGCGTTCGACAGCGCGAAGTCGATGATGCGGGTCTTGCCGCCGAAATAGACCGCCGGTTTCGCGCGGCGATCGGTCAGCTCCTTCAACCGGCTGCCCCGCCCCCCGGCCAGCACGAAAGCCATGGCCTGCGATGACAGGCGCTGGTTCGGTCTTGCTTCCATCGTCTTTCCTCCCCCAAGGCGGTTGGCCGCCTGATTTCATCCCTGTTGCAGATAGACTGCCGACAAGGGCGGCAGCGTGACAAGCGCCGATTGCGGCTGGCCGTGCCAGGGCGTCTTCTCCGTCGTCACCCCTCCCAGGTTGCCGCGATTGCCCCCGCCATAGACCTTGGCGTCGGTGTTCAGGATTTCGCTCCATTTGCCCGGATGTGGCAGGCCCAGCCGGTACTTCCGCTCGATGGGCGTCATGTTGACCACCGCGACGACCGGCTTGTCCGCCTCCGTGCCCTTGCGCACCCAGGCATAGACCCCGGCCTCGGCATCGTTCGACTCGATCCAGGCAAAGCCTTCCGGGCGGGTGTCGTTCACATGCAGCGCCCGCGTCTCGCGGTAGACCCGGTTCAGGTCGCGGACCAAGGCTTGCATCCCCCGATGCTCCGCCACATCCAGCTGATGCCAGTCAAGGCTCTGGTTGTGGTTCCACTCCGCCCCTTGCGCGAATTCCTGCCCCATGAAGAGAAGCTTCTTGCCCGGATGCGCCCACATGAACCCGTAATAGGCCCGCAGGTTAGCGAATTTCTCCCAGCCGGTCCCCGGCATCTTCGCCAGCATCGACCCTTTGCCGTGCACCACCTCGTCATGGGAAATCGGCAGGATGTAGTTTTCCGACCAGGCATAGACCAGGCCGAAGGTCATCTGATGGTGGTGGTACTTCCGGTAGATCGGTTCCTTCTGCATGTAGGACAGGGTGTCGTTCATCCACCCCATGTTCCACTTGAACCCGAACCCCAGCCCCCCCCAGTTGGCAGGCCGCGACACACCCGGAAAGGCCGTCGATTCCTCGGCCACTGTCATGATCCCCGGGCATTCCCCATAGGCCGTGATGTTCATCGACCGCAGGACGTCGATCGCCTCGTAATTCTCGCGGCCCCCGTCCTTGTTCGGAATCCACTCGCCCTGCTTGCGCGAGTAGTCGCGATACAGCATCGAGGCCACCGCATCCACGCGCAGACCGTCGATGTGGTATTCCTCCAGCCAATACAAGGCGTTGGAGACGAGGTAGTTCTTCACCTCGACCCGGCCGTAGTTGTAGATCAGCGTATTCCAGTCCTGGTGGAACCCCTCGCGCGGGTCGGCATGTTCATAAAGCGCGGTGCCGTCAAACCATCCCAACCCATGCGGGTCGGTGGGGAAATGCCCGGGCACCCAGTCCAGGATGACCCCCAGCCCCTTGCGGTGCGCCGCATCGACGAAGGCGCGGAACTCCGAAGGCGTGCCGTGGCGGATCGTCGGCGCGAACATCCCCACCGGCTGGTAGCCCCAGGACCCGTCGAACGGGTATTCGCTGACCGGCAGACATTCGATATGGGTGAAGCCCATGGAGGCCACGTAGTCCACCAGCTGCTCGGCCAGTTCCAGATAGCTCAGCATCCGGTTGCCCGGCGCCCGCTTCCACGACGCGAGATGCACCTCGTAGACGCTGATGGGCGCGTCCGTCGTGTGCTTCGCAGCGCGGGCGTCCATCCAGTCCCCGTCCTGCCAGTCGCCGCGAATTGTCCTGACAACAGAAGCGTTTGCGGGCGGATGTTCAGACCCGAATCCCACCGGATCGGCCTTCAGCGGCATCACCGCCCCACCTGGCCCCTTGATCTCGTATTTATAGGCCGTTCCTTCGCCGAGACCGGGGATGAAGATCTCCCACACGCCGGTTGCCCCCCGCCTCCGCATCGGGTTGCGGCGGCCATCCCAGACGTTGAAATCGCCCACGACGGAAACCCGTTCCGCATTTGGCGCCCAGACCGCGAAATGCACGCCCCCGACGCCCTCATGCACGATCACATGCGCGCCAAGCGCCTGCCACAGCCGCCGGTGGCTGCCTTCGCCCAGAAGGTATTCGTCCAGCTCACCCAGCACCGGGCCGAAGCGATAGGGGTCCTCGAATTCCCAGGTGTTTCCATGGCCTTCCGCGCGGAACCTGTAGCTGGCCTTCCGCGCCAGCGCACAGGTGAAAAGCCCCGGCACACCCGGATAGGCCTGCGCCTCCGCCACCGTCTTGCCGCTCAGCACCCACAGCCGCTCCGCCCCCGGAACGAAGGCCCGGATTTCCCAGCCCTTGGCCCCCTTGTGCGGCCCCAGCACCCCGAACGGATCGCCGTGCCAGCCCCCGGCAATCGCCTCGGCCGCGCCCCTGTCGAGTGTCGTCTCAGCCATGCTCTCCTCCCCCGAAAGCCTGCCGGAGCGCCTAAAGCGCGGATGATGCCTGCCAGATCTCTTCCATATAGCTGCGGATCGTGCGGTCGGAGGAGAAGAACCCGCTCCGCGCCGTGTTCATCGCCGCCATCTTCCACCAGCGGTCGCGGTCCTGCCAGGCCGTGTCCACCTGCCCCTGAGCCGCGTGGTAGGCGGCGAAATCCGCCGCCACCAGGAAGTAGTCGTGGTGCCAGACCCGGTGGACCAGCCCGTGATACCGCTCCGGCTCCTCGGGCGAGAACCGCCCCTCGGCGATCATCTGCAGCACATCCATCAGCGGCTGGCTCGCCTCGATGGCCTTCTTCGCGTGATCCGGATCCTCGCGGCGCTTCGCCACCTCTTCCGCCGTCAGCCCGAACAGGAAGAAGTTCTCAGCACCCACCTCCTGCAGGATCTCGACATTCGCGCCATCCAGCGTGCCGATGGTCACGGCCCCGTTCATCATGAACTTCATGTTCCCGGTGCCCGACGCCTCTTTTCCGGCGGTCGAAATCTGTTCCGACAGGTCGGACGCGGGGATCACCCGCTCGGCCATGGTCACGTTGTAGTTCGGCGGATAGACGATCTTCAACAGGTCGCCCGTCACCGGGTCCGCATTCACAACCCCCGCCACATCGTTGATAAGCCGGATGATTTCCTTCGCGACCGCATAGCCCGGCGCGGCCTTGCCGCCGAAGACCTTGACCCGCGGCACCCATCCCGCCTTCGGGTTCGACCGCACCCGCTGCCAATGCGCAATCGTCTGCAGGATGTTCAGCAGCTGTCGCTTGTATTCGTGGATGCGCTTGATCTGCACGTCGAACAGCGCGTCCGGCGATACCGCGATCCCCATCTCGCGCCCGATCCAGTTCGACAGCGCCACCTTGTTCTCGCGCTTCGCCGCCGCGAATTCGGCCCGGAACCCGGCGTCCTCGGCGAAGGGCTCCAGCGCGCGCAGGCGGTCGAGGTCGGCTTCCCAGCCGGGCCCGATGCTTTTCGTGATCAGCGTCGACAGCGGCCGGTTCGCCATCCGCAGCCAGCGGCGCGGCGTCACGCCGTTCGTCTCGTTGATGATCCGCCCCGGATGCAGAAGGTTCAACTCGGGGAAAAGGTTCTTCTTCACCAGGTCGGAATGCAGCGCCGAGACGCCGTTCACCTTGTGGCTCATGATGAAGGCCAGTTCCCCCATCCGCACTTCCTGGTGCTTCACGATCCCCACATAATGCGGCCGGTTCGGATAGGCGCGCCGATGCCAGCTGTCGATCCGCTCGACGATCTGCATGTGGCGCGGCAGCACATTGCCAAAGGTGAAAGTCGCCCATTTTTCAAGCGCTTCCGGCAGAAGCGTGTGGTTGGTATAGCTCAGGCAGGCCCGCGCGATGGTCAGCGCCTCGTCGAAGGGCAGCCCGTGCTCGTCGGACAGCAGGCGGATCAGTTCCGGCCCCGCGATCGCCGGATGGGTGTCGTTCATCTGGATCGCCACATGCCGCGGCAGGGCGCGCAGGTCGGAATGGTTCGACAGATAGCGCCGCAGGATGTCCTGAAGCGCGGCAGAGGTCAGGAAGAACTCCTGCTTCAGCCGCAATTCCTTGCCCTGATAGGTGGTGTCGTCGGGATAGAGCACCCGGCTCAGCGTCCGCGCCAGCGTCTCGGGCTCCGCCGCCGCCGCGTAATCGCCCCGGTTGAAGCGTTCGAGGTCGAAATTCGTCGTCCCCTTCGCCCCCCAGAGCCGCAGCGTGTTCGCCCATTTCCCCTGCCAGCCGATCACCGGCGTGTCGTAGGCCTCTGCCGTCACCGTCTCCTGCGGCACCCAGACCTCGCGCCCGTCGCGAGATTCGATATGGCCCTTGAACCCGACCGTATAGGCGCTCTCGGGGCGGGAGAATTCCCAGGGATGCGCCTGCGCCAGCCAGTTCTCCGGCGTCTCGACCTGACGGCCCTGGTCGAAGAGTTGGCGGAAAAGACCGTGCTCATACCGGATGCCGTAGCCATAGGCCGGGCAGGCCAGCGTCGCCATCGATTCCATGAAACAGGCCGCCAGCCGCCCCAGCCCCCCGTTCCCCAGCGCCGCATCCGGCTCGTCGTCGATCACCTGGCGAATGTCCTGCCCGAAATGCGCCATCGCCTCGGTGGCCATATCATAGAGGCCCAGGTTGATCATCGCATCTTCCAGGATGCGGCCGATCAGAAACTCCATCGACAGGTAGTAGACGCGCTTGCGGTCCTCGGCCCAGGTGCGGCGGGTCGAGGCGAACCAGGGCTCGACGATCTGGTCGCGGATCGCGTGGGACAGCGCCATCCGCCAGTCATGCGCGCTGGCATGCGGGGCGTCCTTGCCGACGGT
>NZ_DAIQAT010000027.1:0-30587 GCF_036781545.1 Tabrizicola sp.
CGTGAAGGACACGGCATTGCCCGCGTCCACGTTCAGGAAATTGCCCGTCGACTTGGCCGACAGGTCGCTGGCGAAGAAATACACGCCTTCCGCGATGTCCTCTGGGAAGACCGACCGCTGCAACAGGCTGCGCTTGCGGTAATGCTCCTCCAGCTCGGAAACCGCGATCTTGTTCGAGGCCGCGCGCTGCTCGCTCCACTCGCCCTTCCAGATCTTCGAGCCGCGCAGGACAGCATCGGGGTTCACCACGTTGACCCTGATCCCCATAGGCGCCCCTTCCAGCGCCATGCAGCGCGCCAGATGGATTTCCGCCGCCTTCGCGGTGCAATAGGCCGAGGCCCCCGGTGAGGCCGCGACCCCGTTCTTCGACGAGATGAACACCATCGCCCCGCCGATCCCCTGCGCCTTCAGGATGCGATAGCCCTCGCGCCCGACCAGGAAATAGCCGGTGGCGAGGATATCCATCGTCTTGTTCCACATCGCCAGTGTCGTATCCTCGACCGCCGCGGCAGAGGTGATCCCGGCGTTGTTCACCAGCACATCCAGCCCACCATATTCGGCGACCGTATATTCCAGCGCCGCGATGACCTGCGCTTCGGAGGTCACGTCCATCAGGACGCCGCGCACCATGTCGCGGCCATAGCGTTTGCCAAGGCCCGTCACGACCTCATCCAGTGCTTTCTGGTCGATATCGGCCAGCACCACATTGCAGCCCTCGCGCAGCAGGCGTTCGGCGCTGGCCGAACCGATCCCGCCCGCGCCGCCGGTGATGAAGGCCACCCGCCCCGCCATCGGTTTCGGCTTCGGCATCCGCTGCAGCTTCGCTTCCTCCAGAAGCCAGTATTCGATGTCGAAGGCCTCCTGCTCCGGCAGGCCCTGATAGCGGGAAACGCCCGAGGCGCCACGCATCACATTGATCGCGTTGACATAGAATTCCGCCGAAATCCGCGCCGTCGCCTTGTCCTTGGCAAAGGACAGCATCCCCACCCCCGGCACCAGATAGATCACCGCGTTCGGGTCGCGCATCGCGGGGGAATTGGGCCGCTTGCAACGGTGGTAATAGGCCGCGTAATCCGCCCGGTAGCCCGCGATCAAAGCGTCCAGCGCCGCCGCATCGGCATCCGCGGGCACCACCAACGGCTTGATCTTCGTCCGCAGGAAATGGTCGGGACATGAGGTCCCCATCGGGGCCAGATCGTCAAGCGAACGGGAGTTCACGAATTCCAGCACTTCCGGCGCATCGGTGAAATGCCCCACCATATGCGCCCCCGCCGAAATGCGCCCCCGGATCAGCGGCATCAGCCGCCGGGCCGTGGCCTTCCGGTCGTCAGCGGCTAGCGAGGCCACATTCTCGCCGCCGAACACCGGACGCTTCACGTGCGCCTCCAGCCAGACCGCGGCCTTGTTGATCATCTCCAGCGTCAGCAGGTAGCAGTCCTTCGCCGTGTCCGCCCAAGTGAAAAGGCCATGCTGCCCCAGCACCACGCCCTTCAGCTGCGGGTTCTCCTCTGCCATCCGGCCCAGCTTGATCCCCAGGTCGATCCCCGGTCGCTGCCAGGGCAGATAGCCCAGTTCGCCCCCGAAAATCTCCTCCGTCAGCCGCACCTGGTCGGCGGAAGCCGCAATCGCGATCACCGCATCGGAATGGACATGATCGACATGCCGGTAGGGCACAAACCCGTGCAGCCAGGTATCAATGGAAGGCGCGCGCGGGTTCAGGTTGAAGATCGTATGCCCCAGAGCCTCGACCATTGCGTCTTCCTGATCCAGCCCGCGATACTGTGCCCTGAGTTGCATCAGCCGGGACATGTACAGCGTCGCGAATCCATCCAGCTTCATCGACCCGATGTCCCCGCCCGACCCCTTGACCCACAAGATCTCCACCGGCTCGCCGCTCAACGGATCCACCGCCATCACCTTCGCGCTGGTGTTCCCCCCGCCGAAATTGGTGATCCGCAGGTCCGACCCCAGCAGGTTCGACCGATACAGAAGCTTGCCCGGCTCATCCAATGCGGCGGCGTAAGCGTCGTCCCACAGGGACTTTAGGGTGATTTCCTGGGTCATCGGTCCGACTTCGGCTGAAAGGAGTTGCCCCGCAGGATAGGGGCGAAACGCTCACAGTCAATCAACAATGCGCATTCTGCGTCGCGGAGATTCTTCCGCAATGCAGCATTGCGATTGCTTGTTGACGGATATGAGCGATTCTGACAGCCTTCCCGTCATGATGCATGAACGCGAAAGATGGCAGCTGATCCTGACCCGGCTTCGGGACAAGGGCATCGTCCGGGTGGCCGACCTCGTCGGCGTGACCGGCGCCTCGGTCGCCACGCTGCGGCGCGACCTTGCGAAGCTGGAGGATTCCGGCCAGCTTCGCCGCGTCCACGGCGGCGCGGAATCGGTGGCCTCCACCCAGACCCCGCTGACCGCGCCCTCCTTCGATGCCAGCCAGACGCTCAACGCCGATCTCAAGCGCGCCGTTGCGCAAGGCGCGGCCAACCTCTGCCAGGACGGCGACTCGATCATCCTGAATGCGGGCTCGACCACCTGGTTTCTGGCGCAATGCCTGCGCCGTCACCGGATGCAGGTGCTGACCAATTCCTTCCCCATCGCGCAGGAACTCATCGCCCATTCGGCGAACCGCGTCGTCCTGCCGGGGGGCGAGCTGTATCGCGAGGCCGGGATCATCCTGTCCCCCTTCGACGAGGACGCGATCCAGCATTTCGCCGCCTCGAAGATGTTCATGTCCTGCTATTCGATCACGCCCTTGGGCATCATCGAAAGCGACCCGCTGGTGGCCCGGGCCGAGGCGAAGCTCCTCTCCCGCACCGAGAAACTGGTCGTCGTCGCCGACAGCACGAAGTTCGAGGCGCGCGGCAACATGGTGGTCTGCCCGCTGGCCCGCGTCTCGACGCTGGTCACCGATACCGGCGCACCGCCGCACTTGCTGGATCACCTGCGCCAGTTGGGCGTCGAGGTGATCCTGATCGACCCAAAGGAAGCCAAGGTCCTGACCGCAGCCTGAGGAGGGGACGGCAGGGGAACATAAACGGGAGGAGACGACACATGATGATGAAACTCACCGGCCTTGCCTTCGCGGCAGGTCTTGCGACCCTGATGGGTTCGACCGCGATGGCGGACCCCGTTACCGCGACCCCCGGCCAGGAAGTGAACGCGGTCCTGCTGCCGAAATTCCTCGGCATCCTGCCCTTCGACCAGGCCAACCGCGGCGCGCAAGAGGCTGCGGCAGAGCTTGGTTCGACCGGCAAGCTGGAATTCATCGGCCCGACGCCGGAAAACTCCGCCGCGGGCCAGATCGAGATGCTGACCACCGCGACCACGCAGAAGCAGAATGTCGTGATGCTGTCGAACAACGCGGGCGACCAGATCGCCCCGGCCGCCGAAGCGGCGGCAGCGGCGGGCACCAAGGTCGTGACCTGGGACAGCCCGATCCCGAACGGCGCGGGCGAGGCCTTCTTCGTGGCGCAGGTCGATTTCGGCTCGATCGGCACGGTGATGGCCGACATGGCCTATGACCTCGCCGGCGGCGCGGGCGAATTCGCCGTGCTCTCGGCCAGCCCGGACGCCGCGAACCAGAACGCCTGGATCGACGCGATGAAGAAGGTCCTGGCCGAGGATGCCAAATACAAGGATCTGAAGCTGGTCGACGTCGTCTACGGCAACGACCAGTCCGAAGAGAGCTACAACAAGGCGCTCGGCCTGGTGGACAAATATCCCGACCTGAAGGTGATCATGTCCCCCACCACCGTCGGCATCGTCGCCGCCGCCAAGGCCATGCAGGACGAGGGGCTGTGCGAAAAGGTCAAGGTCTCGGGCCTCGGGCTTCCGGCCGAAATGGTCAGCTATTCGCTGAACGGCTGCGCCCCGCAGTTCGCACTCTGGAGCTTCGTCGACCTCGGCTACCTGACCTACCAGGCCTCCTATGCGCTGGCGACCGGCGCGATCAAGGGCGAGGTCGGCGAGGAATTCAACGCCGGACGCATGGGCGCCTACAAGATCGAGGAAGACCCCGGCCGTCCGGGCGCCAAGCGCATCCTGATGGGGCCCTTCACCGTCTACACCAAGGACAACGTCGAAGCCGCCGCCAACTGAGGCCGCTTTGCTCCCTGGGGGTCGCCACGCGCGGCCCCCTTCCCCTTTCAACCGGAACCCGCCCCGTGACCCAGCCGGTCCTGGAACTTCAAGGCCTGTCCAAAAGCTTCGCCGCCACCCAGGCGCTGAAGGACATGAGCCTCACCGTCCTTCCGGGCGAGGTCCATGCCATCGTCGGCGAAAACGGCGCGGGCAAATCCACGCTGATCAAGATCATGACCGGCGTCCACCAGCCTGACAGCGGGACGATCCGGGTCGAGGGCCAGCCGGTAACGCTCCGCTCCACCGAAGCCGCGCAAGACGCGGGGATCGCTGCGATCTATCAGGAACCGATGGTCTTCCCCGACCTCAACGTCGCCGAGAACATCTTCATCTCGAACCGCGCCAAGGGCCGCATCATGCGCTGGTCCCAGATCTATCGCGAGGCCGAGGCCCTGATCGCCCCCCTCGGCGTGAAACTCGACGTCCGCCGCCCCGCCTCCGGCCTGACGCTGGCCGAACAGCAGACCGTCGAAATCGCTCGTGCGCTGTCGCTGAAGGTCAAGGTCCTGATCATGGACGAGCCGACCGCCAGCCTTTCCGCGCATGAGGTCGCTCGCCTCCTCGACATCGCCCGCGCCTTGAAAGTGCAGGGTGTCGCGGTGATCTACATCTCCCACCGCCTGGACGAGATCTTCCGCATCGCCGACCGAGTCACCGTGATCCGCGACGGCGCGCATATCTCCACCAGACCCATCGCCGAAGTCACGGAAGACGGCCTCGTCAAGGACATGGTCGGTCGCGCGCTGGAAAGCTTCGCCGTCAAGACCGCCGCCAACCCGCATGGGGAACCCCTGCTCTCCGTCCACGGCCTTGGCCTTGCGGGCACCTTCCACGACATCAGCTTCGACCTGCACAAGGGCGAGGTTCTCTGCCTCGCCGGTCTTGTCGGCGCGCGGCGCACCGACGTCGCCCTCTCCCTTTTCGGCATCGCCCCGGCGACCGAAGGCGCCATCACCCTCGCCGGAAGCCAGGTCCGCATCGCCACCCCGCAGCAGGCGATGGACCTCGGCATCGCCTATGTCTCGGAAGACCGCCGCAAGCTGGGCCTGGCCATGCCCATGTCGATCTTCGCCAACATCTCGCTGGCGAGCCTGGGGAAACTCCTGAAACCCTTCGGCCTCATCGACCGCGCTGCCGAATCCGCCATGGCCGAGACCTACCGCAAGCGCCTCGCCATCCGCGCCCCCGACACCGGCGTCGAGGTCGGCAAGCTTTCCGGCGGCAACCAGCAGAAGGTGATGCTGGCGAAGTGGCTGGAGACGAAACCCCGCGTCCTGATCTTCGACGAACCCACCCGTGGCATCGATGTCGGCGCCAAGGCCGAGGTCCACGCCATCATCCGCCAGCTCGCCGCCGAAGGTGTCGCTATCCTCGTCATCTCCTCCGACCTGCCCGAGGTGCTGGCGCTCGCCGACCGCGTCCTCGTCATGCGCGAAGGGCGGCAGGCCGGAATCCTCCCCATCGAAGAGGCCACACAAGAGCGGGTCATCGCCCTCGCCGCCGGACAGGCCAGCGCCGAAAGGCCCGCTGCATGACCTTCGCATTTTCTGTCTCCAAATATCCCCGCCGGAGGCAAAAGCCCGAGCCGGTTGCGCGTTCTTCACGCGCAGAGGCGAGACAAAAGGCTTGCGCGTCAGCGCTCAATCTGAAAACCGCCCCAACCCGTGCCAGCGGGGGCCCGAAATGACCGGCCTCCTCTCCCGCGCCTCGCCGCAGACCCTGCGCATTCTCGCGCTGGCGCTGGCGCTGCTCGCCACGATCCTCTTCTTCGCCACCCAGATCGAGGGCTATCTCTCGCCCCGCATGTTCACCCGGATCAGCACCTCCGCCGCCGTGGTGCTGCCCATCGCGGTCGGCCAGGCCATCGTGATCATGACCCGCAACATCGATCTCTCGGCAGGCTCGATCCTCGGCGTCGTGGCCTATATGACCGGCCAGCTTCTGGGCGCGATGCCGGACCTGCACCCCGTCCTCGCCGTCCTGTCCTGCATGGCGCTCGGCGGCGCCTTCGGGGCCCTGAACGGGATCATCATCGCCTTCGGCCGGGTGCCGGCCATCATCGTGACTCTCGGCACCCTGGCGCTCTACCGCAGCTTCCTGGTGGAATGGTCCGACGCCAAGACCATCACCACCGCCAGCCTGCCGCAATGGCTGGTCGACCTGCCCTCGGCCAATGCCTTCTCGATCCTGGGCCTCGACATCCGCGTCACCGTCCTTCTCGCGCTGGCTGCCTGCCTCGTCACCGGCCTCGCGCTCACCTTCCTGCGCCCCGCCCGGCGCTTCTACGCCGTCGGCTCCAACCCCGACGCCGCCGTCATGGCCGGGATCAACGCCCGCCGCGTGGTCCTGACCGCCTTTATCATCAGCGGCGCCTTCGCCGGTCTCTCCGGCTTCCTGTTCCTGGCGAAGTTCGGCAACATCACCGTCGTCGCGGGCATGGGGTTCGAGCTCAAGTCCATCGCCGCCGTGGTCGTCGGCGGGGTCTCGATCATGGGCGGCTCCGGCTCGATGATCGGCGTCCTGATCGGCGCGCTGCTGGTCGACACCATCGACAATTCGCTCACCCGCTGGGCCGTGGTCAGCGAATTCTGGCGCGATGCGCTGCTGGGAGGCCTGATCATGGCCGCCGTCACGCTGGACACGCTCGCCAACCGCCAGCTCGCCCGCCTACGGAAAGGGCGCGCGGAATGACCCGGTTCCTCACCCCCTGGGAAACCGGTCTCCTCGCCGTCTTCCTATGCACCCTCGCCCTCAACGCCAGTTTCGCGCCGGAATTCCTGACGGTCCAGAACCAGATCAACCTGTTCCAGCTTTCCATCGAGAAGATCATCGTCTCGCTGGTCATGACCCTCGTCATCCTCAACGCCGAGATCGACCTCTCCGTGGCCTCGATCATGGGCCTCTCTGCCGCACTGTTCGGCTATCTCGTCAACGCCGGAACGCCCGGGGGCCTCGCCATCCTGATCTGCCTCGCCGCGGGTCTTGCCGCGGGCCTCCTCAACGCCGCGCTGATCGCCCGGGTCGGCATCCCCTCGCTGGTCGTCACCCTTGCCATGCTGATCGGCTTCCGCGGCCTCGCCCGCGTGCTGGTCAAGGACAATTCCCTCGGCAACTTCCCCCGCTGGTTCACCGACCTCGGCCAGAAGGGTCTGATCGGCCCGATCCCGCTCTCCATCCTCCTGTTCTTCGCCCTGCTCCTCCTCCTCGGCATGGTGCTCCATCGCTCATCCTTCGGGCGACAGGTCATCGTCATCGGCACCAATGCCGAGGTCGCCCGCTTCTCCGGCCTGAACGTCGCCCGCGTGAAGACCGTCCTCTTCCTCCTCTCCGCCCTGATCTCCGCCCTCTGCGGCCTGCTCTACGCCGCTCGCCTCGGCTCGGTCCGTGGTGACACCGCCTTCGGGTTCGAGCTGGACATCATCACGATGGTCCTCCTCGGCGGCGTCTCGATCTTCGGCGGCAAGGGCAGCATGACCGGCGTGTTCCTCTCGATCCTGATCATCCTGAATCTGCGGAACGGCATGGGCCTGATGAACATCACCGGCCACATGCAGACCGGCGTGATCGGCATCCTCCTGATCGCCTCGGTCCTGCTCCCCAACCTTTTGGCCGATTTCCGCGCCCGCAGACGAAAGGACGCCTGATGCAACGCCACGCCTTCAAGATGCGCCTCAACCCCGGGATGGAGGCCGAATACACCCGCCGCCATGACGAAATCTGGCCGGACCTCGTGCAGCTTCTGAAGGACAGCGGCATCTCGAACTATTCGATCCACCTCGATCCTGAGACGCAGACCCTCTTCGGCTACCTCGAACGCCGCGACGACCATGCGATGGAGGACCTGCCGAACCACCCGGTGATGCAGCGCTGGTGGGCCTATATGGGCGACATCATGGCCACCAACCCCGACGGCTCCCCGGTGGCGGTCCCGCTGACGGAAACCTTCCACCTGCCCTGACCGCTCCTCGTTCGGCTTCGCCTCCTCCTTGCCAGCGACGAGAAGCGAAGCGCACGAGGAGCCTCACCACCGCGCCGCCGCCTCCCGCCAGGCGCGCGCATAGCCGGTCCACACGGGATCAGTTTCCGGCAACACGTCAACCGGCCTCGGCCCCTCCGCCTGCAACGGCCCCGCCAGCAACGCGGCCCCCAGCCCCGTCCCCGCTCCCGCGCCCGAGCCGCGCACCACCTGCCCTGTCACCGTCGCCAGCATCCGCAGGAAGGCGAGGTTCCCCCCGAAAGCTCCCTCCACGATCACCGGCCCCTCGGCCCCTACCAGATCAAGACACTCCGCCCCCACCAGCGCCGCATAGAAGGACGCCGCCGCCATCCGCGCCCCGCCCTCCGGCTCGCCTCCGATCCAGCCAAAGCGCTTGCCGGGAAACGGCCCCGTCCCCGGATGCAGGGACGGCATTGCCATCACCCGACCCGCCAGAACTGCCCGCAGATCCCTCTCGGAGGGGTCCACGATCCGCCCCGTCATGATCTCCTCCAGCTCGCGGCCCGCCATGAACCGCGCCGTCGGCACCGGCTGGCCCAGCGCATTCACGTTCACCAGCACGTCGCGGCCTGCGTCCAGCGCCACGGCCAGCCCATCCAAGGCCATGACGATCATCCAGGTCCCCGTCGACAGCACCCCGCAGGGCGCCTTCGCGAGATGCGGCACCAGGGACGCATTGGAATCATGGATGCCGCACAGCACCGGCGTCCCCGCAGGCAACCCTGTCGCCGCCGCCACTTCCGGCAGGATCGGCCCCAGAACCTCCGCCGCCTTGCGCACCGGCGGGAACAGCGACTCCCATCCCATCCGGGACACCAGAGAGGAAAACCGACCCTCCCCCGGGTTCCACAGGTCGGTATGGCATCCCAGCGAGGTCGCCTCGCTCGCCGACACGCCCGACAGGCGGAAGGCCCAGTATTGCGGCAGGGTCAGGACATGCCGCACCCGAGCGAAGGCGTCGGGAAACGCCCGCTCCAGCCAGAAAACCTGCGCCCCAAGGTTCAGACCCACCGGCAGGCGCGGCGATCCCGTCTCCTCGAATCCGGGCCGCACCGCCTCATACTCCGCCGCACAGGACTCTGGCCCGTCATGCTCGTAATCCAGCATCGGCAGCACCAGATCGCCCTCCGCATCCACCAGCGCACAGGCCGCGCCATGCGTGGTGATCGACACCGCCTCCACCCCACGCGCCGCCGCCAGCGTCAGGCCGGACAGCACGAAGTGCCACAACGCGTCCATGTCATGATGCGGATAAAGCCCGTCCCGCCGGACCGCATTCGGCGCCCGCGCCAGCACGTCCTCGGCCCCGGTCGCAAGGTCCACGACCAGCAGCTTGGCGTTGGTCTTGCCGATGTCCAGAACCGCAATCCGCCGCATCCAACCACCCTCCGCCAGCCTTGGCGGACAGCCTATCCGATTGATTTCAATGCGGGAAGCAAAGGATGGTGACCCCGGATGGATTCGAACCATCGACCTGCCGCTTAGGAGGCGGCCGCTCTATCCCCTGAGCTACGGGGCCCCGTGCCGGAACCTGCGCCCGTCATGCGACGAAACCGCGCCTTTTTCAACCTTCGGCAAAAGAAAAGGGGAGGCAAGTTTGGCCCACTACCTCCCCCTTGGTCTGTCGCATCCAGTTTGAGAGCTTGCAGGAGGCGCCAGATATGGCCAGCACTTGCGGCTGTTAGCGGTAACATTAGCAGGTGAAACCGGCTTGGACAAGCCTTGTCTTTGGCGCTAACAAGGAAAGAACTGCCCCTGCCGGATCAGCGCCTTGACCAAACCCACCCCCGACCCGCGCCACACCCTCACCCTCCGCGACGTGTCCGAGGCGTCCGGGGTCAGCGAAATGACGGTCAGCCGGGTGTTGCGCAACCGGGGCGATGTCTCGGCCCCCACCCGCGAAAAGGTGCTGGAGGCCGCCCGCGCCCTTGGCTACGTCCCGAACAAGATCGCAGGCGCGCTGGCCAGCCAGCGGGTGAATCTGGTCGGCGTCGTCATCCCCTCGCTGTCGAACATGGTCTTTCCGGAGGTGATGACCGGCATTTCCGAAACGCTGGAAGGCACCGGCCTGCAACCCGTGGTCGGCGTCACCAACTACCTGCCCGACCGCGAGGAAAGCGTCATCTACGAAATGCTCAGCTGGCGCCCCTCGGGGATGATCATCGCCGGGCTGGAACATTCCACCGCCTCCCGCGCCATGCTGGCCCGTGCCGGCATCCCGATCGTCGAGATCATGGATATCGACGGCGACCCCATCAACCACGCCGTCGGCATTTCCCACCGCCGCGCCGGGCGGCAGATGGCCGAGGCGATCATTGCCGCGGGCTACCGCAAGATCGCCTTCCTCGGCACCCAGATGCCGAACGACTTCCGCGCCAAGAAACGGCTGGCGGGGTTCGAGGAGGCGCTGTCCAAGGCAGGCCTCACGCTCGTCGACCGCGAATTCTATTCCGGCGGCTCGGCGCTCCTGAAGGGCCGCGAGATGACGGCAGCGGTGCTGAACCGGACGCCGGACGTGGATTTTCTGTATTACTCCAACGATATGATCGGGGCGGGGGGGTTGCTCTACTGCCTCGCCCAGGGCCTCGACGTGCCCGGCCGCATCGGCCTCGCGGGTTTCAACGGGGTGGAGCTTCTGGACGGCCTGCCCCGCAAGCTGGCGACGATGGACGCCTGCCGACTGGAAATCGGGCGGAAAGCCGCGAAGATCATCGCCGAAGCGCCCGAGGCGTCGCAGGTGGAGGAGCTGTTCCCGACTCTGCAGCCGGGAGATACGATCCGGGCGTAGGGTGCGCTATAGCGCACCGTCGGAATGGTGCGCTGTAGCGCACCCTACGCAGAACCATCCCTTACCATCCGGTTAACGCCCGCAGCCAACCCGTTGAATTTGCTTGTCCCGCAAACCTGCCCACGCGCGGGCACCTACTCCAGCTCCCGCGCCTCGCTGACCAGCATGACCGGGATGCCGTCGCGGATCGGAAAGGCCAGATGCGCCGCCTTCGAGATCAGCTCCTGCTTCTCGGCATCATAGGTCAGCACCGCATGGGTGACGGGGCAGACCAGCGCCTCCAGCATCCTCCGGTCGGCGGGCTCGCTCATTGCAGGATCTCCTCTTCACCGCCCCCACGGAGGGCGAATTCGATCAGGGTGACGATGGTCTCCCGGCGCGTGGCCAGGGTGGGGGCTTCCAGAAGCGCCTGCTTGTCCTCGGGCGAGAAGGGGCAGAGCATGGAAAGCGAGTTGATCAGCAGCTCCGTCTCGGCCTCCTTCAGGCTGCTCCAGTCGGTCGACAGGTTCAGCTTGGTGAAGTAGCGCGCAAGGAGCCCGATGAAATCCGCGCGCCGGAAGCCGGGATCCTCCTCGGCGGGGCCGAGGTCGCGGGTGAAAGGGGTCCAATCCACCAGGCAGCGGCGGTAGGGGGTGAAGCCCTGCACCTCCTCCTTCACCCGGTAGCGCGAGATGCCGGAGAGGGTGACCATGTAGCGACCATCCTCGGTCTCGGAAAACCCGGTCAGCCTTCCCGCGCAGCCGATCGCCTGCAGGCGCTGTTCCCCGGCCGGGGTTTCGCGGGGCTGGATCATCCCGATCAGCCGGTGACTGGTCTTCAGACAGTCCTCGACCATCGCCAGATAGCGCGGCTCGAAGATATGCAGGGGCAGCCGTGCCCGGGGGAGCATGAGTGCCCCCGGCAGAGGGAAGACCGGAAGGGTATCCGGCAGGTCGGCAGCGGTGATCATGGGCATCAGCTAGCCCGGGTCAGGGATCAGGCAAATATCATCGACGAGAGACGGCGCCGTCCGGCGAGGACGATGGGGTCCTGCGGCTTCAGCGCCTCGAAGATCGTGAAGAGCTGCGCCTTGGCGGCGCCATCGTTCCAGTCGCGGTCACGGCGGAACAGTTCGAGAAGCTGGTCCACGGCCTCCTTCTGGTTCCCGGCGGCAAGTAGCGCGGCGGCAAGATCATAGCGGGCCTGGTGATCATCCGGGTTGGCATCGACGGCGGCGCGCAGCTCGGCCTCGGGGCCTGCATTGGCGGCCTGTTTCGCCAGTTCCAGCTGGGCGCGGACGGCGTCCAGTTCCTTGGACTTCGCGATGGCCGCAGGGGCGGCGGCGATCAGCCCCTCGGCCTGGTCGAGGTTCGCGAGCGCGAGATGCGCGCGGACGAGGCCACCATAGGCGGCGGCATTCTCCGGCTCCTCCTCCAGGATCGCGGCGAAGGTCTCGGCGGCGTCGACGGCGGCGCCTTCGGTCAGCATGTCCTCGGCGGCCTGGATCGCCTCGGCCAGCCCGCCGTCCCCGGCGAGCGCAGAGACCCGGTCGACGAAGGCCTTCAGCTCCGAAGCGGGCACGGCGCCCTGGAAGCCGTCCACCGGCTGGCCCTGCCAGAAGGCGTAGACGGTGGGAATCGACTGGATGCGCAGTTGCGCGGCGATGCGCTGGTTCTTGTCGACATCGACCTTCGCCATCCGCACCTTGCCGCCTGCAGCGGTGACGGCGGATTCCAGCATCGGGCCCAAGGTCTTGCAGGGGCCGCACCAGGTGGCCCAGAAATCGACGATGACCGGCACCTCGCGGCTGGCCTCGATCACGTCGGCCATGAAGCTGGCCTCGGTCACGTCCTTGATCAGATCGGCATCGACTTGCGGCTTGTCGCCCAGTCCCAGCATGGCGGACTCCTGCGGATGTTTGCCCCTATATGGCGGGACGGGAGGAAAAGGCCAAGGGGTCAGCCCCAGCGGCAGGCGGCAAGATGGTCGTTGACCATGCCGGAGGCCTGCATGAAGGCATAGGTGATGGTGGGCCCCACGAAGTTGAAGCCTTCGCGCTTCAGCGCCTTGGACATGGCCAGCGACTGCGGGGTCTGCCCGGGCACCTCGGCGAGGGTTTGCGGGCGGGCAGCGGCAGGCGGGGCGAAGGACCAGAGGAAGGGCGAGAAGCCTTCGCGCGCCTCGATCCGCAGGAAGGCCTGCGCGCCCCGGATGGTACCCTCGATCTTGCCACGGTGCCGGACGATGCCGGGGTCTGCCAAGAGGCGGGCCACTTCCGGCTCACCCCAGGTGGCGAGAACGGCGGGATCGAAGCCCCGGAAGGCCGCGCGGAACCCCTCGCGCTTGCGCAGGATGGTGATCCAGGAGAGCCCGGCCTGGAAGCTTTCGAGAATCAGCAGTTCGAAAAGGCGGCGCGGGTCGCGTTCGGGGCGGCCCCATTCGTGATCATGATAGGCCATGTAGAGCGGGTCGGTGCCACACCAGGGGCAGCGCATCGAATTGTCGGCATTTTCCATCGGCGAGCCTTGGGCTTGGAGTATGGGAGGAGCGAGAACAAAATAAGAATATTGACCTTCCGTTTACCGGTGCAGGCCTAGGGTGTCGAGAGTTGAATGCTCCGGCCGGGGGTTTGCATGAGCTATCTGAAGGAAGCCAAGACGTCGAAGTTCGACCGCGACCCCGCGCTGGCCAGCCCGCTGGCCGCAGCCATCTCGGTGCAGGACCGCGAGACGCTGGCCATGGTCGCCTCGGCCCTGAAGAACCGGCGGATGCGGCTGGCGTTCCAGCCGGTGGTCTATGCGGGCGACCCCTCGATCATCGGCTTCTTCGAGGGTTTCATCCGGCTTCTGAACCTGCGCGACCAGGTGATCCCGGCGCGGGACTTCATGGCCGCCGTCGAAGAACAGCAGCTTGGCCGCGAGATCGACTGCGCGGCCCTGCAGCTGGGGCTGATGGCGATGCAGCGCAACCCGCAGATCCGGGTCTCGGTGAACATGTCGGCGCGGTCGGTCGGCTATCGCCCCTGGGTCGAGATCCTGCGGCGCGCCCTGCAAGACTCGCCCCGGCTGGGCGCGAATCTGATCCTGGAGATCAACGAGACCTCGGCCCTGCAGGTGCCGGATGTGCTGAAGCCCTTCATGTCGGACATGCGCGAACACGGGATCGTCTTCGCGCTGGACGATTTCGGCGCCGGGACGACCTCGCTGCGTCTGTTGCAGGAGCTGAAGTTCGAGATCGCCAAGATCGACGGCAGCCTGGTGAAGAACGTCGACCGCTCGCCCGACGGACAGGCGGTCTGCCGGGCCGCGATGGCCGTGGCGGAAGAGCTTGGAATGTATGTCGTCGCCGAAGCGGTGGAGACCGAGGGCGAGGCGACATGGCTGCGCGACGCCGGGGTGGGCTGCCTGCAAGGCTATCTCTTCGGCCCACCGACGGTGACGCCGGACTTCCGGGCCTTCCGGCATGGGCGACCCAATTTCAAGAGCTAGCGATATCCTTGTTGGCGCGGCGGGGCTGATCAATCCTATCATGTCTGACGCAACCCAGGGTAAAGCCTGGAGGGTCCGCGCGCCAAGATTGCGTCATCCGCCGGAACATGCACTACTTGTGCGGTGGCCGGCAGGAAACCGGCCCCGAACAAGAGGATCCAGGACATGAAGAAGCTCGCAACCTTCGCGCTGGCCGCATCGCTGGCCCTGGGCTCGGCCCCGGCCTTTGCGGGCGGACCCGTCGTGATCGAAGACGAAGGTCAGCCGGAGGTGGTTGCCAACGCCCCGCGCTCGGGCTGGATCGTACCGGTCATCATCGGCGCCATCGTCCTTTGCGCCATAGCCTGCGGCAGTGACGACGATGAAGCCCCCACCGACCCCGGAACCGGCGGCGGCGGCACCTGAGGCCCGGGAAGTCGGGCCGGGCCGGTGCCCGGGCTCGGGCCTCCCCTCGGCTACGCGGGGCTGAGGCAGATTCGCGCAGGAATTGTGCCGGGCACGCCATGGTTCTTGCACTTGCAGAAAGATGCCCTTAGGGCATGAAGTGATGCGGTGCGGGGCTCCGTGCCGCCGCCACTTGCTCGGGCGCACAGGGAGAGGATCAGACCATGACCAATGTCGTAATCGTGTCGGCGGGCCGCACCGCCGTGGGCAGTTTCAACGGCTCGTTCGCCAACACCCCAGCGCATGACCTGGGGGCAGCGGTGATCGAGGCGGTCGTCGCCCGCGCCGGCATCGACAAGGCCGAGGTCGACGAGACGATTCTGGGCCAGGTGCTGACCGCCGGTCAGGGCCAGAACCCGGCGCGGCAGGCGCATATCAAGGCGGGCCTGCCGAAGGAAGGAAGCGCCTGGTCGCTGAACCAGGTCTGCGGCTCGGGCCTTCGCGCAGTGGCGCTGGGGGCGCAGCACGTGCAGCTGGGCGATGCGAAGATCATCGTCGCGGGCGGGCAGGAGAGCATGAGCCTCTCGCCGCATGTCGCGCATCTGCGCGCCGGGCAGAAGATGGGCGACCTGAATTTCATCGATTCGATGATCAGGGACGGGCTCTGGGATGCCTTCAACGGCTATCACATGGGCCAGACCGCCGAGAATGTCGCGAACCAGTGGCAGATTTCCCGCGACATGCAGGACGAATTCGCGCTGGCCAGCCAGAACAAGGCCGAAGCCGCGCAGAAGGCCGGCAAGTTCAAGGACGAGATCATTCCGTTCACGGTGAAGACCCGCAAGGGCGACACGGTGGTGGATGCCGACGAATACATCCGCCATGGCGCGACGCTGGAATCCATGCAGAAGCTGCGCCCGGCCTTCGTCAAGGACGGCTCGGTCACCGCGGCGAATGCCTCCGGCATCAATGACGGCGCGGCAGCGGTGGTGCTGATGACGGCGGAAGAGGCCGCCAAGCGCGGGCTGACCCCGCTGGCGCGCATCGCCTCTTACGCGACGGCGGGGCTTGACCCGTCGATCATGGGCGTCGGGCCGATCCACGCCAGCCGCAAGGCGCTGGAGAAGGCGGGCTGGAAGGTTGGCGATCTGGACCTGGTGGAGGCGAACGAGGCCTTCGCGGCGCAGGCCTGCGCGGTGAACAAGGACATGGGCTGGGATCCGTCGATCGTGAACGTGAACGGCGGCGCCATCGCCATCGGCCACCCGATCGGCGCTTCGGGTGCGCGCATCCTGAACACGCTCCTGTTCGAGATGGGCCGCCGCGGCGCGAAGAAGGGTCTCGCGACGCTGTGCATCGGCGGTGGCATGGGCGTCGCCATGTGCCTGGAGCGGTAATCGAACGGTGGGTGCAAGACCGCACCCTATGCCGATCTTTAAATCGGGCGCGCAATAATGTTGCGCGCCCGATTTCATTTCGGTAACAGGATTTCAATGGGATAGGCTGAACTACCTTAAGGAGGAGAATCACGATGGCACGGGTTGCATTGGTCACGGGCGGATCGCGCGGCATTGGCGCGGCGATCTCGGTCGCGCTGCAGGCGGCGGGCTACAAGGTTGCGGCAAACTACGCCGGCAACGACGAGGCGGCGGCGGCCTTCACCAAGGAAACCGGCATCAAGACCTACAAATGGTCGGTCACGGACTATGACGCCTGCGCCGCCGGGGCAGCTCAGGTCGAAGCGGACCTGGGGCCGATCGACATCGTCGTCGCGAATGCGGGGATCACCCGCGATGCACCGTTCCACAAGATGACGCGCGACCAGTGGCATCAGGTGATCGACACCAACCTGACCGGCGTGTTCAACACCGTCCATCCGGTGTGGAACGGGATGCGTGACCGCAAGTTCGGCCGCGTCATCGTGATATCCTCGATCAATGGCCAGAAGGGCCAGTTCGCGCAGGTGAACTATGCGGCCACCAAGGCGGGCGATCTCGGCATCGTGAAAAGCCTGGCGCAGGAAGGGGCGCGCGCGGGGATCACCGCAAACGCGATCTGCCCGGGCTACATCGCCACCGAAATGGTGATGGCGGTCCCTGAAAAGGTCCGGGAATCGATCATCGCGCAGATTCCCGCAGGCCGCCTTGGCGAGCCGCAGGAGATCGCGCGTTGCGTCGCATTCCTGGCGTCGGACGAGGCCGGGTTTATCACCGGGTCCACCATCAGCGCGAACGGCGGTCAGTTCTTCGTCTGAACATTCGGCGGGAAAACCGGCGCCGGGATGGCCGGTGTGCAACAGCGCGGCCTCGATCGACGCAGGACGATTGAGGCCGTTCGTCGTGGCGCATAGAAACACCAGATGACCGATATCCTGACGCACAAGCCCAAGACGCGGCGGTTCAACTTCCGGACCGCGACGGAATTCGCATCGAAGCAGCGCGGCGTCTCGGCCGGGCGGATCGGGCTGGAGACGATGCTGCTGTCGCTGGGGTCGAGACGGCTTTCGGCGGAAGACTATTTCCTGCATGGCGCCTGGCGGCCCGGCCTGACCTGGGCCGAACGGCGGAGCTTCATCGGAAGTCGGCCGAATCTGGCGCTGAACACTGCGCTGAACCCGTCGTGGACACCGGAAGCGCGCGAGCGGACCCGGGACAAGCTGCACGCCGATGCGCTTTTCCGCGCGTCCGGGTTGCCGGTCGCGGAGACGAGGGCGGTCGCTGCAACTGCCGATCCCGGTCGCGGCTACCGCTGGCTTCCCGATCCCAGGGCGGTGCTGGCCTATCTGCGCGAACCAGGGGCGCTGCCCTGTTTTGGCAAGCCGGTCCACGGCTCTGTCGGGGTGGGCGCGGTCCGGCTGGAAGCCTGGGAGGACGAGGACAATCTGCGGCTTGGCGACGGGCGGCGGGTGGCGGCTGCAGACCTGGTGACCGAGCTTTGGGCAAAGCATGCCGAGGGCTACATTTTCGCCGAGATCGTGCACCCGCATCCCGGTCTCGCGCGGCTGATCGGTCCGGTCATCGGCACGCTGCGGGTGGTGACGGCCGATGCCGGGCGGGGTCCGGAACCGCTGTATGCGGTGCTGAAGACCCCCGCACCGGGTGCGACGGTCGACAGCCTGGCCGGGCCGCTGGGCGGCTATGCCGCGGTCGACCTGGTCTCGGGCCGCATATTGCGCGAGCAGGACCGGAGGCGGATGGGCGGGGTTGATCGCGAAACGAACATCGTCACCGGGATCGCACTGGCGGGGGAAACCCTGCCGGATTTCGCGGGGGCGCTGGCGACGGCCCGGGCGGCCCATGCCTGCCTGGACGGGCATGGCATCCTCGGGATCGACATCCTCCTCAGCGACCGCGGGCCCTTGGTGAACGAGGCGAACTCCAACCCGCACCATTCCACCTATCAGATCGCGATGGCGCGCGGCGTGCTGAACCCGGATATCCTGCCACGACTGCAGGAAGTGCGCGCCCGTTTCCGCAGCGTCACCCCCCGGCCGAAATACTGCCCGCTGAAATGACCAAGCAGAAAGCGACGCTCATCGGCGGCACTGCAATCCTGATGTGGTCGCTGCTGGCGCTGTTCACCATCGGCAGCGCGCCGGTCCCGCCACTCCTCCTGAACGCGATCTGCTTCGGGATCGGCGGGATGATCGGGCTGGCCTGGACCGCGCGCCAAGGGTTCGGCGTGCTGCGGGGGGTAAGCTGGAAGGTTTATGCTTTCGGAATCATCGGCCTTTTCGGCTATCATCTTCTGTATTTCACCGCATTCCGGCTGTCACCCACGGCAGAGACCGGGCTTATCGCCTATCTCTGGCCGCTGTTCATCGTACTGTTCTCCGGATTTCTGCCTGGGGAACGGCTGCGGGCGCCGCATGTGATCGGCGCGCTGATCGCCTTCTCGGGCGCGGCGATGATCGTGCTGGGGCGGGGAGGGGAGGCCAGCGGTTCCTCCCTCGGCATGGGGCTGGCCTTCCTGTGCTCGCTGACCTGGGCCAGCTATTCGATCCTGTCGCGGCGGTTGGGCGCGGTGCCGACCGAAAGCGTGACGGTGTTCTGCCTGGCGACGGCGGCGCTGTCGGTGATCAGCCATCTGGCGCTGGAAGAAACGGTCTGGCCCGTCAGCCCGCTGGGCTGGGCGGCGGTGCTGGCGCTGGGGATCGGGCCGGTCGGGGCGGCCTTCTTCACCTGGGACATCGGCATGAAGCGGGGCGACATCCAGCTTCTGGGCGTCGCGAGCTATGCGGCCCCGCTCTTGTCCACCTTGGCGCTGGTGGCGGCGGGAATCGCAAAGCCGACCTGGACCATTGCCTTGGCGGCCCTTTTGATCGCAGGAGGTGCGGCGCTGGCCGCGCGGGCCAGCGCCCGGAAAGGTTAGTGCGCGCTGAGGCGGGTGATCTCTTCCTTAATCTTCAGCTTCTGCTTTTTCAGTTCGGCGATCTTCAGATCATCGATCCCGGGGCTGCGCTGCGCCTCTTCGACCATTTCCGAGAGGGTTTCATGCTTTCTGCGCAGTTCCACCAGATGCGATGTGATCGTCATGGTCATCCTCCTCGGTTGTTGCCTGTCGAGTGCACCACGAAAGCCGAGTCGTGTCATCCCCTGTTACGGTTGTGTGACAGAATGTTGCGGCGAATTCAGCGGAATGGCGCAAGGAGGGCGGCGCCATCGCGCAGCACAGAATTCGCGGCGGCAGTATAGCTTTCGCGGTCGCCGTCATGGGTCGGGCCTTCGTGGATCACGAAGGGGGCGAGCAGGCGAAAGGGGGCGCGGCCACCCTTGCGGGCCTGGACGATGACACGCAACGCCGGGCGGCCTTCGCGGGCGGCCAGTGGCAGGACCGCGGCGGAGCCGAGCTTGGGGGCAAGCGCTGCCAGCACCTCGGGCAGGCCATCGGCGCCACAAATCAGCGTCAGCCATCCGTCCGGACGCAGGCGGCGCGTGGCGGCAGAGACCCAGCCGGAGAGCGGCGTTTCCACCTGCATCGCTTGTGCCCGTGCCGCGATGGGCGAAGGGCTGCCGCCCGCATGGTAATAGGGCGGGTTGGTGATGACATGGTCGAAATCCCGGCGGAGCGGGTGTGGCATTCGCGCCAGGTCGCCCTCGTGCACCTCGACCGGGATGCCGTTCCGGTCGGCATTGCGGCGGGCGAGGTCGGCATAGGCGGGTTGCAGTTCCAGCCCCGCCAGCGCGAGACCGGGAACGCGGTGGCCGAGACAAAGCGCTGCCGCCCCTGCCCCGCAGCCCAGGTCAAGCACGCTTTGCCCGGGTTCAGCCGGGCAGGCGGCGGCCAGCAGGACGGGATCGGTCGCGGCGCGGTAGCCTTGCACCGGTTGCAGCAGGCGGAGGCGGCCACAGAGAAACTTGTCGTCCGAGAGCTGGTCCCCGGCGAACATCAGGGCGGCAGGGGGATATCGTTGTCGCGCAGGATGGCGGCAGCGCGGAAATGGTCCTGGTCGGCCACCATAAGCCGCTGCGGCAAGATGCCGATGCTGCCGTCCAGGACGCTCATGTGGACGTCCAGCGGAAAGACCGCTATACCCTCGCCCCTTAGAAGGACCGTGGCGAAGGCGATCACCGTCGGGTCGGTCGTGCGCAGAAGTTCCTTCATGAAATCGGGTTACTCCCGCCGGTCGCGCGGGGCAAGGGCAGCGGAACGACATGGACGGAGTGGGCAACAGCGTGGTGCAGAAGATCCCGCCGCAGGACAGGTTGAGCGCTGCTCTGGCCGAGGACATGGCGGCGGTGAACCGACTGATCCGCGAACGGATGGCCAGCGAGCATGCGCCGCGCATCCCGGAAGTCACCGCGCACCTGGTCGAGGCCGGGGGCAAGCGGTTGCGGCCGCTTCTGACGCTGGCGGCAGCGCGGCTCCTGGGCTACGCGGGCGACGACCATGTGAAGCTGGCGGCGACGGTCGAATTCATCCACACCGCGACGCTTCTGCATGACGACGTGGTCGACGAAAGCCAGCGGCGCCGGGGGCGGCCGACGGCCAACCTTCTGTGGGACAACAAATCCTCGGTCCTGGTCGGCGACTATCTCTTCGCGCGCAGCTTCCAATTGATGGTCGAGACCGGCAGCCTGCGGGTGCTGGACATCCTGGCCAATGCCTCGGCGACCATCGCGGAAGGTGAGGTCCTGCAGCTGACGGCGGCGCAGGACCTGCGGACCGACGAGCAGGTCTACCTGCAGGTGATCCGCGGCAAGACGGCGGCGCTTTTCGCCGCGGCAACGGAAGTGGGCGGGGTGATCGCGGGGGCAGATGAGGGCAAGATCATGGCGCTTCGCGATTACGGCGATGCGCTGGGAATTGCCTTCCAGATTGTCGACGACATGCTGGATTACGGTGGATCGGACGCGGTGATCGGCAAGAATACCGGCGACGATTTTCGCGAAAGGAAACTGACGCTGCCGTTGATCAAGGCTGTTGCCAAATCGACTGCAGAAGAGCGTGACTTCTGGGTCCGCGTGATCGAGAAGAACGACCAGCGGGAAGGCGACCTGGCGCAAGCAATGGTGTTTCTGCAACGGCACGACGCAATATCTGCTTGCCGTTCGGACGCAATGGACTGGGCAGGCCGGGCGAAGGCGGCGCTTGACAACCTGCCCGTGCATCCGCTTCGGGATATTCTTTCGGAGCTTGCAGATTTTGTCGTCAGCCGCATCTCTTGAATTCCCGCCGATCCGTGAAATGACCGAATTAGGATCATTTTTTGGACAAAGTCTTCCTTTAGCCAGAACGGCCAGATGAGTGGCGTTGCGTGGGGTTGCTTCTATCACGGTGCTGGCAAGAGTCGGCGGAAAGTCCGTGTGGCGACCCGGGTGACGCGGAAGGATGTGGCAAGACCTGTTGACGTCTTGGTAGCATCTTCTGGATGATGAATGGATTCCGGGGGCGACCCCGGGCGGAGTGCGGGACATGAAACTCTTCGACTGGCTCTTTCGGCGGAAACCGAAATCGTCGCGTGGCGCGCGCTTCACCGGCAGCGAGGCCGAACAGATCGTGGCGACCAAGGCTGCGATCGACTCTGTTGCCCAGGGCAATGGCCCAGCCGCAGGCCGGTTCCCGAAACTTGCGGACGGCGCACCCGAAGTCCTGACCCAGACCCCGAACAGCGCGGTGGTGGCCAAGGAAGGGCCGACGCCCGCGGTCAATATCTGGGAGATGGAGGAAGAGGCTGCACCTCCGGCCCCGGTTCCCACCCCCGCCCGCGAGATCACCTCGGACGTCGGCGCACGGCGGCGGTCCTCGCGCACCAAGACGCGCGTGCTCGGGTTCGAGCCGCAGCCCGCAGCCGTGGTGCCACTGTTCGACGAAGGCCGGATGGACGACTCCATCGAGCCCGGCGACAAGGCCGGGGTGGTGATGTATCCGACCGGCTGGCTGGTGATCAAATCCGGGCCCGGACGGGGCGCGGCCTTCCCGGTGATGCGCGGCGTGTCGCAGATCGGTCGCGGCTCGGACCAGACCATCGCGCTGGATTTTGGCGACATGGCGATCTCGCGCCAGAACCATGCGGCAATCGCCTATGATCCGGCCACGCATCAGTTCCATGTCGGTCATGGTGGCAAGTCAAACCTTGTCCGCCTGAACGGGAAACCCCTGCTCTCGACCGCGGTCGCGGGTGATGGGGACGAGATCCAGATCGGTGAGACGACCCTAGTGCTGAAAGTATTGTGTACGGCCGACTTCAACTGGTCGGCGATCGAGTCCGGGGGAGACGCGAATGATATGGCGATCGCGTGAACCGCGCTACGATGTAGCCTCGGGGATCAGCCAAGGCGCCCGCGACTATCAGGAAGACGCGATCACCGCGGATTTCCCCGTGGGGGCCGAGGCGGGCTTCGTGGTGCTGGCCGATGGCATGGGCGGGCACGCCGCAGGCGATGTCGCCTCGAAGATCGTGCTGACCGAGGTCTTCAGCGAGCTGAAGTTCCATTTTGCCGATGTCGACGCCTTCGAGACGCGCGCCCCGGAGATCCTGCGTTCTGTCGCCGACCTTGCGAACGACACCCTGCGTCAGCACACCCGCAGCCACCCCGAGACCGAGGGCATGGGCGCGACCCTGGTGGTGCCCGCGCTGATCGAGAACCGGCTCTGGTGGATTTCCATCGGCGACTCGCCGCTGTTCTTGTTCCGCAACGGCAAGCTGAGCCAGCTGAACGAAGACCATTCCATGGCGCCGCAGATCGACTTCATGGTGAAATCCGGCCTGATGGACCCGCAGGTCGGGGCCAACCATCCGGATCGCAACTGCCTGATCTCGGTGCTGATGGGCACCCGCGTCCCCAAGATCGACTGCCCGGTCAAGCCGTTCGAGCTGAAGGCGGGCGACATCGTCGTCTGCGCCTCGGATGGGCTGCAGTTCCTGACCAACGCACAGATCGAGAAGGTGCTGGCGAAGTATCGCAAGACTCGCTCGACCGAAATCGCCGAGCGCCTGCTGGACGAGTTGCTGCGGCTGGACGACCCTGACCAGGACAACATCAGCTTCACGATCATCAAGGTCAACGACGCCTCGGTGCGTGCCAAGGAAGAACGGCCGCGGGGGCCTTCCATGGCTGTCGCCCGGCCGCGTCGGCTGACCACCGTCGCGCCCGAACATGTCGTGCTGCCGGTCCCGAAACCGGCCCCCGCTCAGGTTCCGCAGGCGGCTGTCGCCCGGACGCCGCGCCCGGTGGTGCATGTGCAGGAAAGCAACCCTGGCGCCTCGGTTGACGATTTGTCGGCAGTGAGGTTGCGGCCCAGGCGAGTCACCGTCATAAAGTAAGCCATGGCAGATGCGGACGGAGAACTGACAGTCGCCCAGCGGCTTGGCCGCGCACTTGACCGGGGACTCCTGCCCGCCGGCGGACCTGCGGAGGCTGCGGAACGTCTGATCGAACGACTGGAGCGACCGGCGCGGGTCGCACTCCTGGGCCTGCCGGGCTCGGGCAAGTCCTCGATCCTCAACCTGCTGGTTGGCGCCGTGGTCGTGCCCGAAACGCTGCGCCTTCCGACGATCATCGTCCAGCACGGCAACGTGTCGCGGATGGTCTGTACCCTGACCGATGGCACGACGCGGATCCTGCCGGGACATGACCTGGCCGCTGTCCTGCCACTGGCCCCGGCCCTCGTCACGCTGGAGATGGACCTGCGTGCCCTGCGGGTGATCAGCCTGCTGGAGGTCTCCGCCGGCCCGATGGAGGCCGAACAGAAACGCGCGGCCACCTGGGCCAGCAAGCGCGCCGATATCGTGATCTGGTGCACCACCTCGTATCTGCCGAAGGAGCAGGCGGTGTGGGAAAGCCTGCCGGACGCGGTGAAGGACAACAGTTTCATGTTTCTCACCAAGGTCGATCTTCTTGGCAGCCGCGAGGCCGCTCTGGCGATGCATGACCGCGTGGAATTGCGCGCGGGTGAGGAGTTCCGCCAGATCCTCTCGATCTCGGCCAAGCAGGCGCGGGCCGCCATGCCGGTAGGCGGCCAGGTCAACCGGGACCTGTTCCGCGACAGCGGGGCCTCCGCGGTGATCGCGGCGATCAAGACCCGCGTCCAGTCCGGTCGCCGGGCCGACATGGACACCGCCGAACTGCTGCTGGCCCGGCATGTCGAAGCCAGCGAATTCGTCGCACGCCGCTTCGCCGAACCCGAGGAGGAGCCGGCTGCTGCCGCCTGGACACCGCCGCCGGAACCGCAGCCTCCGGTCGTTGCCCCGACAGACGCGCCTGCCGAAGCGGAAGAGACAACTCAGGACGCCGCTGAGGCCGACGTTTCGACGCAGCCGGAAGCGGAACCCGTGATCGAGCCTGAGGTGGCGGAAGTGCCGGCGCCCGATCCCGATCCCGAGCCAGAGCCTGCACCGCCGGACGCCGTAGAGCCGGAAGCGGAACCCGAGCCCGAGCCCGAGCCGGGACCGACGACCCGGCGCAGGTTTGCCGACCGGATCAAGCGGGTGGCCACCGAAGGTGATGCCGCCGCCTCACCGATGGTTCCGCTGAAATCGACCTGGAAGTCGAAGACCGATACCGACCCCGTTCCCGAGCCCGAACCGCCACCCGCGCAGCCCTCCGAGCCGACGCGACGTCCTCGCGCCGCGCCAGCCTCGGAAGCGGACCTTGAACCCGCGCCGGTCGCAGAGCCGGAACCACCGGTTGAGGCCCCCAGTGAAGCTGTCGAGCCCATAGTGCCCGAACCACGGGAACGGCGGCACCGCGCCGTCACCCCGCGTCCGGAACCGGCAGCCGAACCGCCGCGGACCGTCCGGGCGCCATTGTTCGGCGGGCGTCGCGGCGCAGGCAGCGCGGGCGCGCCGCTGCCCGACCTGTCGTCACTCCGCGCGACGCCGGAAGAGATAGCCGCCTCGGCCGAAGCCGCAGCGCAGGACGAAGCCGTAGAGCATTCCACGGCGGAAGCCGACGACGATTGGCAGGCGACAGAGGCCGGGGCGGACCCCGAAACCGCGCCTGATCCGGAACCGGAGCCTGCCCCTCCGGGCGACCGGCCCCGGGTCTCCGACCGCCCACCGCACGCCAGGCCGGCAGAGCCCTCGGCCCTGCTTGCGCCACGCGCCACGCCGCTTTCACGCATGGCGGCGCCACCGCGCGCGCCCGTTGCGGCGCCCGAACCGGTTGCCGCGCGGCCGGCACCGGACGAATCGCAGTTTTCGCCCCGCGCCATCATGATGCGCGAGCGGCGGACCGAGCCGGAACCCACGGCACCGCGGCGCGAACGTCCCCGCATTGCCGCGCGGGCCGTCGCGGCCCCCGCGGCTCTGTCGACCTCGGCGCAGGTCCCCGGTGGCGACCAAGCCCTGCTGGACGAAGCGATCGGCTTGATCACGGCACGCTCGACCCAGCTGGAGCAGGAAATCGACCCCCAGGGCAAGGTGCCGGTCGACCTGATTCTCGACCACAGCCGGGATACGACCGAACAGGTGATGGCGATGGTGTCGCGCGGGCAGTCCGACGCTTTGCGCAAGATCGGCGGCGACCTGGGCGAGGTGATGGACCTTATCATGTTGATGCAGCTGGAAAAAGGCCACGCACCGGCCGATGATGCGCTGACCCTTCTTCTACAACTTAAACGCGAATTGGAAACATTACGCGGCACCTGACTTCATTGTGAGCGTAGAATCGTCAAGAATGTGCCCAATTGGGACCACTTTCCAAACTTATGACATGATTGCGGGGACTTGTGTCTGCTCGGGTACGAACTAGATCCATCAAGCCCGCAAGTATGAGGTGATCATGGGACTGGGTGCCGTAGCAGAAACCGCGGAAGAGCCTGACGGCCCGGCCGTCCGGCCGCCCGAAGTCGCGCTGAAACGCAACTTCCCGGGCCTGACGCGGATTGCCGATGCGATCACGCAGTTCGAGGACGTGCTGCGCGATTTCGTCACCATGGCCGATCCGGACACGGCGAAGAAAGTCACCCGGATCATGAGCCAGGTGCGCGAGGTCGAACCCTCGGTCACGGTCATCGGCCAGATCAAGGCGGGCAAGACCTCGCTTCTGAACGCGATGATCGGCGCGCCGGGGCTGTTGCCCACCGACGTGAACCCCTGGACCTCGGTCGTCACCTCGCTGCACATCAACACGCCCTCGCCCGAGCTGAACGTGAAGGCGAAGTTCAAGTTCTTCGACAACGCCGAATGGGAAAAGCTGGTGTCGAACGGCGGCCGGATCGGCCAGCTGGCGGCCCGCGCCGGGGCGGATGACGAGCTTGAGAAGCTGCGCCTGCAAGTCGTGCAGATGCGCGAGAAGGCGCAGGCGCGTCTGGGCCGCAAGTTCGAGATGCTTCTGGGCACCGAGCACCGCTATGGCACGGTCGATGACGCGCTCTTGCGCCGCTATGTCTGCGTCGGCGACGAGGAGGTGGGCGGGGCCGAGCAGGGCCGCTTCACCGACATCACCAAGTCCGCCGATCTTTACATCGACCGCGAGGATTTCCCGATCATCCTGTGCGTGCGCGACACGCCCGGCGTGAACGACACGTTCATGATGCGCGAGCAGATCACGATCAACGCGGTCCGCGACAGCAGGTCCTGTATCGTCGTCCTCTCGGCGCACCAGGCGCTGACCACGATGGACATGGCGCTGATCCGCCTGATCGCGCACCGCCAGTCGCGCGAGATCATCATCTTCGTCAACCGGATCGACGAACTGCCCGATCCCGCCAACCAGGTGCCGGAAATCCACCGCGCCATCCTGGAGACGCTGGAAAAGAACAACGCGCCGCCGGACATCGACATCATCTACGGCTCGGCCCATTGGGCGAATTCGGTGCTGGAAGGCAAGATCGACGAGATGACCGACGACTCGACCGAGTCGGCGATCAACTGGACCCGCGCCGCCTTCGCCGACAAGATGGAAAGCTGGTCGGCCGAACAGCTGGTCTGGCACGCCTCCGGGGTGCCTGCGCTTCTGGATGCGCTGGGGCAGCGGATGTACGAAGGCCCGGTGCGCGAGGCCTTGCAGAAATCCTCGCGCCAGGCGCTGAACCTGGCGCAAAGCCTGGACGTGGTCGACCAGGTCCGCATCCTGGAATCGGACGGCCAGCTGAACCGCACCATGACGCCGCAGCAGCTGGACGCCGAGTTGCGCAAGATCGAACTGGGCGCGGTCGAGAAGCTGACCCATCTGACCAACAACGTCTGCAAGGACTTCACCCACCGCATCGACCAGAGCTACGAACGCTTCCTGGACCGTGCGACCAACAGCCTGATCGAACATCTGCAGGCCAATGGCGAGGATGCGACCTGGCACTACAGCCCCTTGGGGCTGCGGATGCTGCTCAGCTCCAGCTACCAGGTCGTGCTGAAGAAGATGCATGGCATCGCCGCCGAGGTGAACAACGAGACCGCGGTCAGGATCGCCGATCTCTATGGCCAGACCTTCTCGATCACGGTCGAGGGCTTCAAGATCGAGACGCCGGTCGTCTCCTACATCCCGCCGCCGATCAACCTGGGCCAGACCATCGCGCTTGACCTCCAGGTCAGCTGGTGGAAGGGCTGGTGGCAGCGCCGCCGCGGCTACAAGGCCTTTGCGCAGGACTTCAACAAGCTGATCCGGGCCGAGACCGACCCGATCATCAACGACCTGAAGACCATCCAGATCGGCCTTTTCCGCGAACGCACGCAAGCCACCCTGCGGGACTTCCTGCAGGAACAGCGCGAGCTGCTGATGAGCGCTCTGGCGTCTTCCGAGATTTCGATGGAAGAGATGAAGGAGCTTTTCGGCGTGAACGCCTGGGAAGACCGGCAGGAATGCCTCGCGTCCATCATGGACGAACTTGCCATCTACGCCGACTAGGTTCGACAAGAAAGGACCTGAGGAATGCCGCTGACCCGCAAGCCCCGTATCGCCATCATGGGCGAATTCAGCTCAGGCAAGAGCACGCTCTGCAACGTGCTGATGGGGGCGAAGCCGCTGCTGGAGAAGGTGACCGCAACCCAGCTGCCGCCGGTCTGGCTGTCCTACGGCCCGGACGACGCCTATACGATGGGCCTCGACGGCCACGCCTACGATCTCGACCTCGCCGAGCTTGAGCAGGTCAGCCTGGAGACGACGGAGCATATCCGCATCTTCATGAAGAGCGACATCCTGCGCTACTGCGACCTGATCGACATGCCCGGAATCTCCGACCCGTCGATGTCGTCCGAAGTGTGGGAGCGGATGGCCCATCTGGCCGATGCCGTGCTGTGGTGCACCCATGCGACCCAGGCCTGGCGGCAATCGGAATCCGGGGTCTGGTCGACCTTCCCGCAGGAGATGCGGCAGAACAGCCTGCTTCTGGTGACGCGCTTCGACAAGATCCTGGGCGAGAAGGACCGCGCCAAGGTCGTGAAGCGTGTGAAGCAGGAAACCGAAGGGCTCTTCGCCGAAGTCTATCCCGTCTCGCTGTTGCAGGCGATGCGGGCGGGCAACGATGAGACCAAATGGATCGACAGCGGCGCCGACGACTTTGCCAAGGCGCTTTTCGACATCGTCCACCGCATCATCGACGAGGGCCACCCCGAGCCTGGCGATGCCGGGAAACCGGCGATCACGCCCGATCCCGCTGATGAGACCGAAGTCGGGCAAAGCCTGATCGCCCAGGCCTTCGAGCGGCTGACCATCATCCGCAACACCCCGGTCATCAAGGTCCTGCCGCGCCGGGTCGAGGCGAAGACCGAACGCCTTCTGCGGACCGAGCGGCCGACCGCCGAGACCGGGCCGACCCTGGTGACATTCTCCGACAACATCGTCGGCACCACCGATGCCTTCCCGGCGGGCCGGATGAAGATTTCCTGAAGCCTGAAAGGGCCTTGTCTTGGGTGTGACCGAAAATCTGGGCGCCGTCGTCAAGGCCTTTCCGCAGGCCCGCCTCGTGGCATTCGCCGACCTGTCCTCGCGCATGATCCTGTCCAGCGCCGGTACGCTCAGCACCACGCAGGAACACCTCGACCGGCTGTGCGACCAGGCCCGGGCCAGCTTCGACGATCCGCTCTTCGCGCTCTCGGTCGAGGCCTTCGGCGAGCCGCATTCCGCCGTGGTGATGGGGCCGGATGCACTGCGTGTCTTCATGCGGTCCGACACCGAGCCTGCCGATGCTTTGTGCTGCATCTGCGATCCCGGCATTGACCTTGGCGCGTTTGTCGCCAAAATCCGCGACACGCTGGAAAGCATCACCCAAGGGGGGTGACGGGGGCCAGGCGAAGCGTTGAACAGGGCAACACTTCCGATCCTATCTCGCCTGCGCAGCCTGCAGGCGACGTCCAGCTTCGCCCCTGGCGGGGCGCGGGTGATTGCCGCTGCCGATGATCGCAATCCCCTGGCCCAGCTTCTCCGCGCCGTCAACGAGACCATGCTCGGCCGGTCGCTGCAGTTCGATTCCGCCAGCGGACCCAGCCTGACGCTGGATGTCTCCGGACGCCGCGTGCTGCGCATGACCTCGGCCATCGGACTTCCGGGTGCCGAAAGCTGCCTGGGGATCGAGACGCTGGAGGACGAGCACAAGGACGATCTGATCAAGCTTCTGCAAGCCATCGCCGCGCCCCGGCACGAATTGCGCGTCACTTCCGGTCCGATCGGGCGGGGTGGCGAACAGGTCAGCGTCGGGCTGCCGGTGGCGCTTCTGGCCGACCTTCTGCTGATCGATCTGAACGAAAGCGAGCCAGGCCATCTGGCACCCGAGACGGATGAGCCGGCCCCGGTCGAGCCGGAGGGGGCGCCGAGCGCTCCATCGTCCTTCCAGCCCGCCAGCGAAGATGACAGCGGTCTCGCCGACTTTGCCGCCGCGTTCGGCCCGGACCTCGTCGCCTGGCTCATCGTCGACGGCGAGGATGCAGGCAAGTCCAATGGCCCGGAGGAGATGATCTCGCATCTCCGGACCTTCCTCGAAGACGAGCGCGAGGCGGTGGACCGTCAGCTCGATGCGCTGTCCCCCACACCCGGCGCGCCGATCTGTGTGTTGCTCGGGGCCACTCTGATCGATGGGCACAGCATCCTTTGTGCCAGGCTGAGCGCCGCCCCGATCCTCGGCGTGGTCGAGGGTGACGGGACCAGCGCCGCGCTTGCTGCCTGGCGCGGGCTCGCGCTCTAGCCACGGGCGCAGCGAGACCTCGAACTGTGGCCGAACCGCGGTCATTCGCTAAAAGGCCGTCGGTTAAGCCCCTGTAAACGCAGCGCCTGTTATGCCTGATCCCGGGTAGAAGACTTAGGTGATGTGGGATGGCTGCGCAAGGCAATGCGGCGCCGGTCATCATCAAACGGAAGAAAGTGGTTGGTGGCGGGGGCCACCACGGCGGGGCCTGGAAAGTGGCCTATGCCGACTTCGTGAC
>NZ_DAIQAT010000028.1:0-29643 GCF_036781545.1 Tabrizicola sp.
CGTGGTCACAGCGCGGTGGGGCAAGCCAGACCCTTCAGAAGCTTCCAGCGCGACAACGGATTGGCCTCGGAGGGGAACTGCACCTCCATGAAGAGCCGTGCATTGCCGGACTTGAGGTCGATGAGGAATCGCTTGCCGCCGTCGCGTTCGCGCAGGCGGATCCCGTCGAGGATGCGGAACAGGCCCCATTCGCCGGGCTCTGCCAGCGTGGCGCTGCCTTCTGCTGTGGTGAACCGCACCTCGGCCCCCGCCGCGGGGTTGGTGCCGGGCCAGGCCAGGGTGAGCGGCGCGAGCGTGGTCTCGACCGGCCCGCCTTGTCCGCCTACCGCCACGAAGGTCTTGCCGCGTTCGGCCAGCGCGGCCAGCGTCATCTCGCTGCCCTGGCCGGAAAAGCCGGCGGCAATGGCCTGGGTCCGCTGCAGGAACTCGGCGCTTTTCGGGTCGAGGCCCGCGAAGCGCGCATCCGGCTTCCAGCGCCAGGGTGTGCTGGACGTGTCGATATAGGGTTCGGCCCGGGCGCGGTAGAACTTGTCGATGGCCCCCCCGGCGCCAAGCAGCCGTGTCACGTCGTTCAGCAGTGCATCCGCGCCTGTGGCGAAGGGATAGCGCGCTTCCGTCACCTGCTTGCAAAGCGACAGGACCTCGGTCTGCCAAGCCTTTGTCAGCGGGTTCGACAACGGGTCGGCCTGCGCCGCGCTGGTCTGGACCAGCACGTCCTCGACGATCTGCACCACCATCGGCGGGGCCGTCCGCAAGGCTGCCAGCGTGGCCCCGCGCGCCTGTGCAGACATCAGCCGCTGAAGCCCGCGCGGCTCGTCCCGGTCCATCGCGCCAAGCGCCACGTTCAGGCTGGCGAAGAGGCCTGCGATTTCGTTCATCCGGCCGTCTTCGGAATACTGGATCAGCGCTGCGAATTCCGAGGCGATGCGCAGCTGCATGGCATGGGGCCGGTTGCGGTCCAGCCCGCCGACCTGTGCCCAGACTTCCGGCAGAAGCTTGGCCAGCGGTGAATCCGGCGCGGACAGGCGGCCCGAAACCAGCACCGCCTGCTGCGGATCGGCGAAGGGGCGCACCTGCACATCGGCGAGGAAGGCCTTCCAGCGCGCCAGCGTCTCGCGTTGCAGGACATCCATCACCCGGTCCGGTGCATCATTCTGGGTTGCCGGAGGCTTGCCGAAGAGCCGCGCCGCCTCGGCCCGCGTCACCTGCACCGCAAGCCCGGCCCCGACCCTGCGGGCATAGTCCCAGCCCGCTTGCGTGAAAAGACCGGGAATCGGCGTCTCCATCGCCAGCCCCGACCGGCGCTGCAGCACGACCGACAGGCCCGGCACGGCGGTGTCCGGCAGCCAGGGCGCCAGCCCTGCCGCGCCCGCCGACCGTTGCAGTTCCAGATAGGCCCGCGCCGCTTCGGGCGCATCGGCGGCATAGATCCGCGCCTGCGCCAGAAGCTCGGCATCCGGCGGCGGCGGGGGTGTCTCCGGCTGACGAAGCCGCGCGATATGGGAGGCAAGGGGTTGCAGGTCGGGCAGCATTCCTGCCCGGTCCGTCAGCCAGCCCGCCAGATAGTCCGGTGTCCAGTCGGCCTGTCCCGACAGGATCGACCAGGCCCGCAGCGTGTCATAGAGCGGCAGGCTCTCGCCCTCTGCCGTCAGCGCCGCATCCACGGCCCGGGCCAGCGCGCCCGGCAGGTGCTTCTGCACCGCCGCGTCATAGACCGCATCGGCCCGCACCGCCGCATCGAAGCCCAGGGGCCCTGCAAACAGCCGGATCGGCGCCTTCTTCGCGGCCTGCTCCACGCCCCTTGCCGCTTCGCCCAGCCGGGTCAGCCGCTGCGGCAGATCGGGGATCACGCCGTCACGGTCCAGCCCGATGTCCAGCGCCTCGGCCTCGAAAAGCTGTGTCAGGTCGCGGTGGAAGCGCCATTCGACGAACCCGGCCCAGCCCGCAACCAGCAGCACGAAAGCCAGGATCAGCACCAGCGTGATCCCGGTCCAGCCCGCGCCGAGGTTGCGGTCGAACCGGGTCCGGCTGCCTTCCAGCACCGCCAGCCGCCGCTCCATGAAGACCTTCACGCCTGCGAACTCCGGCCCCGCCTCGCCCGCCTTGCGGATGAAGTCGCGCAAGCTGGTCGCCGAGAGGTCGCGTCCGTCGAAGATCAGCCGGTGCGCCCCCGCACCCCAGAGCGAGACATCCACCGCCCGGTTCCGGCGCGCCGTCTGGTCCAGCACAAGGCCCAATGCATAGCGCGCGGGCTGCACGGTCGAGGGCTGCACGCCCGCCCGTTCCAGCTCGGCGTCGAAACGGTCCAGCGCCTCGCCTGCGCGCTGCACCAGCACCTGCGCCTCCACCCCCCGGATCGTCGCCAGCTGCTCGATCATGCGCAGGATCGGCCCCGCCGCGCGTTCATAGACCTCGGGATCGGATACCCGCCCCCCACGCTTTGGCGGCAGGACCGTGCGCGGGCTGTTCGGCGCACCACTCATTGCGACGGGATCAGCCCTTCATCGACCCATTTCTGCAGGGTCTCTTCGCCCACCTCGAAATGCATCCCGTCCTCGCGGTTGTAGCCGCCGCCCCAATACCAGCCCTCGTCATTGAAATGCTCGGCCAGGATCACCAGGCCTATCTGCATGGTGCCGTCGGCGAAGGGGTCAAGCTCGCCCTGCAACGTGATGTCGATCGCCGTTCCGAAGGAATGGTTGGAAACCGAACTGGCCGACCCCCGGATCAGCCGGACGCAAAGCGCACCCGCCGTGCCGAGCTTGGCATAGATGTCCGGCTCGTCCTCCTTCAGCTTCGCGAAGATGCGTTCCAGGCTGTCCAGCGCCGGCTTCAGCATCGTGGCCTTGATCGGGCCGATCTGCCGGGTCTCGACCAGACCCTTCAACCGCGGATTGGTGATCCCCCGGCAATCGGTGCCCAGGTCCTCGCGCGGACGGCCCAGCAAAGCCAGCATGGTCTTGTTGCGCGGCTGGGTGATGCCCTTGTTGAACCGCTCGCGCGCCGCCTTCATCTGCTCGGTCAGCGCCTCGGTCTCGGGCTGGTGCTGTTCGTCCTCGCCCGCGCTCAGCCCATCGGAACCGGTCGTGGGGATGGCAACCTCGGTCGAGGTCGCAACCGGCGCCCGGTTCGCCAGAAGGCTCATGTCGTCGCGCAACCGGGCGAGGTCGGCCTTCAATGTGCCGATCTCCGCCTCCAGCCGCGCGCGCTGCCCCGCTTCGGCGTCAAAGGCCGCTTCCAGCCGGGTCAGCCGCAGGTCCGCGCCGCTGTCGGCCGATTGCAGCAGCGTCGTCACCATCGCAAAGGCAACTGCTGCGATGATCACGCCGATGGCGACGATGATCGGGGCGATCAGACTGTTCTGCTGCATGGCTTCAGCTTTCCCGGATCAGCACGGTGATCGCCGAGACATTATCGGGCGCGCCGCTGTCCAGCGCCTCACGCAAGAGCTTCTGGCAGGCATCCTCGGGGGTGACGGCCTCGCGCAGCAGGGCTTCGACCGTCTGCTCGTAGACGCAGCGCGTCAGGCCGTCGCTGCACAGGAGCAGCCGGTCACCCACCTGCAGCGGCACGCTGACCAGATCGACCTCCAGCTCCGTGCCGCCACCGACCGCCCGCGTCACCATATGCGATTCCGGATGGCTCTCGGCCTCCTCGGGCGACAGTTCGCCCCGGTCGACCATTTCCTGCACCACCGAATGATCGCGGGTCAAAGGCCGCAGATGCCCGCCGCGCAGCAGATAGGCCCGGCTGTCGCCCGCCCAGGCCACATGCGCCACCGCGCGGGCGATCAGCACGGCGACCACGGTCGACCCCATCCGCCCCATCCCCGGTGCGCGCTGGCGCTCCAGCACCAGCTGGTTCGCCTCCTTCAGCCGCGCCACCAGCGCCGGGCCGGGATCGGCCCCGTCCGGAATCTGTGCCAGGCAGTCGATCACGATGTCCGAAGCAACATCGCCGTTGCCGTAGCCGCCCATCCCGTCGGCCACCGCCCAGAGCATCCCCGACGGGTCGGTCAGGATCGAATCCTCGTTGCGGTCGCGCACCATGCCGCGGTTGGTCAGCCCGGCCCCGACGGCCACCGGAAGGGCGGGCGCGGCCCCCGGAACCACAGTGATCGGTGTGTTCATGGCCAGAGATCGCCCAAAGGTGTGAATTGAATGCAGAGGCATCATAGCCTAGACTTCGCCCAGTCATAAATCCGTTTTTTTGGAAGGTCGTTCGAATATGCGCAACTTGCTGACCAGTCTTGCGATCTGCGCCGTGGTCGCGCCTTCCGGCGCCTGGTCGCAGGACCAGTCCGAAGAGGAACTGCTGAACCTGTTTCTGGCGCAACGCGACGCCTATAAGGCCGCGGTCGAAGGCAAGACCGGTCTCACCCGCGGCCTGACCCTCGTCACCGCCGACGATGTCGCGATCGCGACCGAAGTGGCGAAGGACCCCGCCGAGACCGAAACCGTGACGGCGGCCACGACCGAAAGCTCCGGGACGACCCAGGTGGCCGAGACTGTCGCGGCGAGCACCACCGAAACCGTGGTGAAAGAGGCCGAGACGGCGACGCTGGTGAAGATGCCCGAAGACCTGGGCGTCAACATCCGGATCGAGTTCGCCTTCGACAGCGCCGCCCTGGACGAGGCGCAGAAGCCCAAGCTGGCGACGCTCTGCAAGGTGATGAAGGCCTCCGACATCCAGCTCTTCCGCATCATCGGCCATACCGATGCCTCGGGCACAGACGATTACAACGAACGCCTCTCGCGCCTCAGGGCCGAGGAGGTGCAGCGCTTCTTCATCAACGATTGCGGGATCGAGGCCGGTCGGCTGGAGGCCGTGGGCCTGGGCAAACGGTTTCTCCTCGACAATGTCGATCCCAAATCCGAACAGAACCGCCGCGTCGAATTTCAGGCGCTGAGCTGAACGCAAGTCCGGGGTGGGTGCGCCCCGGACCCCCGCCCCCGGCGCCGTTGCCTGAACCGGCGGACTGTGGCATCCTTCCAGCGATTTGTTTGTATCCTTTCTTCACCTTGTGCGGTCGGCCAACGCTTCAACGAATGGGTCTTTTCATGCCTGCAACCTGGTCTCGCTCTCTCCTCCTCCTTTCTGCCTTCGGTCTTGTCACCGCCTGTGACGAGCTTATGCCTCCACCTCAGAAACCGGCCCCGACCGTCGTCGCGCCGGTCAAGAAGCCGGTGGTCAAGAAACCCGTCGCAGCCGCGCCCGCGCCTGTGGTCAAGAAGCCCAAGCCGGTGGACATTGACTTCAATAGTGCTGGCAACGGTGGCGGCGGCTGGTGATCGGCCATGCCTCTCCCGCGCATCTTCACGAAAGGCGGCGTCTTGGCGGTTCTTCTTGCCGCTGCCGGTTCTACAGCGACAGCGCAGGATGCCACCCTCGGCCCGTTTCCTGAAGGCCATGTCTCGGCCAGCAGCCGCAAATTGGCCCCTGACACCAATCCGCGCCAGAAATACGCCATCGTCATCGGCAACCAGTCCTACGCCCACGCGCCGCAGTTGCCGAACGCCTGGAACGATGCGCTGGACGTGGCGGACTTGCTGGCCGGGCAAGGCTATGACGTCACCCTTCTGAAGGACGCCTCGAAGCGTGATTTCGAAGGGCTGATGCAGCGGGTCCTCTTCGACGTCGACCGCGATACCGAGGTCCTGTTCTACTATGCGGGCCATGGTGTGCAGATCGGGTCCGAGAACTACCTCATCCCGACCGACGCCAAACTGGACCAGATCGATGGCCTGCCGTTCGAGACCGTCTCGCTCGGCAGCCTCGTCTCGATCATCGGCGCACGGGCGCGGTTGCAGATCGTGATCCTCGACAGTTGCCGCAACAACCCCTTCGCCGGGGTCAAGCTGCAGGATTCGCTCGGCCCCGATGTGCGCGAGGTCGAGACGGGTTTCGCCTCCCTTGCCGCCCCGGTGAATTCCTATGTGGTTTTCTCCACCTCTCCCGGCGAAGTGGCGCTGGACGGCGCGGGCGAGAACAGCCCCTTTGCCACCGCGTTCCTGCAGGCTGCCTCGCTGGGACCGGTCCCGCTGACCGATCTCTTCGATACTGTCCGCCGCAAGGTCTTCGTCGAGACTCAGGGGGTCCAGGTCCCTTGGGACAGCTCCACCATGGTGGAACAGGCGGGCATCGCCTCGGTCAGCACCGCCCCGGACATCTCGGGCCCGGTCGAGGACAACGGGACTTCCGTCGCCCGCGGCCTTACGCTTTTCGCCGCCAGCTCGGCCGAGCTTCTGCCCCTCGACGCCACGTTGCCAACGCCCGATATCAGGATCGCCGCCCCTCTGGCCCCCGCCGTTCCCATCGGCGCGACCCTCGCGCAGGAACTGGCCCTTGCCCCGACCGATACTGTCGGCCTCGCCGAACCCCCGCGCGGAGGTCGGCTGGTGCTGCTTGACGACCAGGGCCTGCAATCCGCCCCGATCTTTCCGCTGGCGGCCAAAGACCTCGGTCGGCTCGCCTTCGCCTATGTCAGCGGCCCGACTGTCACCTTCGGCCAGGATCCGATGCTGAAGGTCCAGTTCAAGCTGGACCTCAACGGCGCGCCGAAGCTGGTTCAGGTCGACCTGACGCCCGATCCCTGCGATCTTCAGGCTGCCGATTACCTCGATCCCGAGGGGGTGGGAATTGCCCGTTTCGCCAACGAGATCGAGCCCGAAGCCGCGCTCCTCGCCTGCCAGTCCGCCGTCGCACGCGAGCCGCAGAATGCCCGCTTCCACTATCAGCTGGGCCGTGCCTTTGCCGCGCTGCGCCGCCACGACGAGGCCCGCGCCGAATGGGACACCGCCCGCAAGCTGGGCCATTCCCGCGCCTCCTATGCCATCGGCAATGCCATCCTGAACGAGGGCCGCGAAACCGGCGGCTCGACGCTGGAAGCCGCCCCGGAAGAGGCGATGGCCTATTTCCGCGAGGGCGTCGAACTGGGCGATCCCTATGCCTTCTATGCGCTGGGCCGCCAGATGGTGCGCTTCGGCAAGACCGGGCAGGACCGTCTGCGCGGCTATGACCTGCTGATGCGGGCGCTTGAGGTCGGGCATACCTATGCGATGAACGAGCTTGGCTACTTCTATCTCGATGAGAAAAGCGAATACTACGACCCGGCCCGTGGCTTGCGTTATCTGAACGAAAGTGCCGCCCGGGGCGACATCTACGGTTATAACAACCTCGGCTTGGTCTACATGAACGGCCTCGGCGGCCAGAAGAAGGATGCGAAGCTCGCGCTCGACTGGTTCACCAAGGCGGCGGACGGTGGCCATCCAAACGCGCCGGGCAATATCGGCACGCTGATCGCGAGCGGAGCATTGGGCAAGAAACCCGATCTGGGCAAGGCTGTGGAATGGTTCGACATGGGCCTGGAACGCGGCGATGCCAATGCCGGTGCCTACGCCGCCTATCTCATCCTGACCGAAGGCGCAGGCGGCCTGTCACCCGCCGATGCCGCCTGGCGCGCGGGCCGTGCCGCCGCGCTGCGCGACCAGAAGACGATCGAACGCGCCCGCAAGGTGCTGGCCGCCCTGCCGGTCGAGGCGGTGGACGAGGCATCCCAACGCCTGCTGCAATCTTTGGGCGCCGCCGTCACCCCCGATGGCGCCTTCGGCGAAGGCAGCCAGTCGGCCTATCAGAGCATCGCCACGCAGCATGGCGACATTTCCGTGGAAACCGACCCCGTCGAGCGCCTGATCGACATCGCCCGCCTCCAGTGGTCGACCACGCCCTTCCGGGTGGACCTGTACTGAGGGGGATCAGAACTCCAGCGCCACTGCAATGCTGGCCTTGCGCGTGTCGTCGCCGCTGACGACCCGGTATTCGCTTTTCGAATATTCGAAATCGACCGAGACATTGTCCCGCGCCTGCCATGAGGCAAAGATCGCCCGCGCCTTGCCCTCGAACACGGCATCGGCAAAGGGCCGGATGTCCTGCGAGGATTTCGCCATCCCCAAGGTGAAATCGCCAAAGTCATAGGACAGCGACGCGCCCCGGAACGTGGTGTCATAGGCCGCGGTGAAGCCGCTGTTCACGACCAGCGGCTCGCGGTGAATACGGCCGAGGATCAGGTTGAACCCGGCCGCCGTCGCCCCCAGGCTGAAGGAGCGGAACCGGTCCAGCGGGCCCTTGTCATAGCCGATCCCCGCGAACAGCGTGGCACCGTCGAACTCATGCTCCCAGGTCAGGCCTGCCGCATCCACCCGGATCTCCGGCCCGAATGTCGGTTGCCCCTTCGACCGCGAGGCGGACAGCGTGAAATCGCCCAACTGCACATCGGCGCGCAGGGTGCGCAGGTCTGGCCCCTTTCCCGGGCCGCTGGACAGGCCGTCGCGGAACCCGCCGCTTCCCGCGCCGTCGCCGATGTTCAGCCAGACCGCATTGCCGCCGTCCAGGATGGAATCGCCCTGCGCGATCTCGCGCGTGGCGCGGTCGAAGGCGGTCTCCATGTCGCCGTAGCTGAGCGTCACCACCGAAACGGCCGCATAGACCGCCATGTCCAGCTCGGTGCCGCCAAATTTTGCACCCGCCCCTTCGAAGGGGCCGACCGGGGTCAACCGGTCGTAGTTCGACTCGCGGCCCTTCTGCCATTGCACCCGAGCCAGCGCCCCGAAGCGGAGGAGGTCGGTCGGCTGGAACTCGATCCTGCCGGTCCCCTCGACAGCCAGCACCGGGGCCTCATAGGCAAAGCCGGTCTCGTTGCCGCTTTCGGTCCTCTGGCTCAGATAGCCCAGGCCCGCGCGACCCTCAAAGCTGTAGCTCAGCGCATCCTGCGCTTCGGCGGCACCGCCGGTCAATCCGGCAACCGCAACGATTCCAAGAACGGCGCGCATGTCCTGCCCCTGCCTTCATGACCTGAAGCCATCCTCGCATGCTTTCCCCGCATTCCCCTGAACGAAACGCCGGACGGCGGCAGAATTGGTGCGGGTTGTGGAACAATGGTCACAGCTTCCCTGCGCCTCCGGGGAACGGACGGTGCTGCCCCGCGTTCCCCTGCCGTTCGGGATTGGACTTTGCCTTTCCCCCGCCTATCCTCTGTTCTCCGCGCGCCTTGCGGCTTGAAGAAGGCTCTGCACATGGCCAAGCCGCCGCTTCTTCTTCCCCGGCCCGAGGGGCTGTATTGCCCGGCGGGTGACTTCTTCATCGACCCGCTGCGCCCCGTCCCCCGCGCGCTTGTCACCCATGGCCATTCCGACCATGCCCGCCCCGGCAACGGCGCCGTCATGGCCACGCGCCAGACGCTCGACATCATGGCCATCCGCTATGGCGACGACTTCGCCGCCAGCCGACAGGTGGCGTCTGCGGGATCCACCCAGATCGGCGATGTCGCCGTCTCTTTCCGCCCGGCGGGCCATGTCCTCGGCTCGGCCCAGATCGCGGTCGAGGGGCAGGGCCAGCGCATCGTGGTCTCCGGCGATTATGCCCGCGTCCCCACCCCGACCTGCGCCCCCTTCGAGCCCGTCCCCTGTGACATCTTCGTGACCGAGGCGACCTTCGCCCTTCCGGTCTTCCGCCACCCCCCGCCCGAGGTCGAGATCGCCCGGCTTCTGGCCAGCGTGCAGGCCTTCCCGGAACGGTCGCACCTGATCGGGGCCTATGCGCTCGGCAAGGCGCAGCGAGTGATCGCTGAGCTTCGTCGCGCCGGATGGGACGCGCCGATCCATATCCACGGCGCGCTGCAACGCCTGTGTGACTATCACATCGCCCAGGGGGTAGACCTTGGCGACCTTCGGCCGGCGACCGAGGGCAAGAAGGCCGATTTCGCCGGGGCCATCGTCATCGCCCCGCCCTCGGCCTTCGCTGCCACTTGGGCGCAGCGTTTCCCCGATCCGGTGATCGCCTTCGCCTCGGGCTGGATGCAGGTCCGCGCCCGTGCCCGGCAGCGCGGGGTGGAACTGCCGCTGATCCTCTCCGACCATGTCGACTGGCCGCACCTCACCGCGACGATCAATGAACTGGATCCTGCCGAGGTCTGGATCACCCATGGCCGCGAAGATGCGCTCATGCGCTGGTGCGAGTTGAACCAGCGCGCCGCGCGGCCCCTGCATCTCGTCGGCTACGAGGACGAAGCGGAATGAGCCTTGCCGCCTTCGCCACCCTCCTGGAACGCCTGGCCTTCACCCCGCAAAGGCTGGGGAAGGAACGGCTTCTGGCCACCGCCTTTACTGACAACCCCGACCCCGAACGCGGCCTGATGCTCGCCGCCCTGACCGGCGATCTCAAGCTAAGGCAGGTCACGCCCAGCCTGTTGCGGGGCCTGACAGAAATGCGAGTAGATGCTCAGCTTTTTTCCTACAGCTATGATTTCGTTGGCGACCTTGCCGAGACGATCTCGCTTATCTGGCCCGACGGCACCCGCTCGGACCCGCCCCTGTCCGAGGTCGTGCATGAACTTGCGACTACCGCGAAGACCCGCCTTCCCGCGCTCATCACCGCCCGACTCGACAGTCTTGGCCCTTCCGAGCGCTATGCCTACCTGAAGCTCGCGACCGGCGCGCTACGGGTCGGCGTCTCAGCCCGCCTTGCTCGCACCGCCTTCGCCGGCTGGGCCAGCCTGCCTGTGACCGAGGTGGAGGAAATCTGGCACGCGCTGCAACCGCCCTACCTCGACCTCTTCGCTTGGGCCGCAGGCAGCCCCCGCCCCGAAGCCGCCGCCCGCGCCCCCTTCCGCCCGGTGATGCTCTCCACCCCGACCGACCTTGACCAGCTCTCGGTCCTCGACCCCGCCGACTATGCCGCCGAATGGAAATGGGACGGCATCCGCATCCAAGCGGTCAGCGACGGCGGCACGCGCCGCCTCTATTCCCGCACCGGCGAGGACATCAGCGCCGCCTTCCCCGATATCGTGGAACTGATGGCCTTCGACGGCACCTTGGACGGGGAGCTTCTCGTCCGCCGCGAAGCCGAGATCGCCAGCTTCGGCGATTTGCAACAAAGGCTGAACCGCAAGACCGTGACCCCGGCCATGCTGCGCTCCCACCCCGCGGGGTTGCGGCTCTACGACGTGCTGATCTGGAATGGCCAGGACCTGCGCGACCAGCCCTATGACGCCCGCCGCGCGGTTCTGGCAGAGGCCGTCGCCCCGCTTGGCCCCCGCATCGACCTCTCGCCCGAACTGCCCTTTGCAACATGGGACGAGCTTGCCGCGCTGCGCCTGAACCCGCCCGCCACGGTGATCGAAGGCGTGATGATCAAGCGCCGCGACAGCCCCTATCTCGCTGGTCGGGTCAAGGGCCCCTGGTTCAAGTGGAAACGCGATCCGCATCTGGTCGATGCGGTCCTGATGTATGCCCAACGCGGCCATGGCAAGCGGTCGGGCTATTATTCCGACTTCACCTTCGGCGTCTGGAACGGCGAGGACCTGGTTCCCGTCGGCAAGGCCTATTTCGGCTTCACCGACGCCGAGCTGAAGGAGCTTGACCGCTTCGTCCGCAACAATACCGTGGAACGCTTCGGCTCGGTCCGTTCGGTCGCCCGCACCAAGGTGGTGGAAGTGGCGTTCGAGGGGCTGAACCGTTCCTCCCGGCACAAGTCCGGCGTTGCCATGCGCTTTCCCCGGATCAACCGCATCCGGGACGACAAACCAGCGTCGGAGGCCGACCACCTGTCGACCTTGCAGGCCATGCTGGACGACTAGACCGAGCCGATCAGCCGCGTCACATGCTCCGGTCCGGCGGGCACGATGCCCAGGGGGTTCAGCGCCTTGATCGAGTAGTATCCGGCCTTGATGTGATCCAGGTTCACCGTCTGTGCGACCCCCGGCAGCCGCAGGATGCGCTTCATATAGACAGAGAGACTCGGGTAGTCGGCGATCCGTCGGCGGTTCAGCTTGAAGATGCCGTGATAGGCCGCGTCGAACCGGATCAGCGTGACGAAGGTGCGGATATCGGTCTCGGTCAGCCGCGCGCCGAAGAGATAACTCCCGTCCAACCGCGCCTCCAACTCGTCCAGCATGGTGAAGACGCCTGCCTCCGCCTCGTCATAGGCTGCCTGCGTCCCCGCGAAGCCCGCCTTGTAGACGCCGTTGTTCAGCCCGTCATAGATGCGCGCGTTCAGCGCGTCGATCCTCTCTGCCAGATCGGCCGGGTAGAGCCGCAGGTCGGATGGCGCCAAGGCCTCGAAGGCCGTGTCGAACATCCGCAGGATATCGGCGCTTTCATTCGACACCATGACGCCTTGCGCCATATCCCACAGCACCGGCACCGTGGCCCGCCCGGTGAAATGCGGATCGGCGCGGGTATAAATCTCATGCAGGTGGGCCGCGCCGAACAGCGGATCCTGGTCCGCTCCCGGATAGCCACCGAAGGCCCAGCCCTCATCGGTCAGCACGGGGTTCACGACCGTCACCGGGATCAACCCCTCCAGCCCTTTCAGCGCCCGCCCGATCAGAGTGCGCGAGGCCCAGGGGCAGATCAGCGCGACATACAGCCGATAGCGTCCGGCCTCGGCCTTGAACCCGCCGTCGCCCGTCGGGCCGGGGCGGCCGTCCGGGGTGATCCAGTTGCGGAAACTGGACAGCTGCCGCACGAACCGGCCCTGCGCATCGGCCTTCTGCACCGGCTGCCAGTCGCCCACCCATTTGCCATCGACAAGCATCGTAAGACCCTTTCCGCAAGGAAACGAAGGGCCGCCCGAACCGGACGGCCCAATGTCGTCAGGCCAGGGCAGCCGCCCGAGCCGAAGGCTTCAGCGCATAGGCGCCGCTGCCCAGAAGCGCGATGGCGCCCTGCACCACAGCCCAGAACAACGGGAACTCCCAGCCGCCGCCCTCGCTGGAGAAGACCCAGCCATTGCCCGAATGCACCCAGAGAGCACCCAGAAGCACCGGGATCAGCGCCAGCGCGACCGCACGGGTCGCCACGCCCAAGATCAGCGCGAGGCCCCCCGCCACTTCGGCGGCAATGGTCAGATAGGCCAGGAAACCGGGCAGGCCCAGGCTTTCGAAATAGCCGACCGTCCCCGGGATGGTGAAGACGAAGACCTTCATCAACCCGTGGGCCACGAACAGGGCACCGCTGGACAGGCGAAGCGCCAGCGCGGCGTAATCGGAATTGGTCGACATGGGTGTCATCCTTTCTGACGGCCACCCCTCGGGCGGCAATTGAATCGATGCGGCCAAGGTAACCCTTGACCTTCCTCCACGAAATGGCAGTTATCCGGAATGACTATCCTCAATTTGTTCTGAATGCCGATGGACCTGATCGACGAACTCAAGGCCTTCGTCGCCACTGCGCAGACCGGCTCGTTCACTGCCGCGGCGGGGCAGTTGGGCGTGTCGAACCGGCTGACCTCGAAGTATGTGGCCGAACTGGAAAGCCGGCTCGGCGTCCGGCTCCTGCAGCGCACCACCCGCAAGGTCGGCCTGACCCCGGCGGGCGAGGACTTGCTGGCCCGCGCGCCTGCGCTGCTCGACGATCTCGACGATCTGATCGGCGAGGTTTCGGAAGGCTCGCGCGGGTTTGCCGGGGTGATCCGCATCTCGGCCTCCGTCACCTTCGGCGAAACCTATGTCGCAGGGATGCTGGAACGTTTCGGGCAACGGAACCCGGCGCTGTCCTTCGACCTGCGGCTTTCCGACCGGCATGTCGACCTGGCTGCCGAGGGCATCGACGTCGCCTTCCGCATGGGCCGCACCGACACCCGGTCGCTGAAGGCGCGCAAGCTTGGCAGTTTCGGCTCGATGCTGGTGGCCAGCCCCGACTACCTCGCCCGCAAGGGCACGCCGCAAGACCCCGCCGAGCTTGCCCGGCACGACTGCATCATCGACACCAACCGCCGCACACCCCGGCGGTGGAGCTTCGGCACCGGAAGCGGGGAAACCACCGTCGCCGTGCAGGGCCGGTTCCAGGTGAACTCCGCCCGCGCCGCCGTGGAACTGGCCACCAAGGGCCACGGCCTCGCTTACGCTCCCCGCTTCACCCTGCACGAGGCTTTGGCCGCGGGTCTCGTCGTCCAGGTTCTGCCCGATCACGCCGGGGAAACCAGTCTTCTCAACGCCGTCTATCTGGAAGGCCGCGTCCTGCCCCGCAAGGTCCGCGCCCTGATCGACTTCGCCGCCGAGGACATCCGCAGCGCCGACGTGCTTTAGGAACCGTCTTTGAGAGCTTCCGACGGATCTAGCCGCGCCAGTGGCTAAAGCCCCAGGCGGTCCAATGCGAAATCCATCGGCGACCAGTCCTGAACCTCAAGCCGCACCACCAGGGTCAGCACTTTCGCCCGCCAGGACGGAGGCAGGCGGGCGGCGTCCTTTTCGGTCGTGACCAGCTGCGCCCCGGCGCTGGCGGCTTCCGTCTCCAGCCGGTGCAGCAGCGCCTCCGACAGAGTCGCGTGATCGTTCAGCGGCTCGCCCCGGACGACCTCGGCCCCCTCGGCGCGGAGGGTGGTGAAAAAGCGGGCGGGGTCGGCGATCCCGGCGAAGGCGAGGACGCGGGTGCCCTGCCAGTCCATGCCCATCCGCAGCGGCTGGAGCTGGCCGCAGAGGCGCGGTACGGTGAGTTGATCGCCCCAGACCGCATCGAAGCGGGCCTGCGCGGCGGGGGGGCCGATTGTCAGGACGAGGTCGGCGCGGCCGAGGCCGGTGGCGACGGGCTCGCGCAGGGGGCCGGCGGGAAGGCAGCGCCCGTTGCCGAAACCGCGGGCGGCATCGACGACAAGCAGCGCCAGCGCGGCTTTCACCGCCGGATTCTGGAAGCCGTCGTCCAAAAGCACCACCTCGGCCCCGGCGGCCTCGGCGGCCCTAACCCCGGCGGCGCGGTCCTTCGCGACCCAGACCGGAGCGAAAGCCGAGAGCAGCAGGGGCTCGTCTCCCACCTCCGCAGCGGAATGGTCGGCGCCCTCCACCCGCAGCGGGCCCTCCAGCCGCCCGCCATAGCCCCGGCTGACGACATGGACCTTCCGCCCCCGGGCGACCAGGCGCTCGACCAGGGCAATCACCGTCGGGGTCTTGCCCGCCCCCCCGGCGGTGAGGTTGCCGACGCAGATCACCGGAACCCGCGGGACATAGCCCGATTGGCGCAAACGGCGGGCGGTGGCTGCGGCATAAAGCCAGCCGAGCGGGGCCAACAGGCGCGGAAGAAGGCCGGGACGGTCGGGCGCGCGCCACCAGAAGCCGGGCGCGCGCATCACTCGTCCCCGTCCATGATCGCGCGGAGGCGAAGCAGGATGCCTTCGGTCACCTCGGCCCCGTCGCTGGCCACACCCCAGGCCGCCTGCGCCAGCCGGGCCGCACGATCGGGCGCGAGAAGATCGCCCAGCGCATCGCCCAGATCATTGGCCGACGCCACTGCCCGGGTCGCCCGCGCTGCCCCCAGCCGGGCGAAAACCGGCCCGGCGGTGCCGGTGCGCGGCCCGTGCAGGATCGCCGAACCCAGGGCCGCCGCCTCCATTGGGCTGCGGGTCGGCCCCTTGCCGAAAAGACTGCCGCCAAGGAAAGTCACCGGGGCGAGGCGATACCACAGCCCGTATTCCGCCGGGTTGTCGGCGATGAAGACCTCGATCTCGGGCTCGGGCTCCTCCTCCTGCGCACGCTGCGCGACGGCCCAGCCCTCGGCCTCGAACCGGTCGGCAAGGATGGCGGCGCGCGCGGGATCCTTCGACATCAGGATCAGAAGCAGGCGGTGTGAATGCTGCAGGGCTTTCCGGTGGGCCTGCAACACCGCCTCTTCCTCGGCCTCGGTCACGCCGGCGGCGAACCAGACCGGGCGGGCGGCGAGCAATCTTGCCAATGCTGTGCGTTCGGCCTCCAGCCCCGGCAGGACGATGGGTTCCTCCTCCATCCGGCCGGTCACAGCCACCGCCGACAGCGCCGCGCCGCCCTTGCGGAAGGCGCGCGCCGCTGCTTCGTCCACCGCGAGGATCGCCCGGAACCGCGCAAGCGCCTGCCGCATCAGGCCCGGATACCAGCCGTCGCGTTCGCGCAGGAAGGCCGGGGCCTTGGCGTTCACCAGAAGCATCGGGATCTGCCGCTCGCCCGCCTCGTGCATCACGGCGGGGCGCAGCTGGCCCCCGGCGAAAAGTGCGATCTCGGGGTTCCAGTGGTCAAGGAAGGCGCGCGCATCGACCGGGCTGTCCACCGGCGGCGGTTGCAGGATCACCCCCGGCAGCGGCTCCATCGTCACCGGGGCGGTCAGCAGGACCGGCAGCCCGTCTTCCTCGACCAGACGCCGCGCCAGGGCCCGCATCGGGCTGACCAGTCCCTCGCCCGGGGCGTGCAGCCAGACAAGACGCCCGGCGGGCCGGGCCGGGCGGGACGCGCCTTCACCCGGCTCGCGCCGCTGGCCAAGGTTGTAAAGCGTCAGGCCGAGCGACGAGGCCATGGATCAGCCGCCCAGCTCCTCGGTGGCCGAGGCCGGCGTGCCCTCGTCCCTGAGCCGGTGGATATGGGCGATGAAATAGCGCATGTGGGCATTGTCCACCGTGCGCTGCGCCTCGCCCTTCCAGGCCCGGTAGGCGCTTTCGTAGTTCGGGAACATGCCGACGATATGGATCTGGCTGACGTCGCGGAAGACGTTGGTCTGGGGGTCCACCAGCTCGCCACCGAAGACGAGATGCAGGCGCTGGGTCATGTTGCAATCCTTGAAAAACAGGCGCTGCGACCCTATCCGCTTCCGGGGGCAGGGGGAAGTCTGCCCCCGCGCCTCTTGCACTGGCGGCGGCGAGGGGTCACATTCACGTTAACGCGACCGGCCCCTGCCGCCGCGGATTTGAACCGGAGGACTTCCCCGTGAACGGCAATTTCCTGATCGGCTGGCCCGGCGTTTACCTGGCCATCGCGCTTTTCATCATCCTTTGCATCTTCCTCGGCGTGCGGATCGTGCCGCAATCGGAAAAGCACGTCGTGGAACGCTTCGGGCGGCTTCGCGCGGTGCTTGGACCGGGGATCAACTTCGTGGTGCCCTTCCTTGACCGGATCGCGCACAAGGTTTCGGTGCTGGAACGCCAGCTTCCGAACGCCTCGCAGGACGCCATCACCGCCGACAACGTGCTGGTGAAGGTCGAGACCTCGGTCTTCTACCGGGTGACGGAACCGGAAAAGACCGTCTACCGCATCCGCGATGTGGACGGCGCCATTGCCACCACAGTCGCCGGGATCGTCCGGTCGGAGATCGGCAAGCTGGAGCTGGACCAGGTGCAGTCGAACCGGGCGCAACTGATCGAGCGAGTGCGCGAGCAGGTCACGGCCATGGTCGACGACTGGGGGGTCGAGGTGACGCGGGCCGAAATCCTGGACGTGAACCTGGATGAGGCGACCCGCGCCGCGATGCTGCAGCAGCTGAACGCCGAGCGCGCGCGCCGGGCACAGGTGATGGAGGCCGAGGGCAAGAAGCGCTCGGTCGAGTTGGCCTCGGATGCCGATCTCTACGCCGCCGAGCAGGCCGCCAAGGCGCGCCGGGTGACGGCGGATGCCGAGGCCTATGCGACAAGCGTGATCGCCGGGGCGATCAAGGAGAACGGGCTGGAAGCGGCGCAGTTCCAGGTCGCGCTGAAGCAGGTCGAGGCTTTGCAGGCGGTGGCTTCCGGGCATGGCAAGCAGACCATTCTTGTGCCCGCCAACGCGCTGGAGGCCTTCGGCGATGCGTTCAAGATGCTGAAAGGACGGGGGGCCTGAGATGCTGACCGATCTTGCGGGAACCTGGTGGGCCTGGGTGATCCTGGGCTTTGCGCTCGGGGTGCTGGAAATCCTTGTGCCGGGGTTCATCTTCCTGGGCTTCGCCATCGGGGCGGTCGTGACCGGCATTCTGGTGGGGCTCGGCGTCCCCGCCGGGGTGCCCGCGCTGGTCCTGATCTTCGCGGTGGTTTCGGTTCTGGCCTGGCTGATCTTGCGCCGGACGATGGGGGTCCGCGAGAATCAGGTCAAGATCTGGGACCGCGACATCAACGACCAACCCTGAGCTGCGCGGTAGACTTCACCGGGGCCAAGGCAGCGCTGTTCTGCGACTCCTCGGTGCTGGTCTATCTGCGAGACGAAACGCCGGGTCTGCGCTGGCCCGGCCTCTGGGACCTGCCGGGTGGGGGTCGCGAGGGGTCCGAAGGCCCGGAAGAATGCCTGCTGCGCGAATTGTGGGAAGAGTTCGGGCTGCGGCTGACCCCGGACAGGCTGGTCTGGCGGCGGGAGTTCCCTTCGATGATGGAGGCAGGGAAACTGTCATTCTTCTTCGGGGGCTGGATTGGTCCCGAGGAAGTCTCCGCCATCCGCTTCGGGAACGAGGGGCAGGGCTGGGATCTGATGCTGGTCGACACCTTCCTGTCGCACCGGCGCGCAGTACCGGACCTGCAGCGGCGAACAGGGATCGTATGGGCGGAACTGACCTTGGCGGCCTGACGGCAACCTCCTCGTTCGACCTCGTCTCTTTGCCGGAGATTTCTGGATATTGCGAAGGCACGGTCTGGGAGGGCGGACCTCTGAGCGGGAGGCACGAAGCCAAGGGAAAGCCCCGGGCCGAAGAAGGCGCCCCCTTCAAGCCTGCGCCACTTGGGCGCCTTCACCCCATACGCGGCAGCCACCCGCCTAGATTCTCCTCGATCACCGCGACCAGCGCCCGGATATGCGCGGGCTCGTCGTTCAGGCAGGGGATATAGGTGAAGACCTCGCCCCCCGCGTGCAGGAAAGCCTCGCGGATTTCCCCGTTGATCTCCTCCAGCGTCTCGATGCAGTCGGCGCTGAAAGCCGGGGCCATCACCGCGATCCGCTTCTTCCCCGCCTTCGCCAGCGCCGCCACATGCTGCACCGTATAGGGCCGCAGCCACTCTTCCCGACCGAAGACCGACTGGAACGAGGTGTCGATCGACCCCGCCTCCCACCCCAGCCTTTCCCGCAAGAGGCGCGAGGTTTTCTGGCACTGGCAGTGGTAGGGGTCCCCCTCCCGCAGATACCTCTGCGGCATCCCGTGGTAGGAGGCGACCAGCACGTCTGGCCGGTGGTCCAGCTTCGCATAGGCAGCCTCTACCGACCCGGCCAGAGCGTCGATATAGAGCGGATGGTCGAAATACTCCGCCACGGTCCGCACGGCGGGCTGCCGCTTTTCCTGCATCAGGGCACGGAAGACCTGGTCGTTCGCGGTGGCCGAGGTCGCCCCGGCGTAGTGGGGATACAGCGGGAAGAACAGGATCTTCTCGCACCCCGCCGCGACCATCGCCCTGACCTTGGCCTCGGTCGAGGGATTGCCGTAGCGCATGCAGAAGTCGACCATCACCTCCGCCCCATGCTTCTCGGCCAGCACCGCCGCAATCGCCGCCGTCTGCGCCTTGGTGATGGTCAGAAGTGGGCTTTCGTTCAGCTCTTCGTTCCAGATCAGCTTGTAGTTCGCCCCCGAGGTGAAGGGCCGCTTCGACAGGATGACCAGTTGCAGCAGTGGCTGCCATTTCCAGCTCGGGTAGTCGACCACCCGCCTGTCCGACAGGAACTCGCTCAGATAGCGCCGCATCGACCAGTAGTCGTGGCCATCCGGCGTGCCGAGGTTGGCCAAGAGCACCCCCACGCGCGGCTTGCGGACCGGGGGATGGTCGGCAGGGGCATGGGCAAGGCGGCCCTGGCCGGGGGTGACAGTCTCGGGTCCCTGCATCGCGGTTCTTCCCATTGGTTCAGGACGGGACATAAGGGTTGGGCAGGCGGGGTCAACCGTCTTTGGGCAAGGGTTTCTCCGGCACGCCCAGGGCATCGGCCAGCCGCGCCCTTGCCGACCCCGGCCGCAGGGGCTGCTGCTGGCTTTCGTGCGGCGCCCAGCCGGTCAGGACGACAAGCTCCACCGTCGCCTTCAGACGGCCCTCGGGGGTGCTGTAGCTACTGGCATATATACGTGCCGCCTCGGCCAGCACCGACCGCCGGGTGAAGTGACGCAGCCGCCCGGACAAAGCATTGGTCTCGCCCGCTGCCCGGAGGTCGGAGAGGAGCGCGGGGAAGCTTCGATACTCCACCGTCTGCACCAGGCTGTCCGCCACCGGCAGGGCGAACCCGGCCCGCTGCATCAGCGCGCCCAGATCCCGGATTTCACCCATCGGCAGGACGCGGGGCGACAGGCCGCCGGCGACGGCCGCCTCGGCCTCGGCGAGGGAGGTGCGGAGCTCCTGCAAGCTGCGGCCGCCTGGAAGGACAGCGAGGAACAGCCCATCGGGCGTCAACGCCCGGCGGCATTGGACCAGTTGGCCGATGGGGTCGTTCGTCCAATGAAGCGACATAGCGTGCACGACAAGATCGTGAGCGTTTGTCTCCAGCGCGATCAGATCGTCGTCGGAGACCATCTTTGCCGGGGACAACTCCCTGAAAACCTCGGGAAAACCTGTCACCACAGCAGGCGCCGTAAACCTTCTGTTAACCTCTCCGAGTCTCTCCTGTAGATCGGCCAAAGCGAGACGATGCAGGAACAGCGCCTCGTCGTGGCCGGGCAGGCGGCGGGCACGGTCGCGGTGGCGGGTTAGCGCCGCGCGGTCGGTCAGGGTCATCGGCTGGGTCATCGGACGAAGATTAGGAGGGCGGAATGGGAATGCAAGGCGCGCTGCAAATCCTGTATCCACCGCAGTGCATTTCCTGTTCGGCCCCCGTGCAATCGGACTTCGGCCTTTGCGCCGACTGCTGGCGCGAGACGCCCTTCATTTCCGGCCTTACCTGCGACCGATGCGGGGTGCCGCTGCCGGGGTCTGACAGCGGTGAGCGGGCGCTGTGTGACGATTGCATGACCATCGCCCGTCCATGGGAGAGGGGTCGCGCTGCTCTGATGTATCGCGACAACGGACGGCGGCTGGTGCTGGCGCTGAAGCACGGCGACCGGATGGATCTCGCCCGCCCGGCCTCGGCCTGGATGCTGAAGGCGGCAGCGCCGATCCTGCAGCCGGAAATGCTGGCGGTGCCAGTGCCGCTGCATTGGATGCGGCTTTTCCGGCGGCGGTTCAATCAGGCCGCGCTTTTGTCCCGCGCCATCGCCAAAGCTGCCGGGCTGGACCATTGCCCGGATGCCCTGATCCGCAAGCGGCCGACCGGCAGCCAGGAGGGCAAGACCCGCGACGCGCGCTTTGCCAATCTGGTGGACGCCTTCGCGGTGCCCGGATCGCGCCAGAAGCGGGTCGAGGGGCGCGACATTCTGCTGATCGACGATGTGATGACCTCGGGCGCGACCTTCGCTGCGGCGACCGAGGCGCTGCTGGCGGCAGGGGCAGGGTCGGTTTCGGTCCTGTGTCTGGCGCGCGTTGCGAAAGACGGCTGACGCTCTATATTCCGGGCACGAAAGAGGATTCCCATGCGCCCGGTCGAAATCTACACCACCCCTTATTGCGGCTATTGCGCCATGGCCAAGCGGCTTCTCGACCGCAAGGGCGTGGCCTATCGCGAGATCGACGTCAGCGCTGACCCGTCCCTGCGCGCAGCGATGGTGCAGCGGGCGAACGGACGGCGGACGGTGCCGCAGATCTTCATCGGAACGGTGCATGTCGGCGGGTCGGACGACCTGCACGCGCTGGACCATGCCGGCAAGCTCGACCCGCTTCTGGCCGAATGATGCGGGCGGCGCTGGTCCAGTTGACGGTGACGGACGACCCGGCGGCGAACCTGCCGGTGACGCTGGCGTATATCCGGCAGGCGGTGGCCCAAGGTGCGGGCTTCGTGTTGACGCCGGAGCTGACGAACGGGCTGTCCTCCAGCCGGGCGCACCAGCGCGCCGTTTTCCGGCATGAGGAGGACGATCCGACACTTGCCGCGCTGCGGGCCGAGGCCAAGGCTTCGGGCATCTGGCTGCTGATCGGCTCGCTGGGCCTTCTGACCCATGATGCGGACGGGCGCTTCGCCAATCGCAGTTTCCTGATCGCGCCGGATGGCAGTATCGCGGCGCGCTATGACAAGATCCACATGTTCGACGTGAACGTCTCGGCGACCGAGGTCTACCGGGAGAGCGAGGGCTACCGGCCCGGCGCAAGGGCGGTGGTGGCGGAGACGCCGTTCGCCACGATCGGGATGACGGTCTGCTACGACCTGCGGTTCCCGGCCCTCTACCGGCGGCTGGCACAGGGCGGGGCGCAGCTGATCACCGTGCCCGCGGCCTTCAACCACATCACCGGCGCCGCGCATTGGGAAACCCTGCTCCGGGCGCGGGCGATCGAGACCGGCTGCTTCGTGCTGGCCCCGGCACAGACCGGTTTCCACCCCGAGGCGAACGGCAAGGGTCGCAAGACCCACGGCCATTCGCTGGCCATTGCGCCCTGGGGCGAGGTGCTGGCTGATGCCGGGATCGAGCCGGGGGTCACGCTGGTCGACCTCGACCTGGACGAGGTGGCGAAGGCGCGGGGCAGGGTGCCCTCGCTGACGCACGACCGGGGTTTCGAGGGGCCATGAGCACCGAGAAGGCCGACGACATCGCGGTGGCCCTCTTTGGCGAGCTGTTCATGGCCGACCAGCTGGCGCGCAACCGCATCTCCCGGGTGTTGCCGAAGGGCATGGAGCTGTCGCATTTCAGCGTGCTGAACCATCTGGCACGGGTGGGGGACGAACGTACCCCTGCCCAGTTGGCGAAGTCGTTCCATGTCACGCGCGGGGCGATGACCAACACGCTGGCCAAGCTGGAATGGGCTGGACATGTGCATATCCGCCCGGATTGGGAGGATGCCCGGCAGAAGTTTGTGGCGATCAGCCCCTCGGGCCGCGCGGCGCGCGAGGCCGCGCTGGCCGGGGTGGTGCCGCTGATCGCCGAAGTGGTGCAGGCCATCGGCGCCGACCGAGTGCGCGCGCTTCTGCCGGTGCTGCGCGAGTTGCGGATCAAGCTGGAGGACGGCTGAGCCTCGGGCCATGTCCGAAAAGCCATAGCCGTGCCGGATTGGCCGACGGGGCACCAATAGCCCTTGCCCTTGCCGCCATATCTTCGCATAGATTTAGGGTATCTTCTGGACCCGGTCGCCATGCAGCTTTCGCCTCGTCACGTCCTTTCATCGCTTGCCCTTGGCACGGCGCTTTCCACGGCCCCCGCGCTGGCGGAAATGACCAAGTCGCTGAACGTGAACGGCGTGACCGGCATCATCGACATGCCCTCGGGCGATGCGCAGGACGATGCGACCTTCACCTTCAGCATGGGCGTCGTCGGGCCGATCACCCGCACCACGCTGAGCTTCCAGGCGACCGAGCGGCTGTCGGCCTCGTTCCGCTTCCAGACCTGGCGCGACTGGGACAGCGTCATTCCGGGCGACGCGAAGGAAACCGACCGCAGCATCGACCTGCGCTACCAGGTGCTGAAAGAGGGCAAGATCGCCCCCGCCGTAACCATCGGCCTGCAGGATTTCACCGGGCAGGGGATGTTCGCGTCGGAATACATCGCCGCGACGAAGACCTTCGGCGACCGGCTGAAGGTGACGGCGGGCCTGGGCTGGGGGCGGCTGGGCAGTTCTGGCGGGATCGGCGATGTGTTCGGTAGCCGGCCTCCGGTCGACCCGCTGGGCACGCCGAATGCCGACCAGTGGTTCCGGGGCGAGGCAGCGCCCTTCGCTGGGGTGGAATACAAGATCAGCGACACCTGGACCTTCAAGGCGGAATATTCCTCGGACGATTATGTGCTGGAGGATGAGGTGCGCGGGCTCATGGAGCGCGACAGCCCGTTCAACTTCGGACTGGAATACCAGCGCGGGCCGAACACCCGGTTCGGCGTCTATTCGCTTTACGGGTCAGAGTTCGGCTTCGCCTTCCACGTCATCCTCGACCCGAAAAGTCGCGCGACGGGTGGGATCGTCGGGGCCGCGCCGGCGCCGGTCAAGGCCCGCCCGGCCCGCGCCGCCGACCCCGATGCCTATGACGGCGGCTGGGTCACGCAACCCGATGCCGGGCCGATCCTGCGGGAGAACCTGGCCAAGCGGCTTGCGGCCGACGGCATCGCGGTTGAGAACCTGGCCTATACCGCGACCAGCGTGCAGGTCCGCATCCGCAACAACCGGATCGACGCGGGCTCGCAGGCCATCGGCCGCACGGCGCGCGCGCTGAGCCATGTGATGCCGGCCTCGGTCGAGGTGTTCGAGATCGTGCCGGTGGTGAATGGCATCGGCGCCTCGAAGATCACCGTCCGGCGCAGCGATCTGGAGGCTCTGGAATACACCGCCGACAACGCCTCGCTTCTGCGCGAGCGGGTGACGGTGAGCGATGCCGGGCCGACGCCGGCCTATTCGCTGGGCGACGAGGGCCTCTATCCCAAGTTCGGCTGGAGTCTGAAGCCGGTGCTGCGCCTGACCGAGCCCTTGAAGGGTGATGTCGGGCTGCGGCTTTCGGCCCGCTACGACATTGCGCCGGGCTTTGTCCTGTCGGGATCGATCTTCAAGCAGGTCGCCAACAACAGGGACGACAGCACACCCTCGACCTCGGCTCTGCCGCACGTCCGCAGCGATGGCCGTCTCTACAATGAATTTGGCGATCCGGCGCTGGAAAGACTGACACTTGCCTGGTTCGCCCGCCCCGGCGAGAACCTTTATTCCCGGGTGACGGTCGGCTATCTGGAGCGGATGCATGCCGGGATTTCGGGCGAGCTTTTGTGGAAGCCGGTCGACAGCCAGCTCGCCCTCGGGGCCGAGCTGAACTACACCAAGCAGCGCGACACCGATGGCGGGCTGGGCTTCGGCGAATACGACTATGACATCGTGACCGGTTATATCTCGGCCTATTACGATTTCGGCAATGGCTACCTGGGCCAGCTGGACGTGGGCCGCTATCTGGCGGGGGATGTCGGGGCGACGATCTCGCTGGACCGGGTCTTCGCCAACGGCTGGCGCGTGGGCGCCTTCGCCACGGTCACCGACGCCAGCCCCGAGGATTTCGGCGAGGGCGGCTTCGACAAGGGCGTCCACTTCACCATCCCGTTCAACTGGGCGCTTGGCACCGAAACCCGCCGGGGCTTTGGCATGACGCTGCGGCCGAAGGGCGGCGATGGCGGGGCGCGGGTGGATGTCGATGATCGCCTGTATGAGTCGATCCGCGAATATCATACCGACGGGCTCGATCCTGACTGGGGCAGGGTCTGGCGGTGAGCCTGATGACCAAGCTTGTCACCGCTGCCGTTGTGCTGGCGCTGCTTTCCGGCTGTGGCAACGAGAAGTCCGGGCCGAATCCGGTGGCTTCGGCCATCGGTGCCATGGCGCAGCAAAGCGTCGCAAAGGCGAAGGCGAAGAAGTCCGGGGGCGCATCCACCAAGAAGGCCGCCACGCCCGCCGAACTGCGCGCCCAGCTGGAAGCGGCGGGCAAGCCGGTCCTGCTTGTCTCCTCCAAGACCCTGGGCCAGACCGGCTTCCTCGGCATCTTCGACAGTAAGGGCGAGGTCCTGACCTGGAAGACCCCGGACGGTGCGACCTTCTCGCAGCGAAACGGTGTGTTGATCCAGACCCGTGGACTCGGGGTCGACCTGATGTCGGCGCAAGCGCCGTCCATCGGGCAGCTGCTTCAGCCCGGCACCGGCTACCAGCGCATCTACTACTTCCTTGGCGCTGACGACCAGGGTACCCGGCGCACCTATGACTGCACCACCGCGGTCATTGGCAAGGAAACCATCGAAGTCCTGGGCCGCAGCCACGCGGCCACCCATGTGACCGAAACCTGCACCCGTCCGAACGGCAAGGTCACCAATGACTACTGGATCGAGGGCCGGTCGATTCGGCAGTCGCGGCAATGGGTCAGCGGGATGATCGGCTACGTCGAGTTCCAGCGCGTGATCGACTGACCGAAGCGCGCCGCTGGCGCCTCGACCCCCGGGACTCTGGCGAATCTGATGCAAGAATCGCTCAGTTTCGGCTATTCTTTCACCCATGCGCCGAAGATCGGCTTGCATTGCGCAAGGCGCGGCTAGTCTTGCGCCACGAACCACTGCAGGAGGGCCGCCATGAAGACCCTGGTTGCGCTGACGCTTTCCGCCGTGCTTTTCGCGACCTCCGCCCTTGCCGGGGGCCCCGTCGTCGTGGTCGAGGAAGAGCCCCCTGTGGTCGAGGAGAAACCCGCCTCCAGCGCCGGAATGCTGCCCTGGCTCGCGGTGCCGCTGATCCTGTGCATCGTCATGTGCGGGTCGGACGAGAAAGAGGAACCGGCCCCGGCGCCGTGAGGTTTAGTAGTCCTTCTCCAGGTAGACCCCGATCCCGGTCTCGCCATCGGCGCCCAACCGGCCCTTGACCGTCACGCCCTTGCGCAGGTCGAGGTTCAGGTTGATCCGGCTCTTGCCCTCCTGGTCGACCTCGATCTCGGTATAGACGTTGTTCGAGATGTATTTCCCCGCCTTCACCGCGGCACTGCCGTCTTCGTCGGTGGTGATGTCCAGGTCATCCAGCCCAAAGCTGCGGCGCAGGTTACCGACAAGGCCGACACCGCCGCGCCCGGCCAGAACCGCCACCGCGTTCGCCAGCTGCGCGGCCTGCAGGGCCGAAATCTTGTCCAGCCCGCGCCCGAACAAGAGCCGCGCCAGCACTTCCTCCTGTGGCAGGTCGGGGGATGAGGTGAAGCTGACCACAGGATCATCAGCCGGGCCTTCCACGCTCACGGTGCTGGTGATCCCGTCGCTTTCGGTCGAGGCCTCGACGCTGATGTTCGGGATCAGGCTGCCCTCCATCACCAAGTCGGCGCGCGACAGCACCAGGCGGCGGCCCAGGATGTCGATCCGCCCCCGGATCAACTCGAACCCGCCGGAGGGCTGCACATTTGCCGTGGTGCCTTGCAGACGCAACTCGCCGCCCAGTTCGGCGTCGATGCCGCGGCCCCGGATGAAGATCTGGCTCGGGGCAGAGATGGTCAGGTCCAGCGCGATGGGTTGCACACTGCTGCCGCCCCCGGAGGCGGCCTTTCCATCGCCCAGAAGCCCCGCCTTGCGCCGGGTTTCCCGCACGGCGCCGGGCTCGCGGACATGGCGGATGTCCAGAAGCGCCCCCGCCGAGCTGAAGCCGGAGGAGGGCACCCGCACTTCGGTTTCCGAAAGCGCCAAGGCACCAGCCAGCAGCGCGCCGCCGGTCAGCGGACCTTTCAGCGTGAGGTTGCCGCTGACCCGTGTGTCGTAAAGCTCGGGGTCGTAGAGCCGCAGGCCGTTCAGCGCGATCCCCAGATCGGCGGGGTAGGGGCTGGTCAGCCCGACCGGCCCGTCGACTCGCAGCGTGCCGCCGGAAGAGACGCCGGAGGTCGCCGCCAACTGCAGCGTGCCGCCCTGCAACTGGCCCACCGCCTCGGTCCCCTGCAGCGAAAGGCCCAGACCGGGATCGGAAATCCGCCCGTTGGACAGCGACACCCGCCCCGACAGCGACTGCAGCGCCAGCGGCCCGTCGAGCCGCAGGTCATAGCCGACGCGGCCCGAGACCGACCGGGGCGAGATGAAGAGATTGGCAAGCCCGGCCTCGCCTGCGCCCCGGATCGTGAGGTCGGCGGTGTTGAAGCCGTTGGCGATGCGTCCCGCCACGGCGGCGCTGATCTGGCCCGGTCCGGTGGCGGAAATGTCCAGGCTATAGCCCTGGGCATCCTGCGTGGCTGTGCCGGCGACGGTCAGCGGGCCCTGCACTTCGGGCACGATCAGCCCAAGGTTCGCCAGCCGCGCGTCCAGCTTGATAGTGCTGCGCCCACCCTCGACCGTGCCGTTTGCGGCAAGCGAAAGCTGCGGGTTCGACAGTTTGGCCGACTGCACCTGTACAACGCCGTCCTTCAGCGCAAGCGCAAGGTCCAGTTCGCTTTTGCCCGCCAGAAGCTTGTTCGCCTCGGGGTTGCCGATGCGCAGCGACTGGCCGGAGCCCGTCAGCGTGACCTGCCCGTCCTCGGGCGTGCCGGTGAAGCGGGCGTCCAGCGCGGCCGATCCGCCGTAGCCCGGCCCCAGCACCGACAGGTCGTCCAGCGTAACGGATCCCGCCAGGTCCGACCCCAGAGAAGAGAGCTTGCCGCTCGCGCGTGCCAGAAGCCCGTCCGCCGCCAGCTCCATCGCACGAAGCACGGTGCCGTCCTTGTCGCGGCGGATCGAGGCGGTCAGGGTGGAAGGCCCCGCCAGCAGGCGGTCCGCCTCCGGGATATCCAGGCTGAGATCGTTGCCGGTGAAGGCGATGTCGGCGTCGAAGAAGCCGGACAACCGGCTGGCCGACCCCGTCAGCTCCAGCCGACCGGACCCGCCCAGCTTGCGCCCCGCCAGCCCCGAAAAGCGCGAGAAGTCGCTGGCGTCCACCGCAAGCTGCCCGCTGGTCAGGAAGGCACTCTCCAGCCCCTCGATCTTCAACGCCCCGGTGCCGGTCAGCCCGGCCCCCTCAATCTGGATGCCGGACAGGGTCAGCGCGCCCGAGCCCTCCAGCATATGCATCCGCAGCTCGCCGCTGATCTCCGGTCCCAGCGCTTCGGCCAGCGCCGTGTCGGTGGGCGCGATGCCCGAGGCCAGCACCTTGATCGTCCCGCCGAAGCTGTTGCCTGCAGGCGTCCGTCCCACCCGGCCCGACCCGTCCAGCCGCATCCGGGCAATCTTAATGTCGGGGCGGTCCAGCCCGTCCACCGACACCTCGCCTGACCAGCTGTCCCGGTCGCCCGGCCTGGTCGCAAGATGGAACTCCGCCCGGCTGACGCGGGTCTCGCCGCCGAAGGGCAAGATCACCGGCGTGTTGTCAGGCGCGGCGAGCGTGCCCGTCACGTCGAACCATTCCGGCAGCCCGTCCGCCGCAATCTCGGCCTTGCCGCCGAGGGTCAGCGAGCGGGTGGAAAGATCGAACCGATTCAGGACCAGCCGCCCCGCCGGGGATCGCAGCGCATCCAGCTGCAGCCCGACCTCGGTGCCGAAGAAATCCATCTGCTCAGGCGCAAGGATCGGGGCCAGGTCGCCGCCGACCTCGGCTAGGAAGCGCTGCCCGCCGTCCTCGGTCCGGACGGTCACGGTCCCCTGCAGACGTTCGGCTCCGTCGGTCGCCAGCGCGATATTGGCGGCATAGTCGTCAATCGGGCCGGTCCCTTCGACCCGCAGCGACGCCGAAGGCGAGCCGGGGATGTTCGTCAGGCTGACCACGATCCCCTTCGCGCCTTCCTCGGCCACCAGCGAAAGCCCCAGCACGCGCGTCGCGTTGGAATAGGAGGCATCCAGCGTGATCTCGCCACTTGGCCCGTCGCCCGTGCGGACCAGGTCCAGTTTCGCCTGACCCTCGCCGCCCGCAAGCTGCATCGAGGCTTCCAGCGTACCCGTGACCGGCTGGCCCAGCACCTCGGGACCCAGTTCGATCCGCTCTGCCGCCACCCGGTCGATCTGCACCGAGACCGGCAGCTCCGGCAGGCTGAAGCCCGAGGCCTCGGGCGAAGGCGCGCTCTCCTTCGTCTCGGGAAGCCGCGCGATGATGATCTCTTGGGCGGAAAGCTCGCTGACATTCAGCTCACCCGACAGAAGCGCCGAGCGGCTCCAGTCCAGGACCACGCCGTTCAGGGTGATCCAGACGCCCTTGTCGTCGGCGATGGTCAGCCGCTCCATCGTCGCGCGCGAGGAAAGCGCCCCGGTGAAACCTGTCACGGTGACGGTCCGCCCGGCGCCAGACAGAGAGTCCTCCAGAAAGCCGGTCAGGAAGCTGCGGTCGTCTTCCTGCGCCCAGGCGATTCCGGGCAGCAGGCAGGCAGCTATCATCAGGATCCGCCGCATCAGAACGACTGCCCCAGGCCGACGTAGATTTGCACCCCGTCGCCGGTGGTGCCGCTGATCGGCGTCGCCACGTCCAGCCGGATCG
>NZ_DAIQAT010000029.1:0-29023 GCF_036781545.1 Tabrizicola sp.
TCAAAACAGGCGTCCCGTGGCAGACCCAGCCCGGTAGATGACACAGTTGCTAGCCCCTCGACGGCCAAAGGGGTGTTGTCAGAAGAACTTCGCTTGCGATGGGGTAGGGCGGTTTACTAGCCTTATTGCATGACCAAACGCTCCCCTTTCGCTACTTCAAGACGAGCCCGGAGATCATCCGCTTGGCCATGATGTTCTACATCCGCTTACCGCTGCCGCTCAGGAATGTGGAAGACCGCCTGCATGAGCGCGGCGTGGAGATCAGCACGAGACGGTGCGGTTCTGGTGGAACAGGTTTGGCCCGATGATCGCCTGCGAGATCCAGGAGAAGCGGGTCGAGGCGATGCGCGTGCATCGGCACTGGCAGTGGCACGTGGACGAGGTTTTCGTGAAGATCAAAGGGGTGACACATTACCTCTGGTGTGCTGTCGATCATGAAGGCGAAGTGTTGGAAAGCATCGTCACCAAGAGCCGCGATCGCAAGGCAGCGCTGAAATTTCTGAAGAAATCGATGAAGCGCCACGGGCGACCAGAAACCATCGTGACCGACAAGCTTCGATCCTACGCTGCAGCTTTAAAAGAAGTTGGTCGCGGCGATGACCGCGAGATGGGGCGCTGGCTCAACAACAGAGCAGAGAGTTCGCATCTGCCGTTCCGACGACGAGAACGAGCGGTGTTGCAGTTCCGGCGCATGCACACCTTACAAAAGTTCGCTTCAGTCCATGCCTCGGTCCACAACCACTTTTCGACGGAGCGCCACCTCCAAGATCGCGGCGCCTACAAGCGGACCCGCGCCGTTGCTCTCGCTGAGTGGCGCGGTCTTCTCGCCTGACAGTTCGGCGGGGTAGGGGAAACGGAGACCAGTTCGCATTCGTCTGACAGCACCGCCAGTTTTACCCATCATTGGTCTCCCCTTTGGCGGGGGCCGCTGCTAACCGCCGGTAACGGGGCACTGTCAGTGCGCCTGAGGTAGGTCGCATCGATCATTATCGTCTCGTGTTCGGCGCTTTCGGCGGCCAGGCCCATCATGATCCGGGCGAAGACCCCGTTGTCACTCCAGCGGTTGTAGAGGGTCTTCGCCGGCCGTATTCCCTGTGCGCATCGCACCAGCGCAAGCCATTGCGATTGATGAAAATTATACCACTTAAGACACGTCGATCATCAACACGCGGCTTGCTGTGGCTCTTCGGCAGGAACGGCTTAAGACGCTCCATCTGCGCCTCAGAAAGCCAGTATAGGTTGCTCATCGGTCAAGTCTCCTTGCAGAGCCTGCATCACGCTAAATGAACGAAATCAACGGGTCCTGAGCCTAGGGGCGCTGCCGAAATAGGGTAGCAACGTCTCCTGGATCTGCGCCTCGATAAGGGCCCTTGGCCAGTCGGTTCCCGGTCCTTCCAGCGCTAGAGCGCGAGAGATCGTCGCCTCAGCGAAGAACTGGGTCAGCAGGAGGTTCTGCCGCGGCTTCTGCCGCAGAAAATCCAGCAGAGCCGTCACCATGTTCCGCGCAACCGGGCGATCCCAGTAATAGCGGATACGGTCGGCATAGCCGAAATGGCGCAGCAGGCGCAGTTCCTCTGTATTGCCCTGATAGTGCCGCTGCCACTGGCCGGGATCCTCGGCCAGCAGGGCCTCCATGCCCGACCGCACCGAGGGCGGCCTGCCGTCAAGCCAATCCGCCATCATGTCCAGCGCATAGACGGCCTGCCGAAAGGCAAAGGTCAGCGCGGGCCCGACCTTGAGCACCGCGAAATGCCGTTCGGCGAGCGCGGGATAGACTTCCGAGCGCTGATAATCGGTCGAATGCGCCTCGAAGGCGATGCCGGGGAAGTCCGTCAGCACCGGGGACAGATGATCCGGCGCGCCGATATCGAAGGCATGGACATGATCGCCCGAAAACTCCAGTCCCGGCTGGACCACCAGCGACACCACACGCGACCACCCTTCTGCCGAGACCCCGCTCAGGATTGCGCTCTGCTGCGCCAGCAGGGTCGCACGGGCATTTTCGGGGCGGGTCGGGATGACGGTCGCATCCGCCTCATCGGCGCGCGCACCTCCGGGGGGCGGCACCTCGGTGCCGACGATGTAAGACAGCGCACGCGGATCCGGGGCATACCGCTCGCAGATCGCCATCAGCCGGGCCGTGCGCGTCGCACTGACCGCATCCGAGACCTGAGCGGGTTCTCCAGCGCATCCTTCGGAGCAATCGAGATGGATCTTTGTGAAGCCCGCCTCGACGAACAGCCGGAGCAACGTTTCTGCGTGGTCCATCGCCTGATCGGCCGGCAGGGCCCGCCAGACCTGCGGGCCAAGATGGTCCCCCCCCAACACGACCCTGTCGAAATCCAGTCCGGCCTCGTTGCAGATCCTGCGCAGATAGCTGACGAAATCTGCCGGCTGCATCCCGGTATAACCGCCGAACTGGTTGACCTGATTGCTTGTGGCCTCGATCGCCAGAGGCGCACCGAGATGCGCCGCCAGCCGCGCCGAGGCCCGCAGCACATCGGGATGGGATGAGCAGACGGAAGGCAGCGCAACCGCCTCGCCCGCCCGGTTCCGGGCGATGATGTTTGCCAGCAGATTTGTCATTGTCACCCCCGCGGCAGGTGGATCAAGATATCTGCCGCCTTCATTTGACGCCGCCCATGGTGATGCCGCTGATCATCCTGTCGGACAGGAAGATGTAGATCAGGATGGTCGGCACCATGACGATGGTCACCCCGGCGAACAGCCCCGGCCAGTTGCCGCCGGAGTATTGCATCGAGGTGATCAGCGAATAGATCCCCAGCGACAGCGTCCGGTTTTCCTGTGCGCTGATCAGCACGAGGGAAATCTGGTATTCGTTCCAGAGCCCGACAAAGTTAAGGATGGCCACCGTCGCGGCCCCCGGCGTGGCAAGGGGCAGCATGACGTGCCAGAACACCTGCCAGTCCGAGCAGCCGTCGATCACCGCCGCCGATTCCAGATCTGTCGGCAGCGACGAGAAGAACCCCTGCAGCACATAGATGGTGAAGGGCAGCGAGACCGACAGATAGACCAGTGTCAGCCCGGTCAGCGTGTCGATCAGCCCGATCTCGCTGAGCATGACGACCAGTGGAATGAACAGCAGCGGGATCGGGATACCCATGCCGAAGATGAAGAAGTTCAAAAGCGCCTTGCGACCACGGAACTTGCCCCGGCTCAGCACATAGGCGGCTGGCAGCGCCACGGCCAGAAGGCCGATGACCGAAGCGGTGACCACAAGCAGGCTGTTCAGGAAGTATTCGCCGAAGTGGCTGGTCACCCAGACCTTGGAATAGTTGATGAAGGCCGGGGACGAGGGGAACTCAAAGGGTTTCCCGAACAGGCTGCGGGTCGATTTCAGCGAGGCCATGATGACCCAGAGCACCAGGAAGATGGTGAAGGCGCCCCAGCCTGCGAGAATGATCCAGGCGATGCCGCGATGAAGCCGCTGTTGGGTGGAAGGCCGCATCTCAGAACTCCACGCGTTCACGCCGGGTGGCCCATGTCAGGACAAGGACTGCCAGAATGGTGAAGAGGAACATGCAGACACCGATCGCGGTGGCATAGCCTAACTCATAGACAGGCTGGCGGAAGCCGAAGCCCATGATGAAAAGGTATATCGACGGGGTGAGCAGGTCCTGACTTGGCGTCGGGCCGCCAAAGGCAAAGGGGAACTCCATCATCTTGATCGCCTCGATCACCCAAAGGACCATGGTGATGGCGATCACGTCCCAGATCATCGGCACCGTGATCAGACGGAACATCTGGATCGGGCCGGCGCCTTCGATCCGGGCCGCCTCATACATGTCGGTCGGGATCTTGTCGGCGCCGGCCAAGATCAGGATGGTGAAGAAGCCGGTCGAGATCCAGACCAGTCCGACCAGCATCGACCAGAAGATGTTGTCGGGCGTGGTCCATGAAATGGCGGCAGCCTGCTCAAAGCCCAATGATTTGAAAAGATTGGACAACATGCCGTAGCGCGGCATGTAGATGAAGGACCAGAAGGTCGAGAGCGCCACCACCGCAATGACATTGGGCATGAAGATCAGCGCCCGGAACAGCTTTTTGCCCCAGATGCCGGAATTGATCAGGATGGTGAACAGGAAGGCCAGCGCGAAGATGGCAACCCCGCCGACCACAAGGATCAGCGCCATGTTCTTGATGCTGAGCCAGAAGATCGGGTCGGCTAACAGCTTGGCATAGTTTCCAAAACCGACCCAGCGCGGGGTCTCGCCGAAACCGGAGGTTTGGAACAGGCTAAGGTAGAAAGAGGCGAAGGCCGGCGCCATCACGAAGAACAGATACAGCAGCACGGCCGGGGCAAGGAAGGTGAACACCATCCGGCGTCGCATGAAACTCTCCTCGGGCGAAGGGGCGGCAAAGCCCGGACCGACCCTGTGGCCGGTCCGGGGATCAGATCAGCGGGCGTTACTGGGCATCCCAGTATTTCTTCGTTTCTGCCGCCATGGTGTCGACAAACGCCTGAGCCTCGATCTCGCCCATGAACATCTTGTTCTGCTGCGGTGCGAGGACGGTGGTGTAGAAGTCCGGGTAATTCACACCGACGCCGCCGTAGATATTGCTGATGGCGGTGGCATTGGTCGCGGCCTGATAGGCCTCATCCAGCATCGCCGGCCACGGCACACCGGCACGGGTGCTGCCCACGCTGCCCTGCTCGACAATGATCTTCTGCGCCTCTTCGCTGACGAGGAAGGTGAGGAAATCGACCGCTTCGTCTTTGTGTTCAGAGCTTTCCAGCGCGATCATCGACAAGAGCGCCACCTGCAGGTCGGCTTGCTGGCCCGCGCCGCCCTCGACCGCCGGGAAGTTGAAGGCGCCCCAGGGGAAATCCTCTCCCGCCGAAGAGGAAAGCTCTGCCGGCAGCCAGGATCCGTTCAAGTTGCCCATGGAATCGCCCAGAGCCACCGTTTGCTGGCCGGCCGGATACTGGAAGCCGCGCGCGTCATCCGGGATGCAACGGCCCCAAAGACTTTGCGCCATCTGTGCGGCTTCCAGCACTTCGGGCTTGCGCCAGCTTTCACCGGTCTTGTCCTCGAACGTCGTCACCAGCGCGTTCACGCCCAGCTTCCGCTCCAGCAGATACGAGAAGTAATACAGCGCGTAGGTGTCGTCATTGTCGACCACCAGCGCATATTTGTCGATCTTGCGCACCGCATCGCACAGGGCGAGCAGCTCGTCCCAGGTGGCGGGTTCCTGCCCGCCAGCCTCTGCCATCATCTCGGTGTTGTACCAGAAATTGACTGAGTTGTAGACATAGGGCACTTGATAGTGCTTGCCCTCGGAGGCGTAAATGTCAAAGACGCCAGGCAGCAGGGCTGCCCCGAAATCGGCATCGACCAGACCGTCAAGCTGCAGCGCAAGCCCCTGTTTTTGCAGCCCGCCGATCAACTGGTCGCCGTCCTGATCCATCAGGTCGACCTTTGTTCCGGCCTGAAGTGCTGCACGCAGCTTGGTCTGGTTGCCGCGACCGTTCCAGACCACGCTGAAGGTGGTGTCGGGATTCTTGGCCGTGTAGGCGTCCATGATGGCGCGCAGGGCAACGGCCTGCGGCTCCGGCTCGTTCCACATCGACCAGAAGACCAGTTCGGAAGCCCCTGCCTGCGGCGCCATCACCGCAAGCGCGCAACCCGCAAGCATGGAGGACAGGAGTGGGCGGGAAGATCGTGTCATTTCAACCCTCGCTGTTGGAGTGAGCCAGCCTTTGTGGTGGCTTTCTATGATTCGCTTCAAAAATATGTAGCGAAATTTCTATTCGGGCAACTTATTTGCGAAGCTCGTTACATGGCTTGCTGGACATCGGCCCTGATCTAGAGCGGCAGGCAGAAAAATATGTTGTAAAATTACATTCTTCAAATAACCTGTCCCGGACTGTCGACTCTGAGCGGAGACAAGGCGTGGGCGAACTCAGATTGCAAAACATAGGCAAGTCGTTCGGAACGCTTGAGGTGATCCGCGATGTCAGTCTGACCATCCGGACCGGCGAATTTCTGGTGCTGGTCGGCCCGTCTGGCTGCGGAAAATCCACCCTGCTGCGCTGCATCGCAGGGCTGGAGGCGATCACCAGCGGCACCTTGACGGTGGACGGCATCGACATCACGGATGCGGCCCCGGTAGAGCGCGGCCTTGCCATGGTGTTCCAGTCCTACGCGCTTTACCCCCATATGACCACCGCCCAGAACATCGGTTTCGGCCTGCGGATCGCCGGTGCGCCAAAGGCCGAAATCGCCACCCGGGTGGCCGAAATCGCGGCCCTTCTGAGGATCGAACACCTGTTGCCGCGCAAACCCAAGACACTGTCGGGCGGCCAGCGTCAAAGGGTGGCCATCGGACGGGCGCTTGCACGCAAGCCGCGCTTTTTCCTGTTTGACGAGCCGCTATCGAACCTTGATGCCGCCCTGCGGGCCGAGATGCGGGTGGAACTGGCCCGCCTGCACGCCCAGTTGGGCAACACCATGATCTATGTGACGCATGATCAGGTCGAGGGCATGACCCTTGCCGACCGGATCGTGGTGATGAATGCCGGCCGGATCGAGCAATGCGGTTCGCCGCTGGAACTGTTCAACCGGCCCCGCAACAAATTCGTCGCGGGATTCCTTGGCCAGCCGCCCATCAACTTTGTGCCAGCCACCGGCTGGACGCAAACCGGGTCCGAGGTGCGGCTGACGCTGCCTGGCGGCACGGTCAATGTGCAGTCCGTCACCCGGATCGCCACCGGAGAGCGGCTTGAACTGGGCATCCGACCCGAAGACATCCGCCTTGCCCACGAAGGGCTGCCGGTGACCGTCGAGGTCGTCGAACATCTTGGAAACGAGACCATTCTCCACGGTCGGCTGGGCGATGCCAGCAGTCTGACCATCCGCCTGACCGGTCAGGCCGGAGTTCAGGCCGGCGATCTTTGCCATGTCGTCCTTGACCCGCAGCGGGCAATCCTTTTCGACGCGGCGGGCGACAATGTCTCGAACCCTTGGTCCTAGGACCAGCCCCATCCATGACGCCCCGGCCTGACCACGGGGCGAAAGATTGCCGAAGGACATGCCATGGAAGCGCCGCTTCTCACGCGGATTACAGAGCAGAGAGACAGCCTGTCGCGCGCCTTCAGGCTGGTTGCGGATGTGCTGCTGGCCGATCCAGAGCGTTTCATGGCCGGTTCGGTCCAGGAGATTGCGGCGGCGGCCGGGGTCAGCCAGCCCTCGGTGGTGCGCTTCTGCCGCCACTATGGCTTCAGCGGGGTTCCGGACTTCCGCATCGCGCTGGCCATGTCGCTGGTGGCGCAGAACGCGACACGGGTCCGGCCCTTTCTTGAGCCGAGCATGGCCGACAAGGCAAATGTCAACACCGACAAGAAGCGGGCCATCGCCGAAACGGCCCTGCAGTTGATCGCAACCGACCGGGCGATCATTCTGGATTCCGGTTCCACCCTGCAGCTTTTTGCCGGCCATCTGCGCGAGGCGGCGGCGCTGACCATCCTGACCGCCGGCCTGAACATCGTCGAGACGCTTTGGGGATGCCGCCAGCATTCGGTGATCATGCCGGGTGGGGTCGTGCGCTTTGACGCCCACGCCCTGACCGGCCGGATGCTGGAACAGTCGCTGGCCAACATGCGCTTTGACACGATCTATCTTGGCGCCGACAATTTCGATGCCGAAGACGGGCTGAGCACCTTCAACGAGGACGAGGCGCATCAGGGAGCGGCGATGGTCGGGGTTGCCAAGCGCATCGTGGTGCTTGTCGATTCATCGAAGTTCCACGCGACCAGCCTTCACCGCTTTTGTGCCATCGACCGCATCGACACCGTCGTGACCGACTGGGCGGTGCCCGATGAGGTTGTCTCCACTTTGCGGGGCCATGGCGTCACCGTCATCATCGCTCCGGATCCTGCCCGAAAGGTCTGACATGCTTCCTTCCTCGAACCCGCCTGACATGCTGTCACGGTGGACCACCTATCGGGAGATCGTTGCCCAGCCACAGATCTGGCGGGACTGGGCCCGCCCGCTTGGGGACCATGCCGCCAGGATTGCCACCTGGTTCCAGCCCGACGCCTATGACCAGATCTGGCTTTGCGGGGCTGGCACCTCGGCCTTCATCGGAGAGGCGCTGGCGACGCATCTGAACCGCGCGCCGCATCCGCTGCGCTACCGTTCCATCGCAACCACCGATCTTGTGGCAAGCCCCGGCGCCTATCTGCGCCCGCAGGACAGGGTTCTGGTGATCTCGTTCGGGCGCAGCGGCGACAGCCCCGAGACCTTGGGCCTGCTTGATTTGCTGGATCAGCACATGCCCACGGCCGACCAGCTGCATTTCACCTGCAACCCGAAGGGCGCACTTGCCCAACGCAAGGCCGCCGGCTCGGGCCGCCGCGAAGTGGTGCTGCTGCCGTCTGCAACCAACGATGCCGGCTTTGCGATGACCTCCAGCTATACCACCATGCTGATCTCGGCGTTGGTCTGTCTTGATCCGCAGACCACCCCCTCTGCGGAAAGCCGTATCGCAGCGCTGGCCAGCGGCGCTACGGATGTCATTGCGGATATGCTGGCCCGGATGGATGAGGCCGACCCGTGCCCTTCGCGGGCGGTCTTTCTTGGCTCGGAGGTGCTGACCCCCTTTGCCCGCGAGGCCGCGCTGAAGGTGCTGGAACTGACCCATGGCCGCATCCCTTCATGCTGGGAAAGCGCGATGGGCTTCCGCCACGGGCCGAAAGCCATTCTTGACAGCGAAACACAGGTCTTTTCCTTCCTGTCCGGCACCGCTCAGACCCGCCGCTACGAAGAGGACGCCGCGGATGAGATCCGCCGCCAGTTCGGCGCGGCAGCCGTCATCACCCATGGACCCAAGGACAGCCGCGCGGATATCATCATCGATGGCGCGGATCAGGACATCTGGCGCGGCCTTCTCTACGTGCTCACGGCGCAACTTCTGGCGGTCTGGTGGTCGGACCGTCTGGGCTTCAACGTCGACAACCCGTTTGAAGACGGCAGCCTGTCGCGGGTGGTGTCGGGGGTAAGGCTTTACCCTTACCTGACCGGGGACGGGCTGTGATCGTCGGCATTGATCTGGGCGGCACCAAGATCGAGGCCTGCCTGTTCGACCACCGGCTGGAGCCGATGATCCGCCGCCGCACCGCGACCCCGACCAGCTCTTTCGAGGCGATGCTGGACGGGCTGGTCGACCAATACCGCTGGGCCTGCGCAGAGGCGGGGCAGCAGGGCCTGAAGCTCGGGATCGGAGTGCCGGGTACTGTCGACAGGCTGACGGGACGCCTTCTGGCCTCGAACCTGCCGAGCACCGACAAATCACTGCCGCGCGAACTGGAGCAGCGGCTGAACGTGGCCGTCGCCGCCGAGAACGACTGCAAGTGCTTTGCCTTGTCCGAGGCGAATGGCGGCGCGGGCGCGGGCGCAACGACGGTCTTCGGCCTGATCCTTGGCACCGGATGCGGTGGTGGGGTCTGTCACAGGGGCGCCTTGGTGCGCGGGCTTGCCGGCCTTCCGGGCGAGATCGGCCACCTTGGCATCCCGGTCGGTTTCGCGGGGCGGGTTCCTGTGCTGACCTGTGCCTGCGGGCGTGTGGGTTGCTATGAGACCTTGGTCTCGGGTCCGGGGTTGCAGATTCTCGGACGCTGGATGACCGGCGATGATGCCCCCGCGCCAGAGATCGCCGCCCGTGCGGCAAGCGGTGCGACCGGGGCGACCGCGGTCATGGCACTGTGGTGTGAGCTGGTTGCCGAGCTGCTTTTGACCATCCAGACCAGCATCGATCCGGACCATATCGTCCTTGGCGGCGGGCTGTCGAAGATCCCCGGCATCACCGGCCTGCTGACGGCACGGATGCAAACGACGCTGATGGAAGGTGTGCCCTTGCCGCAGCTTTCAGTGGCGCAGTTCGGCGATGCAAGCGGCGTGCGCGGCGCGGCCATGCTGCATATCCATGCCACCGGACCCGCCCTCCAGACCTAGCCATGAGGAACCCCTGAGATGACCAGCCACCCCACGCAGCCGCCCAGAGGCAATATCCTGACACCTTCGGGCTGGATGCTTGGCACCATAGCGTTTGACGGTCCAAGGATCGCAGCCCTTGATGCCGCGCCCTGTCTGCGGCCCGAAGAAAACGGGCTGCCATTGATCCTTCCCGGCTTCATCGACCTGCATATCCATGGCGGCAACGGTTCAGACTACGCTGATGGCGAGGACGGTATCCGCGCCTTCATGCGCTATCATGCCCAACAGGGAACCGTGGCCCTGACGCCCACGACCTCGACCGCCCCGATTCCGGTGATCGAGACGGCGCTGGCCGATATCGCCCGCGTCCAGAGCGGCCCCGCCAAGGATGAGCCGGTGGTTCTGGGCGCCCATCTGGAAGGTCCGTTCATCAATCCCGGCAAGCTGGGGGCGCAAAGCGATTGCACCCTGCTTCCCGACCTTGATCTGGCCGCGCGCTGGATGAAGATCTGCGGGCTGCGGATCGCCACAGTTGCGCCGGAAATGCCGGGCGGGATGGAGCTGACCTCCGCGCTTGCTGCGATGGGATGCAGGGTTCAGGTCGGCCACAGCCTTGCCTCGCCCGAACTTCTTGCAAGGGCCTTCGGCAGCGGGATGGTCGGCTTCACCCATCTCTTCAACGGCATGTCGGGGGCGCATCACCGCGATGCCGGCGTCGGGGCCTTTGCGCTGGCCCATGGGGACTATGCCGAACTGATCTCGGACATGATCCATGTCGATCGCACCATGATGCTGGCGGCCATCCGGGCCATCCCCCGGCTTTTCGCGATCACCGATGCCACGGCCGCGGCAGGGCTGCCCGACGGCCGCTATGCCAGCAGCGATGATCAGGCGGTCATCAAGACCGGGCTGACGGTGATGACCGAAGACGGGCGCTCGCTTGCCGGAAGTGCCATCACCATGCTGGATGCCTATCGCAATCTTGTCTCTCTCGGTCTGTCTCCCGCCCGCGCCTCCGAACTGTGTTCAACCCGTCAGGCAGACTATCTGGGGCTGGAGGATCTTGGCCGGCTGACCCCTGGCCGCAGCGCAAGCCTTGTTGTCCTGAACCAGCGGGATCTGTCGATACAAGAGGTCTGGATGCGCGGCGTGAAAATCCGCTGAAGGCCGCGGGTCACGGGTGCCGAAGGGCCTGGTCGTGACTGACATGCTTAGATCATACGGCGCTGCGCTGAAGGACCTTGGGCGCGGCGACGATCTGGAGATGGGCCGCTGGCTCAACAATCGAGCGGAGAACTCGCAGCTGCCGTTCCGACGAAGCGAGCAGGTTGCGGTTCCGCCGCATGCACACTTTGCAGAAGTTCGCTTCATTGCATACCTCAGTCCACAACCACTTTCCAACGGAGCGCCACCTCCATCGTGACACCTACAAGCAGACCCGCGCCGCCGCTTTCGCCGAGTGGCGCGGGCTTCTCGCGGCCTGAGCGGCAGGTGGGGTAGGGGCAACGGAGACTGGTTCGCATTCGTCTGACAGAGCCCACCAAGGAGGCCCTTGCGGTCGCGAAGGCGCGAGGGGCGAGGCTGGGGAATCCGAACGGCGCGGCCAGCCTGCGACGGGCCGGCAAGGGCGGAGCCGCCCTGCGCGCTAACGTCACCGCCAATACCAACAGCTTCGCCCGTGACCTTGCCCCCCGCTTCGCGGATAGCCGGGGCCGGCGGGCACGGCTCCCTCCGCGCCATCGCCGCCGAGCTCACGGCGCTCGGCATCAGGACATGGCGCGGGGCAAGTGGGGTGTGGCAACGTGAAGGCGGTGATGGAAAGGATTGCCAGTCTGGAAGTGCTGTAGGGTGTGTGAGCGCTGGTCGGCGACAACGGTTAGAACGTGGTCCGCGCAGGCCTATCCTCCGAGGCCGCTCGCAGGGGACTTGCAAGGTTCCGTTGACGCATGCGCAGCGGCCATTCATCTTCTGAAAGCTACGAAGCCAGCACTGGCTGACTTGAGTGAGCCATGAGGCCATTCTGATCTGGAGCTTTCTGTTTCCAGGTGTCGCTGTTCGGATTGCCCCGCACGAGCGTCACGTCCGGCAGACGGCGGCCTGAATCGCTCCAGTTCAGGCTGCTGCAGGCTATCGACGCTGCAGGGCAGGTTAATGTCGCACGGCAGAGGGGCTCCGTAGGGGACATTCATTGTTCGGTCGCGCAGGGCAGGGGCTATGGCCCCACACTATGCGCCACGGACGTCGGATACAGGAAAACCGCCCACACGCCCCTTGCAACGCGGTCCAGCGGCGGTATGACTTCCGGAGCCAATCACAGGATCATGTCATGTCCATCATTCTCGACCCGGCCCCGCCGGGCAGTGCCGTCACGGAAACCGCGGAAGTGATCGTCCTGGTCAAGGCCGGACAGGCCGGCTTCGGCCCCGAGGCGCTGGCGTTGGACGCCAGGACGGGCGGCGCGATCTCGCGGGCGATGCAGGCTCCGCGCTGCAAGGGCAAGGCGGGGGAATGCATCGACCTGCTTGCACCCGTTGGCTTGAACGCGCGGCGGGTGGTGGTGCTGGAACTGGGCGAGGCCGGGGTGCTGACCACGCTGGAGGCGACCCGCGCCGGGGCGGCGCTGGCCCGGCATCTGGAGGCCGAGGAAGAAACCGTCGCGGCACTGGTCTTCGAGGCCCCGGCGGGAGCTGCTCTGCCCGCCGAGGATATCCTCGCCCGCGTCCTGCTGGGGATGCGGCTGCGCAACTACCGGTTCCCGATGATGGCGAAGTCGGAGACCGCGCCCGACCTGCGGCTGACGTTGGCCGCCGCCGACGGCCCGGCGCTGGCCCGCAGCGCGGCGCTGGCCGAGGGGGTGGCGCTGGCCCGCACGCTGGTCAACCTGCCGGCCAGCCACCTGAACCCGGACAATTTCGCCGACCACCTTGCGCCGCTGGCCGAGGCCGGGATCGGCATCGAGGTGCTGGAGAAAGCCGATCTGGAGCGGCTGGGCATGGGGGCGGTGCTGGCGGTCGGCAATGGCTCGGCCCGGGCGCCGCGGGTGATCGTGCTCCGCTACCAGGGCGCGGAAGGAAAGCCGCTGGCGCTGGTCGGCAAGGGCATGTGCTTCGACGCGGGCGGACTGTGCATCAAGTCCGGGCCACAGATGTTCACCATGAAAGGCGACATGGGCGGTGCGGCGGCGGTGATCGGCACTATGCTGGCGCTGGCCCGGCAGAAGGCGAAGGTCCATGTCGTCGGTGTCCTCGGCGTGGCCGAGAACATGCTGTCGGGCAATTCCTACAAACCGGGCGACGTCGTGACCACGATGTCGGGCCGCATGGTCGAGGTCTTCGACACAGACTGCGAGGGGCGGATGGTGCTGGCCGACATCCTGCACTACGCCGCGACGCGGTTCGAGCCGGCGGCGATGGTCGATCTGGCGACGTTGACCTATTCGGTGATGCGCGGCCTCGGCCATGTCTTCGCCGGGCTGTTCGCCACCCATGATGAGCTTGCCAACGGCCTGCTGGCGGCTGGCGAGGCGACGGGCGAGCGGTTCTGGCGGATGCCCTTGGACCATGCCTATGACGAGGGACTGCGGTCGCCCATCGCCGACCTGCGCCAACATGCCCGGGATCTGGAGGACGGCGACTGCGCCTTCGCCGCGGCCTTCCTGCGCAACTTCACCGAGGGGCGGCCGTGGGTCCACCTCGACATCGCCGGGAAGGAGATCGTTGACGAGGACCGGCTGCACGCCCGGCCGGGCGGCGCGGGCTTCGGGGTGCAGTTGCTGGAGGAATGGATCACCTCGGGCGCGGCGACGCGCTTCGCAGGGTAAGGCTGGAAGGGCGGCCAACCGGCCGCCCTTTTCCTTCAACCCTCGATCATCACCAGATGGCCGGGGGCGACTTCCTCATACCGCCGCACGGGCGGCGCATAGTCCAGCGGGCGGATCGGGGTGCGCAACTCGGTCACCGCCAGGTTGCGCCGCAGGTGGCGTCGGGCCGGGTCGGGCACCGTCACTGCGCCGATCAGCTGGCGGGTATAGGCGTGGCGCGGGCGCTCCAGGATTTCGGCCCGTGGCCCGATCTCGACGATCTCGCCCATATACATCACGGCGATGCGGTGGCTGATGCGCTCGACCACCGCGATGTCGTGGCTGATGAACAGGAAAGCGATGCCCATCCGGTCCTGGATGTCGAGAAGCAGGTTCACCACCTGCGCCTTGACCGACACGTCCAGCGCCGAGACGGATTCGTCGGCGATGATCAGCCTTGGGTCCAGCATCAGCGCCCGGGCGATGCAGACCCTTTGCCTCTGCCCGCCCGAGAATTCATGCGGGTAGCGTTCCAGCATGGCGGCGGTCAGTCCGACCTGATCCATCAGCCTGGCGGCCTTGGCGCGGCCCTCGGCCGCCGTTCCCATGCCGTGTTCAAGGAAGGGCTCGACCAGCGCGTCGCCCACGGTCATCCGCGGGTTCATGCTGGCCAACGGGTCCTGTGGGATCATCTGGATCTCACGCCGCTTGCGCCGCATCGCCTCGGCCCCCAAGCCGAAGAGGTCGTCGTCCCCCAGTCGGACGCTGCCGGTGGAACGGTCGTTCAGCCGGATGATCGACCTCCCCGTGGTGGACTTGCCGCAACCGGATTCGCCCACCAGTGAAAGCGTCTCGCCGGGGAAGATGCGGAAGGAGACGTTCTCTACCGCATGGACCCGGGCAACGCGGCGGTTCAGCATCCCGCCGCGCACGTCGAAGCGGGTCACCAGGTCGCGCACGTCGAGGATTGGCGCGGTCAGGTCCGGCTTGCTGCGCAGCGGCAGGGCTTCCCCGGCGACGCCGGTCTTCATGTCCACCACCGGGAAACGCAACGGCGCCGGCTCGCCCTTCATGCTGCCGAGGACAGGCACGCTGGCCAGCAGCGCCCGGGTATAGGGCTGCTGCGGATCTGCGAAGATCGCCGCCGTCGGTCCCTGCTCGACGGATCGGCCGCGCAGCATCACCACGGTGCGGTCGGCCATCTCGGCCACCACGCCCATGTCGTGGGTGATGAACAGCATCGCCATGCCAAATTCGGCCTGCAGATCCTTCAGCAGGTCGAGAATTTCTCCTTGCACCGTCACGTCCAGCGCCGTGGTCGGCTCGTCGGCGATCAGCAGCTTCGGGCGCGAGGCCAGCGCCATGGCGATCATCACCCGCTGCCGCATCCCGCCCGAGAAGGCATGGGGGTAGTCGTCGATCCGCTTGGCCGCGTTGGGGATGCGCACCCGCTCCAGCAAAGCGATGGCTTGCCGCCGCGCCTCGGCCTTCGGCATGTCGCGGTGACTGGTCAGCGCCTCCATGATCTGGTCGCCCACCCGGTAGATCGGGTGCAGGCTGGTCATCGGCTCCTGGAAGATCATCGCCGCCGCCTGGCCGCGGATGTGGCGGATCATTCCCGCCTCGTCCAGCTTCAGCACGTCGTGGCCGTCCAGCAGGATCGAGCCTTCCAGCCGGCTAGTCGCCGGGTCCAGCAGACCCAGCACGGACAGTGAGGTCACGCTTTTCCCCGAGCCGGATTCGCCCACCAGCGCCACGGTCTCGCCCGGGGCGACATCGAAGGACAGGCCCTCGATCACCCGGGTCCAACTGTTGCGCGCGCCAAGGAACGAGACCGACAGGTCGCGGATCGACAGGATCGGCCTGGTGCCGACCGCAGCGGCAGGGGTCAGGGTTGCGAGGTCGGTCATGCGCGTCTCATCCGCGGGTCGATCAGCAGGCAAAGGAGGTCCACCACCGCATTGGCGACGACCACGAAGAAGCTGGCGTAAAGCACCGTCGCCATGATCATCGGCAGGTCCAGCACCTTCAGCGCCTGATAGGTCAGCCGCCCGACACCGTTGATGCCGAAGACCACCTCGGTCAGCACCGCGGCCCCGCCCACCAGCACGCCGAAATCCATGCCGAACATGATGACGATGGGAATGATCGCGCTGCGGGTGGCGTGTTTCAGCAGCACCTTGCGCCCGGTCAGGCCCTTGGCGCGGGCGGTGCGGATGAAGTCTTCCTGATAGGTCTCGATGATGCCGGTGCGCAGCATCCTTCCATAGAGGCCGATGTACAGGAAGGCCAGCGTCAGCCAGGGGAAGACCATCGACCGGAACCACAGCCCCGGGTCTTGCGAGAACGGCGTGTAGCCAAGGGCGGGCACCCAGGAGAAGGCCCAGGTGTCGTGCAGCCGGTTCTGGGTGATCAGGTTCACCATCTCGCCCACCCAGAACACCGGCATGGCGACGGCCATCATGGATATGCCCATCAACAGCTTGTCAGGCCATCGCCCGCGCCAGGCGGCGGCGGTGATGCCGGTGAGTATCCCGCCCAGCATCCACAGCACCGCGGCCCCGGAAACCAGCGACAGCGTGGCGGGGGCTGCGGCGGCCACCGCCGGCACGATCTGCTGGCCGCGGTTAGCGAAGGAGGTCAGGTCGCGCGTGATGAACAGGCGCTTCATCATCAGCCCGTATTGGACATAGAGCGGCCGGTCGAGGCCGAAGTCCTTGCGCACCGCCTCGATGGTTTCCTGCGCGGCGTTCTTGCCAGCGATGCGTGCGGCTGGGTCAGAGGAGGGGGTGGCGAAGAAGATCAGGAAGGTGATGACGGAGATGCCGAACATCACCACCACCATGCGCAGAAGGCGCGAAAGGATGGCTGCCAGCATCTCAGCGCCCCCGTGCCGATTTCGGGTCCAGCACGTCGCGCAGCACGTCGCCGAACAGGTTCAGAAGCAGCACCGTAACCATGATCGCCAGGCCCGGCGCCAAGGACACCATCGGGCGCGAGTAGAGCAGCGTCTGGCCGTCCTGCAGGATGGTGCCCCAACTGGCGTTCGGCGGCTGCACGCCCACCGATAGGAAGGACAGCGAGCTTTCGGTGACGATGTTCAGCGCCATCAGCATCGGCGCGAAGACGATCAGCGTGGTCGAGACATTCGGCAGGATATGCCGCCACAGGATGCGCCCGGGCCGGATTCCCAGACCGCGGGCGGCCATGACAAATTCGCTCTGGTTCAGCGCCAGCACCCGGCCGCGGATCGGGCGGGCGACATAGGGCACATAGACCAGGCCGATGATCAGGATGGGCACGATCAGGCTGCCCGAGGATATCTCGAACGGCCCGAAGGCATAGCTCTTGCCGATCATCACGATGGAAAGCGAGATCGCCAGAAGATAGACCGGGAAGGCCCAGATCATATCGATCAGGTTGGACAACACGCCATCGACCGCCCCGCCCAGATAGCCCGCGGCGATGCCGACGATGGCCGCGATCAGCAGGCAGAGCACGGTCGAGGCCCCGGCGATCAGCAGCGAGTTCTGCCCGCCATACAGCAGCCGAGCCGCCACATCGCGGCCCTGCCCATCGGCGCCCAGCATGTATTGCGGCCCCCAGGTCGGCCCGATCGGCGTTACGCCAAGGCCGAGGCCCTCGGTCGATTGCTGCATCACCGGGACCGGCTTGCCGTCGATCTTAATCTTGGCCGACAGGCCGGAACGGAACGGATCGGTGCCCGCGACATGTTTCGCATAGACCGGGGCCAGCAGCGTGGCGATCACGATCAGCACCAGAAGCGCAGCAGAGATCATCGCCGTGGGGCTTCCCAGCAACCCCTGGAGGACACGCCTCCAGGGGCCGCGGCGCGACCAGACCTTCTCCCCGGCCGAAGGGTCGGCCGGGGGCAGGGCGGTCTCCTGTTCAGGGGATGCGCCCATCACTGGACCCAGGAATTCCCGACAAGCCAGTGGAACTGGCTGGAGAATTCATAGTTGCCCATCCGTGTGGAGATCAGGTCCACGTCCTTCGGCGTGAACAGCGGGATCGCCGGGGCCAGCTTCATCATGTCGTAGTCGATGTTGCCCCATTCGGTCAGCGCCGCCTCCGGGTCGGTCCCGGCCAGCGCCATCGCGGCCTTCATCCGGTCGTCCAGCCCCTTGTCGCAGATCCCCGACATGTTCACCGAGCTGTCAGAGCCCGGGGTGAAGCTGTCGCAGCCGAACAGCACGTTCAGGAAGTTCGAGGCCGCGGGGTAGTCCTGATACCACTGCGTCACCGAAATCTGCACATTGTTGTTGGTGTTCTGGATATAGGTGAACTGGATGTCGCCCGAGATCGACTGCACGGTGGCGTCATAGCCCAGTTCGGTCAGCACGGTCTGCAGATAGGTGCCAACCGCACGGCCTGTCGACGTGTCGTCGGCGACGACCGTGACCTTCTGGCCCTTCGTGCCCGATTCCTCGACCAGCGCATGGGCCTTCTCCATGTCCGGCGCACTCCAGAACTCGCCGGGATCGGCGGTGTAGTCGCAACGGTCGGCATGGCCGGGCATGTCCGGCGGCAGGATGGTGCAGACCGGAGAGGCCAGCGCCGGGCCGCCGAAGACCGACACCAGTGCATCGCGGTCGACGGCATAGTTCATCGCCTGCCGCGCCTGCAGGCTGTCGAACGGCGGGATGTTGACGTTCAGTGGCGCATACCACCAGGCCACCAGTGGCGAGACGCGAAGCTGGTCGGGGTTCGACACACTCAGCTCGGCCAAACGGTCCGAGGGGACGGGTTCATACATCCAGTCGGCCTGACCGTTCAGGATGGCGTTGACCGCCGCCTCCTCGGTGCCGCCGAAGGTGTATTCGATCCGGTCGGGATAGCCCTTCGGCTGGGCGTCCTTGCTCCACTCCTTGAAATGCGGGTTGCGCACCATGATCAGCGAGGCGTTCGGGTCGTAGCTTTCGAACATGTAGGTGCCGGTGCCGGGGATCGGCTGGTTGCCGGCGTCCTTCATGACCGTGTCGGCGGGCATGATCACCGCATGCGGCACGGCCAGCTTGAACAGGAACTCCGCATCCGGCGCCACCAGGTTGATGGTGATTGTGTTGGTCGCGGCATCGCCGATCACGCCGCCTTCCAGGGTGCAGGTCTCGGCCTCGGCCAGGCATTTGTCGGCGCCGACGATGCCGGAGTAGAAGCTGCCCGAGGTCGGGCTGGAAACCTTGAAGATGCGCTGGAACGAGGCCACCACGTCATCGACCGTCAGGTCCTTGCCGTTCGAGAACTTGATGCCCTGCCGCAGCTTGAAGGTATAGGTCTTGCCGTCGTTCGTCACCTCGGGCATCGCCTCGGCCAGATCCGGCACCACATCGGCGCTTTCCGGGCCGCCCACCTTCTTGAAGGCCATCAGCCCGTCATGGGTGTAGATGAACAGCGGCCAGTAGCGCGCGGTATAGTTGATATGCGGGTCCAATGTGCCTTCGGACGAAACCCCCAGAAGCTTCATCGTGCCGCCGTAATGCGCATCGTCCTGTGCCATCGCGGGGAAGGCCGCGCCGATGGCCAGCGCGGCGACGCCGCCCAGGAAACGGCCCTTCAGCCGCGCCCTGATGGATCTGATCTCACTCATATTATGTCTCCCTTCTGGTGCCATGGCGGCCACACAGCCGCCGGATTTCTTTCCCCTGGAACAGATGCGAGGGGCGCGCGGGAAAAGGATCAGCCGGTGCTTTGTTCCACATCGCACCGGGCCAGGAAGTCCCCGACCACTTTCATGCAGTCGTCGAATTCCTCGACATGTGGCATATGACTGGAATTCGGAAAGACATGCCAGCGCACATCCGGGATACCATCGGCGAAAGGCTGCACCGTCGCCGGGGTCGCCTCGTCAAACGCACCCGAAATCAGCAGGGTCGGCACCTCGATCAGGTGAACCCGGTTCACCACGCTCCAATCGGCCAAGGTGCCGGTGATGTGGAATTCGTTCGGGCCGATCATCAGGTTGTAGACGTGGGAATCCGCCTCCATCGCCGCATTGGTACGCTTCACCGCATCGGGCAGCGGGTCCAGCCGGCAGACGTGGCGGGCGTTGAAGGCCTTGGTCGCCCTGGCATAGTCGGGGTGATCGGTGGTGCCGGCGGCCTCGTGCCGCGACAGCACCTCCTTCACCTCCTCGGGAAGGGCGTCGCGCAGGCGGCCGGTCTCTTCGATCCAGACCGGCATCGAGGCCGGACTGTCCGCCAGCACCAGCGCCTTCAGCCCTGCGGGCCGGGTGATGGCGAATTCCGCCCCCAGCATCCCGCCCCAGGACTGGCCCAGCAGGTAGTAGCCCCGTCCCAGGCCCAGGTGGGCGATCAGATTGGTCAGCTCGTCCAGGAACAGGTCCACCGTCCAGAACTCCGCCCCTTTCTCCGGCAGGCGGGTGGACCGGCCATTGCCGATCTGGTCGTAATGGATCACCGCCCGGCCCGCCCCCGCCAGCGCGGCGAAGCTCTCCACATAGTCATGGGTGCAGCCCGGCCCGCCATGGGCGACGATCAGCGGCGTCAGGCCAGAGGTCAGGTCGCCCGTCACTCGATACCAGGTTTCGTAATCGCGGAACGGGGCCTTGCCTTCGGTGACCTGCATGGAAGTGTCCTGTCTGCCCGGCTCAGGCCAGGCGGGTGAAGTCGAGGCCGCGGGCCAGCCAGCAGCCGAGGGTCAGGCCGATCACCGCGCCGCCGGCATCGCGGCGGACCCGCAGCGTCCAGTCGCCCGGCGCGGGGGCGTCCATCGACCGGCGGGTGCGCAGCAGCCAGACATCCGGCCCGGCGGGAAGCACCGGCTCCATCCGCCCCTGACCCAGCCGGCCGGTGAACAGCGCGAAGACCGCACCGTCGCGCGCCTCCAGCCGCAGGGTGCCGCCGGTCTCGCCGCAGCGGTACTCCCCGGCGAGGACCCCGCCATCGGCGGTTTCCATCACCGGCAGCGGCTGTAGCAAGGTGTCGAGGTTGTCGCGCCGCCGCTGCATCCGCAAGCCGTCGCCCTGCCATTCGACCCGGATCTCCTCGGAGGCGAGGACGCCCGGCCCCTGCTGGCGCAGCACCTCGGGGCCGGTGGCGAAATGCAGCTTCACACCCTCGGCTTCCGGCTCCAGCCGGGCGATCAGGCCCGTCGTGGGGCAAAGCCATTGCCCCTCCCACCCCGGCTCCGGCGGCTGCCACGCGGGCTCGGGCTGGCCGAGTGCCGCGCGCATCAGGAAGGCGGCGGCGTCATGGGCGCTGGCTTCGTGGTTGAACATCACCACCACCGAGACCCGGGCCGCGGCCGCATGCATCCGCTGCGCCCGGAAGCCACGCAGCGCGCCGCCGTGGCCCGTGACGGCGACGCCGCCCACCGCCTCATGCGACAGGCCGAAGCCATACAGCGCGGGGGTCCCGTCGGCGAAGGTCACCGGCGCCGACAGCCGGCGGTAAATCCCGGCCGGGTCGTCGCGGGTGGCGTCGATCCAGGCCTCGTAGGCCAGCATGTCGTCCAGCGAGGCTGAAATCCCGGCATCACCGACCCAGTAGATGCCGTTGTCGGCGGGGAAATAGCCGGTGGCCTCGTTGCCCTCGTAGCCGGTGACACCATCCTCGGGGTGGCGGGTGTCGGCGGTCAGCACCGCCGTCCGCATGCCCGCGGGCCCCCAGATGTGCCGTTGGTAGAGGTCCGCCAGCTCCTGTCCGGTGGCCTTGCGGATCAGCTCGGGCAGCAGGCGGTAGTTAGCGTTGCAATAGGAATAGCCCATGCCCGGGGCGAAATGGCCGCTGCGGGTGGCGGCGATCATCGGCAGCGCATGTCCGGGGCCGAACGTCTGCTCGGCCTTTGCGCCCTCGACCACCGTCATCGCCCAGTAGTCGCGCAGGCCCGACTGGTTGTGGCACATCCGCCGGACCGGGGGCAGCGGCTCCAGCGCCGGCAGGAAGCCCGGCAACAGCGGGTCCAGCGCCTCCGGCTCCCCCACTTCGGCCAGCAGGGCACCGCAGGTGAACTGCTTCGAGATCGAGCAGATCGGCAGCCGGGTCTGCCGCGTCATCGGCCGATGGCTCTCCAGCCCGGCATAGCCCCAGGCCCGCGCGGCGACCTCCCTGCCGTCGCGCAGCACCACGACGACGCCACCCGGCCCCGGGAAGCGCCGGGGCAGCAGGTCAAGGGCAAGGTCCAGGGTAAGGGGATTCCGGTCAGCCATGTCCGGGGCATTTTCGCCGGAAATCGGGCAAGCGCAAGGGGCCGAGAGGGCAATCAGGACCGGTTCTGACGAAGAGGCCGCGCTCGAGTGGATCGAGGTCGCGAACATGATCCGCAAAGGACAGATGACGCCCGGGCTCTGTCCGTTAGCTCAGTTTGCAGCGCTGGCAAGGGAAACAACGGCATCAAAGCTGTCAGGTGGGCCACAGTCCAAGCTTGCGACAGAACCCGTCTCTACTCTCGGGCCTGTCTTGTTGTCAGATTAAGACGGCGCGGACATGCGTGTGAACATCACGCTTCCCCTTGTTACGCGCGGTCGAACAGCCAAGAAGCGAACCGGTTCTGCATAGTCAATCGTTTATTGTATGCTTACACTATAAAAACGAATCAAGGTGCTGACATCCGGCACCCCGGGCGGAGGTGCCATGCCCAAGGTCGGAATGGAGCCGGTGCGCAGGCGCCAGATCATCGCGGCGACGATGGCCTGCATCCATGAGGAGGGCATTGCCAAGGCCAGCTTCGGCCGCATCGCCCGCAAGGCTGGCGTGGCCCCGGCGCTGATCCAGCACTATTTCGAGGACAAGGAGACGCTGCTGCTGGAAACCTTCCGCAGCATCTACCGCGAGTTCACCTCGGGCATCCGGCGGCGGCTGGCGCTGGCGCGCACCCCTGAAGAGAAGGTGACGGCGCTGATGGAGGCGCAGATCGCGCCTTCGGTGCTGACGCCCGAGGCGGTGAACAGCTGGTTGGCGATCTATGCGCTGATCCGCGAATTTCCGCTGTTGCAGCGGATCGAACATGCCTACGACCGCCGCTTCATCTCGAACCTGTCGCATGCGCTGCGCGACATGGGCCTCTCGGCGGAGGAGGCGCGCGAGGTTGCGGAGGAGCTGGCGATCTTCATCGACGGGCTGTGGCAGAACGCCGCCAACCCGGTGACCTTCACCCCCGAACGGTCGCGCGACCTGCTCTACCGCGTGCTGCACCGCCGGCTGCCCGGCCACAGTTTCACCCCGCCCGAGGACGAGACCCCGCGGCGCGAGGCCGAGGATGCCCGCCTCGGCCCCGAGGCGCGGCAGTTCCTGCGCGACAACCTGCCGGTCGGGGCGATGAGCGTCTCGGCCGCCAGCCTGCCGGCCTTCCGCGACAACTACCTGCGGCTCAGCCGCCCCGAGGGTCGCGCCGCCGCGCGCGACCATGCCGTGGCGCTGACCCGAATGTCGGTGGGCGGGGTGGACAGCCTGGTCATCCGGCCGAAGGAAGGGCTGCGGCCGGGCGCGCAGCGGGTCTTCTACCTGTTCGGCGGCGGCTACATCAGCGGCGAGCCCGAGGCCGACCTGCCGATCTCGGCCGCGCTGGCCGCCCGGCTGGGCGCGCGGATCACCTCGCCCGCCTACCGGCTGGCGCCGGAACATCCCTGGCCCGCCGCGCCGCAGGATGCGCTGGCGGCCTATCGCGCCTTCGTCGCCGATGCCGGGGCGCCCTTCGCGGTGGTGGGCGAATCCGCTGGTGGCGGGCTGGCGATGGCGATGCTGCAGGCGGCGCGGCGCGAGGGGCTGGCGATGCCCGCCGCCATGGCGCTGCTGTCGCCTTGGGTCGATGCTGGGCAGGGCCTGCCCTGCGCCAACGACGGCTGGGATCCGACGGTGTCCCGCCGCCACCTGGCCGACGCCGCGCGGCTTTACGCCGGGGCCGAGGCGACGGCGCGCAATCCTTCGGTCTCGCCGCTCCACGGCTCGATGGAGGGGATGCCGCCGGCGCTGATCATCACCGGCAGCCGCGACCTCCTGCGCGAACAGGCCCATGCCCTGGCCGCGGCGCTGGAGCGGGCGGGCACCCCAGTCGTGCTGCGCGACTGGCCCGGACTCTGGCATGTCTTTGAATTCTATCGCGTCCTGCCCGAAGCTGCCGCCTCGCTGGACGAGATCGCCGCCTTCCTGCGCAGCCACCTTTCCCCGGAGACCCACCCATGAAAGCCGCCATCTTCCACGGCCCGCACCGGCCGCTGACCCTCGGCGAGGTGCAGGTCGCCAACCCCGGCCCGCGCGAGGTGCTGGTGCGGACCATGGCGGCGGGCCTGTGCCATTCCGACCTGCATTTCATCGACGGCACCTATGCGCTGGAGGCCCCCGCAGTGCTGGGGCACGAGGTTGCGGGCATCGTCGAGAAGGTGGGCGAGGGAGTGATCGGGCTGCGGCCCGGCGATCACGTCATCGGCTGTCTCTCGGTCTTCTGCGGCCATTGCGGCCATTGCACCAGCGGCCGGCCCTACAGCTGCGACCACCAGCACGAGACCCGGCGCGGACCGCAAGAGCCGCCGCGGCTGTCGCAAGCCGGCGCCCCGGTCGGGCAGTTCTACGAGCTGTCGGCCTTCGCCGAGATGATGCTGGTCCACGAACACGCGCTGGTGAAGATCCGCCCCGACATGCCCTTCGACCGCGCCGCGCTGATCGGCTGCGCGGTGACCACAGGCATGGGCGCGGTGATCAACACGGCAAGGGTCGAGGTCGGCGCCACCGTGGCGGTGATCGGCTGCGGCGGCATCGGGTTGTCGGCGATCAACGGCGCCGCCATCGCCGGGGCGGGGCGGATCATCGCCGTGGACATCAACACCGGCAAGCTCGCGCTGGCCCGCGACTTCGGCGCCACCGACACCGTCGACGCCTCGGCCTGCGATCCGGTAGAGGCGATCCACGACCTCACGGGGGGCGGGGTGCAGTATTCCTTCGAGGCGCTCGGCCTGAAGCGCACCTCGGAACAGGCCTTCGAGATGCTGGCGCCCTCGGGCATCGCCACGATCATCGGCATGGTGCCCGTGGGCCAGCGGCTGGAGATCGACCCGGTGTCGCTGCTCTACGATCGCCGGTTGCAGGGGTCGAACATGGGGTCGAACCGCTTCCGGGTCGACATGCCGCGCTATGTCGACTTTTACCTCTCCGGTCGGCTGCATCTGGACCGGATGATCTCGCGCCGCCTGCCGCTGTCCGCCATCAACGAGGGCTTCGACGACCTGCGCGCCGGCCGGGTTGCACGCTCCATCATCACCTTCGATCCATGACTGCTGCCACAACCAACAGGGAAAAAACCATGAAGACGCTTGCTGCCACCAGCCTGATCGCCTGCCTTGCCGCCAGCACCGCCCTTGCCGATGCCGAAAGCTGCAAGACCGTCCACCTGGCCAACCTAGGCTGGACCGATATCCTGCTGACCGACGCCACCGCCGAGGTGATCCTGAACGCGCTCGGCTACGAGGCCAGCGACACACTGCTTGGTCTCGGTATCGCCTATACCTCGCTGCAGGAGGGGAACATGGATGTGTTCCAGGGCAACTGGCGCCCGGTGCAGGACGAGAACTTCAAGGAGTTCTTCGACAAGGGCTGGGTCGAGGTGCTGGGCAAGAACCTGGAAGGGGCGAAGTTCACCCTGGCGGTGCCGGCCTATGTCGCCGAGGGCGGGATCGCGACCTTCGCCGACGTGGCCGCCAACCACGAGATGTTCGAGGGCAAGATCTACGGCATCGAGCCGGGGTCGAACGACTACCTGCTGGATATGGTGGCGCAGGGGCTTTACGGTTTCGATGCCAGCTGGGAGGTGGTGGAGACCAGCGAGACCGGGATGCTGTCGCAGGTCGAACGCGCGGTGTCGCGCAACGAGCCGATCGTCTTCCTCGGCTGGGAGCCGCATCCGATGAACATCGACTACAAGATCGCCTATCTCGGCGGCGGCGACGAGGTGTTCGGCGCGGATTACGGCGGCGCCACGGTCTATACGATCTCGCGCCCCGGCTTCGCGGCGGAGTGTCCGAATGCGGCGAAGCTGTTCTCGCAGTTGGCCTATACGCTGGACTACGAGAACTACGGGATGCGCCGCATCCTGGCCGACGGGCTGGAGCCACAGGAGGCCGCCCGCGCACAGCTGGCCGAGATGCCGCAACTGCTGGAGGGCTGGCTGGCGGGCGTGACTACCTTGGACGGTCAGGAGGGGCTGCCGGTGGTGAAGGCGGCGCTGGGGATCGAATAGCCGCTGCATCGTCTCCAGATCATACTACGACGCCAAACTAAGCTCCCACGACAGGCAGCTTATGAGGCCAGCCGGAGGTCGCAGCTTGCCCGTCGGGTAAGCCAGTGGGCACCGCTCTGCTTCCGGGCGCAGATTGCCTCACGGGCATGCTTCCCCCTCGCCGATGGTTCCGATAAAGCCTGCGCTCCACGCAGGATCGCTATTGGTACCGAATTGCCCGACTACGACGAGGCGAGCTCCCGCGCCGCCTTCCGGCACTTTCTGGCGGGGGGGTCGGTGATGGAACCCGGAGATTGCCGCAGTCGCTGCATCCTGGTGGTGGGGGATATAGACGATTCCCGGCTGACCGCCCTGCCACTCCGCAAAGTCGAGGTTTTCCTGCACGAACGAGTGCGAAATCGGCTACGACCGCGCTGCTTGTGGAACCGGGGGAGACGGAAGATCATCGTCTGGCGGTGACGCTCTACATCCATGCCCCCGCTGCCACCCCGCCTAGGGCTTCTGGAGATCAGCACGCCGTCAATCATCGGACTAGCGTTCAGTGAAAAGCCACCGTAACAAGGTTGGACAGAAAAACGGCTCGTAACTGCGCGCGGTGTCACAGCTTTGTCTCGAGCGCTGGTTACATGGGGCCGGTCAACAATGGAGGTTACCAACATGACGACCAAAACCGCGCTGGCAAGGACCGCGAGCCTTGTCGCAGTGCTGTGGGCTTCGACTGCCTCTGCGCAGTCCCTGGAAGAGATGGAGACTGCCGCAAAGGCAGAGGGGACGCTGAGCACCATCGCGCTTCCGCACGACTGGTGCGGCTATGGCGATGTGATCGCGGGCTTCAAGGCCAAGTATCCCGAAATCAAAGTCAACGAACTGAACCCCGATGCGGGTTCGGCCGACGAGGTCGAGGCGATCAAGGCCAACAAGGACAACAAGGGCCCGCAAGCGCCCGACGTGATCGACGTGGGCCTCGCCTACGGCCCGCAGGCCAAGGCCGACGGGCTGACCCAGGCGCACAAGGTCGCGACCTGGGACGAGATTCCCGAGGGCATCAAGGACCCGGATGGCCACTGGTATGCCGACTACTACGGCGTGATGGCCTTCCTGGTGAACAAGGACCTGGTGCAGAATGTGCCGCAGGACTGGGCTGACCTTCTGAAGCCGGAATATGCCGGGCAGGTGGCGCTGGCGGGCGACCCGCGCGCGTCGAACCAGGCGATCCTGGCGGTTCTGGCCGCGGGCATGTCCACCGGGGCGGCATCGGGCGAGGCGGCCGGCAAGGCCGGGCTCGACTTCTTCAAGCAGCTGAATGATGCGGGCAACTTCGTTCCGGTGATCGGCAAGGCCGGTACGCTGGCGCAGGGCACCACGCCGATCGTCATCATGTGGGACTACAACGCGCTTGCCGCACGCGACACGCTGGCCGGCAACCCGCCGGTCGAGGTCGTGGTGCCGAAGTCGGGCGTCCTGGCCGGGGTCTATGTGCAGGCGATCAGCGCCTATGCGCCGCAGCCGAACGCGGCGAAGCTGTGGATGGAGTATCTCTACAGCGACGAAGGTCAGCTTGGCTGGCTGAAGGGCTACTGCCACCCGGCGCGCTTCAACGCGATGGCCGCTGCCGGCAAGATCCCGCAGGACCTGCTGGATGCGCTGCCGCCGGCCGCCGCCTACGAAGCCGCCTATTTCCCGACGCTGGAAGAGGTGGACGCGAACAAGGCCGCCGTCACCGGTGGCTGGGATTCGGTCGTCGGCGCCAACGTCGAGTGATCTGAGCCTCCACCCCCGTCCCGGTCCGTCCGGGGCGGGGGCCTACCTCACCGGGGCCGCCAGACGCCTTGGGAGCCTGACCGACAGGGGAAAGTCCACGATGCGAGACACCGCTCCGCCCGCCGCGAGATGGCGCCTGCCCGTCGAGTGGCTGGGCATCCTGCCGTTCGTGGCCTTTGCGCTCTTGTTCCTGATCCTGCCCACGATGAAGATCGTGATCGGGGCGTTCCAGTCGCCTGACGGCAGCTTTACGCTTCAGAACCTGATCGACCTGAACACCGATTCGATCCGCAATGCCTACTGGACCTCGGTCAAGCTGTCGCTGATCACCGCCCTTCTGGGCTGTGCGGTAGGGTTCGCGATGGCTGCCGCGGTGGTCTTCGGCGGGCTTCCCAGATTCATCCGCAGCCCGCTGCTGACCTTTTCCGGCGTGGCGTCGAATTTCGCGGGCGTGCCACTGGCTTTCGCCTTCATCGCCACGCTCGGCCCGGCGGGGCTGGTGACGCTGTGGCTGAAGACCCAGTTCGGCATCAACCTGCGCGCCTATGGCTTCAACCTTCTGTCCTTCTGGGGGCTGGTCGTCACCTATCTGTTCTTCCAGATCCCGCTGATGATCCTGATCATCACCCCGGCGCTGGACGGGCTGAAGCGCGAATGGCGCGAGGCGGCCGAGGTGCTGGGCGCGACGGCGGGACAATACTGGCGCATGGTCGCCTTCCCGATCCTGTTCCCCTCGCTTCTGGGCACCTTCGCGCTGCTGTTCGCCAATGCCTTCGGGGCGGTCGCCACAGCGTTCGCCCTGACCGGGCCGCAGCTGAACATCGTGCCGATCAAGCTTTTCGCGCAGATCCGCGGCGATGTGTTGGGCAACCCCAACCTCGGTTATGCGCTGGCCTTCGGGATGATCGTGCTGACCGGGCTGGCGAATGTCATCTACATCGTGTTGCGAACCCGCTCCGAAAGGTGGCTGAAATGAAGCGTCTCCTCGCCTGGGCGGCCTTCCTTGCGGGCTGCCTCTACTTCCTGTTGCCGCTGGTCGGGATGACCGAGTTCAGCCTGAAAATGCGGCGGGGCGAGTATTCCTTCGATGCCTATGCCCGCGTCTTCGAGGATCCCCGCTTCTGGGAGACCTTCGGCTATTCGCTGACGCTTGCGGCGGCGACCATCGTCTTCGGTGTGCTTCTGGTGGTCCCGACCGCCTATTGGGTGCGGCTGAAGCTGCCGCAGGCCCGCCCGGTGATCGAATTCATCACCCTGCTGCCGCTGGTCATCCCGGCCATCGTCATCGTCTTCGGCTATA
>NZ_DAIQAT010000030.1:0-27483 GCF_036781545.1 Tabrizicola sp.
GGCGCGCGGCGCGGAGCAGGCCGAGATGGACGGCCACCACCCGCAGCGGCGCGGGCGTGTCGAGATCGACGATCACCGCGCCACGCGGCTCATGCCCCGGCAGATCCAGCCGGTCGAGCCCCGCAAGACGGATCCCGGGCCGCGCCAGAAGCGCATTGCCATGCCAGCCGAGACTCACCGCACTCTGCCCGATCGGCAAAGGAGAAAGACCCGTCAACGCCGCAATCCGCTCGCGCGGCAACGCAGAGGGGCGGTCGCCGAGGCGAAAATCGGCTTCTTGCAGCGCGACGATATCGGCCTGAAGCGCGGCGATGCCCGCAAGCACCCGGTCGGCATCGCGGCGGAGGTCGGTGCCGAGGCCGGCCCGGATGTTCCAGGAGGCGACGCGCAGGCTGGGCTTGGACTCGAGATTCATCCCTCTAATATAGGGCACAGGGGCCAGACCGGGAGAAGAGTTTGCCCGCACCGTCCACCATCGTCCTGACCGCCATCCGCGCGCTTCTGGCCTTCGAGGCCGGAATCGCCCTGCTGCGCGGGGTCTGGCCCGCGGTCTTCATCACCTTGGCGGCGCTGGTGCTGACCGTGCTGCCGGGGGTTCTGGCCGGGCGGGTCGGCCTGCGCCTGCCGCCGAGCTTCCTGGCCGCTATCGGGCTTTTCGTGCTGGCGACGCTTTACCTGGGCGAGGTGCAGGATTTCTACAACCGCTTCTGGTGGTGGGACCTGGTGCTGCATTTCGGCTCGGCCATGGGCTTCGGCATCCTGGGGTTCCTGCTGGTCTTCATGCTGTTCCAGGGCGACCGCTACGCCGCGCCGCCCTGGGCGCTGGGGGTGCTGTCCTTCTGCCTGGCGATGACCGTCGGCGCGCTGTGGGAAATCTTCGAATATGCGATGGATACGCTGTTCGGCTTCAACATGATGAAGTCGGGATTGCCGGACACGATGGCCGACCTGATGGTCGACGCGGTGGGGGCGGCGCTGGCGGCAGGGGCGGGGGTGGTCTACCTTCTGGACCGGGCGGGACGGCTGGGGGCGCCTTTCGATCTGTTCATCGAGACCAACCGGACGCGGTTCCGGAAGGTCTTTGCCCGGAAGCGGCGGTAGGCAGGGCGCCCGACGGCGCCCTGCCCTGCCGGTCAAAGCGCTGCGGCGATGGTGTCCGCGATGGGCGTCGTCGGGCGGCCGATCAGGCGGCTGAGGGTGCGGCTGTCATCGGCCAGCGCGCCATGGCCCGCCTGGGCATCGCTGTCGGCGAGGATCCGGGCAAAGCCTTCGGGCAGGCCGAAGCCCTGCAGGGCCTTTGCATAATCGGCCTCTGCCATCGGCACATAGGCGACGGGCTTGCCCGCGGCCTTGGCGACGGCGGCGGCAAACTCGGCGCCGGTGTGCGCCGTATCGCCCGCCAGTTCATAGGTCTTGCCGCTATGGGCGGCATCGAGCGCCGTGACCGCGATGGCCTCGGCATAGTCCTTGCGGGCGGCGGAGTTGACCCGGCCCTCGCCCGCGGCGCCGATGATCGCGCCATGCTGGACGGCGGCACCAAGCGCGCCGATGTAGTTCTCGGTATACCAGCCGTTGCGCAGGAGGGTGGCGGGGATGCCCGCGTCACGGATCGCGGCCTCGGTGGCGATATGATCCTGCGCCAGAAGCATCGGCGAGGCGTCGCCTTTCAGGATCGAGGTATAGACCAGCCGCTTGACCCCTGCGGCCTTGGCGGCGGCGATGACCTTGCGGTGCTGCCCGGCGCGGTCGTTGAAATCGTTCGAAGAGATCAGGACCAGCGTGTCGACGCCCTTCAGCGCGGCGGGATCGGCGCTGGTGTAGTCGAAGGCGCGGGCTTCCACACCGAGGTCGGCGGCCTTGGCCGGATCGCGGACGAGGGCGACGGGGGTTGCGCCGCGGGCTTTCAGCGCGGCGATGGCGAGGCGGCCGAGATGGCCGGTGGCTCCGGTGACGGCGATGGTCATGGGTCTCTCCTGTGGTTGACGGGGAAGAGATACGCCATTACTTACGAAAAGGAAGTACGCACAATTTTGTTAGTATGGAACAGGGCCGCACAGGATGACCGGCATGGATGCACAAGAGCTGTTGGACCGCTGGCAGTTGGGCAATGTGCTGGCGGCGGATTGTCCGTCGCGGCCGGTGTTGCAGCACCTGACCAGCCGCTGGGGCACATTGGTGATGGTGGCGCTGGCGACGGGGTCGCACCGCTTTGCGGAGCTCAGGCGCAAGGTGGGGGGCGTCAGCGAGCGGATGCTGTCGCAGACGCTGAAGGATCTGGAGGCAGACGGGTTCGTGCTGCGGACCGCGCATCGGGTGGTGCCGCCGCATGTGGATTACGAGCTGACTCCGCTGGGGGTGCAGGCGGCAACGCATGTGGTGGCGCTGGCGGGCTGGATCGAGACGGCGCTGCCGGAGATCATGGCCGGGAAGGCGGCTCTGGCGGCGGAATAGCCGGTCAGCCCGTGGGAGCCGTGGGGACGCCTGCGCCGAGCAGGTCCTCCACGAAGAAGGCGGCGAACTGGGCGCGGCCCGAGACGCCGGCCTTCTGGTAGATCCGGGTCAGCTGGGCGCGCACCGTGCCCTGGGCCGCGCCGCGCAGTTCGGCGATCTCGGCCACGTCGAGGCCCTTGAGCGCGAGAAGCCCCACGTCGCGTTCGGCCGGGGTCAGGGTCCAGGTCTGGAACTGGCGGTGGATCACGTCCGAGAGTGCGCCCTGCGCCACCGCCAGCGCCCGGTCCTGGGCGCGGAGAAGCTGGACCGTGCGGTTGAGCGCGAAGGCGCCGAACACGGCGCCCAGCACCAGCGTCGCGGCGACGAAGGCCTCGAACAGGAATTGCGGCGATCCGGGATCCTCGAGCAGGTCGCCGGTCACGTCGGCGACCAGGGATACCGCTCCCAGCGTCTGGACCAGGAGGAACAGCAGAAGCACCACGATCTGACGCCGTCCGGCGGTACGGATATCAAGGCCGGAAATCATGGGCGCCGGACAACCGGGGCCGGAAGCGGATTTGCAGTCACCTGATGCACCTCTTCGCCGCTGGCGCGGGCGGGATTCGCCGCAGCCTCTGCCGATCAAAGCAGAGCCGCGGCCGGATGCAACCGCTTGCTGCACGCGGGCGGCGCCTCTTGCGCGGTGGCGCCGCTGCGGCGATATGTGGGACAAAGGGAAGGAGCCCGCGGATGGCGCTGCCGACTTCACACCAGGTGAGCTACTGGGGCATCGCCGCCCTGATCTTCTTCCTGGTGATCTTTGCGCTTAGCGATGTGCTTTTGCCCTTCATCGTCGGCGGGGCCATCGCCTATTTCCTCGACCCGGTGGCCGACCGGCTGGAGCGGGCGGGCCTTTCCCGCGCGGCGGCGACCTCGGTCATCTCGCTGGCGGCGGTGCTTCTGGTCGTGCTTCTGGTGCTGGCGGTGATCCCGACGCTGGTCAACCAGCTGACCGCGCTGGTCAATGCCGCGCCGGATATCATGAAGCGCCTGCAAGGCTTCCTGCTGGAACGCTTCCCCGACCTGGCGGATTCCACCTCGACCATCCGGCAGACGCTGGCGGAAATCGGCGTCGCCATCCAGTCGCGCGGGGCCGAGCTGGCGCAGGGGGTGCTGTCCTCGGCGCTTGGCGTCATCTCCATCGTGCTGTTCATCGTCGTGGTGCCGGTGGTGGCCTTCTACCTGCTGCTCGACTGGGACGACATGGTGGCCAAGATCGACGGGATGCTGCCGCTGGACCACGCGCCGACCATCCGCCGTCTTGCACGCGAGATCGACACGGTGCTGGCGGGCTTCGTGCGGGGGCAGGTGTCGGTCTGCCTGGCGCTGGGGACCTTCTATGCCGTGGCGCTGATGGCAGCGGGGCTGCAGTTCGGCCTGATCGTCGGGGCGATTGCCGGGGCGATCACCTTCATTCCCTATATCGGCTCGCTGGTGGGCGGGGCCCTGGCCATCGGCCTCGCGCTGTTCCAGTTCTGGGGCGACTGGGTGCAGATCGGCATCATCGCCGCGATCTTCGCCGCCGGGCAATTCATCGAGGGCAACATCCTGACCCCGCGCCTTGTCGGCAAGTCGGTGGGGCTGCATCCGGTCTGGCTTCTGTTCGCGCTGTCGGCCTTCGGCACGATCTTCGGCTTCGTCGGAATGCTGATCGCGGTGCCGGTCGCCGCCTCGATCGGCGTCCTGACCCGCTTCGCCATCGAGCGGTACCGGGCGAGCCTTCTGTACCAGGGCAAGGCCGGGGCCCCCGTCCAGACCGCCAGTTTCACCACCGCGCCCGAGGCGCCGAAGCCCCGGCGTCGCAAGGCGGCCAGATCGGACTCCAGCGCGTGATCCGCCAACTGGCCTTCGACCTGCCGGACCTTCAGGCGATGACGCGGGAGCATTTCTTCGCCGCGCCCTCGAATGCGCTGGCCTTGCAGACCGTGGAAGGCTGGCGCGACTGGCCGGGCCGCAAGCTGCTGCTCGTCGGACCCGAGGGTGCGGGGAAGACCCATCTTGCCCATATCTGGGCCGCGCTGGCCGATGCGGCGATCCTGCCCGCCGAAGGGCTGCCGGAGACGGATATCGCGGATCTGTCGGGTCGGGCGGTGGTGGTCGAGGATGCCGACCGGATCGGCGAGGCCGAGGCGCAGCTTTTCCACCTGCACAATCTGGCGACCACGACCGGCGCGCTGCTGATGACGGCCCGCACCCCGCCGCGCGACTGGGGGCTGACGCTGCCCGACCTGATCAGCCGGATGCAGGCCACCCCCATCGCGCATCTGGACAGCCCCGACGATGCGCTGCTCTCTGCCGTGCTGGTCAAGCTTTTCGCCGACCGGCAGGTCGCGGTGCCCGCGAACCTGATTCCCTACCTCGTCAGCCGGATGCCACGCTCCATCGGCGCGGCCCGTGCGCTGGTCGCGGCGCTGGATGCGCAGGCCCTGGCACTGGGGCGTCCGATCACCCGGGCGCTGGCAGGCGAGGTGCTGGACAGGCTTGATCGCGAATGAAAGACTGTCACGATACCTTCACACAAGCCGCGGCATAAGCGCGCCATGACACAGGCCGATTTCCTCCGCTCTCCCTTCCCCGCGCCGATCGAGCTGCCCTTCGCGGAAACCGCCGGGCCGGGGCGTTTCTTCAATCGCGAACTCAGCTGGCTCGCCTTCAACTGGCGTGTGCTGGAAGAGGCGGCGAACCCCGCCGTGCCGCTTCTGGAACGGCTGCGCTTCCTGTCGATCAGCGCCACCAACCTGGACGAATTCTACACCGTCCGCGTCGCGGGCCTGCGGGCCCTGGTTCGGAACGGCAACGCGACGCTGTCCGAGGATGGCCGCAGCCCGGCGGAACAATTGCAGCTGATCAACGCCGAGGCGCGGCGGCTGATGCAGACGCAGCAGACCACCTTCAACCGCCTGCGCAGGGAGATGGAGGCCGAAGGGATCAGCATCGTCGCGCGATCTAAGCTGACGGCGCGGGACCTGAAGCATCTGGAAAGCCACTTCCTGTCGAATGTCTTCCCGGTGCTTTCGCCCCTGGCCATCGACCCGGCGCATCCGTTTCCCTTCATCCCGAACACCGGCTTTTCGCTGGCCCTGGAACTGGAACGGGTATCGGACCGCCGCCAGCTGAAGGCGCTGCTGCCGATCCCGCAGCAGATTTCCCGCTTCGTCCCCCTGCCCGGGAAAGAGGGCGAGCATCGTTTCCTGCCGCTGGAAGAGCTGCTGCTTCTGCATCTGAACATGCTGTTTCCCGGCTATACCGACCGGGGCCATTGCACCTTCCGCGTGCTGCGCGACAGCGATCTCGAGGTCGAGGACGAGGCGGAAGATCTGGTGCGCGAATTCGAGACCGCGCTGAAGCGCCGCCGCCGGGGCGAGGTGATCCGGCTGAAGATGTCCGCCGGTGCGCCCGAGAGCTTGCGCGCGCTGATCATGGAAGAGCTTGCGGTCAGCGAGGACGAGGTGGTGGAGGTCAAGGGCCTTCTGGGCGTCGCCGACCTGAAGGAGCTGATCCTGCCCTCGCGCGCCGACCTGATGTGGCCGCCCTTCACCCCCCGTGTGCCGGAGAGGGTGCAGGACCACGAGGGCGACATGTTCGCGGCGATCCGGCAGAAGGACATGCTGCTGCACCATCCCTACGAGACCTTCGACATGGTCATCCGCTTCCTGCAGCAGGCGGCGACCGACCCGAACGTGCTGGCGATCAAGCAGACGCTGTATCGGACGAGCTGGGACAGCCCGATCGTCAGCGCGCTATGCGAGGCGGCCGAGAACGGCAAGTCCGTCACCGCGCTGGTGGAGCTGAAGGCCCGCTTCGACGAGGCGGCGAACATCCGGCAGTCGCGGCGACTGGAACGCGCGGGGGCGCATGTCGTCTACGGCTTCGTCAACTACAAGACCCATGCCAAGATCAGCACCGTCGTGCGGCGCGAGGGCGATCATCTGGTGACCTATACGCACTACGGCACCGGCAACTATCACCCGATCACTGCCCGCATCTACACGGACCTGTCGTTCTTCACCTGCGATGCGGCCTTGGGGCGGGATGCGACAAAGGTGTTCAACTACCTGTCGGGCTATGTGCAGCCCGAGGGGCTGGAGAATCTGGCGATCTCGCCCATCACGCTGAAGCCGCGCCTTCTGGAACTGATCGCGGCCGAGGCGGAACACGCCCGCGCCGGGCGTCCGGCGGAAATCTGGGCCAAGATGAACTCGATCATCGAATCGGACGTGATCGACGCGCTTTATGCCGCAAGCCAGGCGGGGGTGAAGATCAGTCTTGTCGTGCGCGGCATCTGCGGGCTGCGGCCCGGCGTGAAGGGGTTGAGCGAGAACATCCGGGTGAAGTCCATCGTCGGGCGGTTCCTGGAACATTCGCGCATCGTCTGCTTCGGCAACGGCCATGCACTGCCCGCCAGGAAGGCGCGGGTGTTCTTCTCCAGCGCCGACTGGATGGGCCGCAACCTGACGCGCCGGGTCGAGACCCTGGTCGAGGCGCATAACCCCACGGTCAAGAACCAGATCCTGAGCCAGATCATGGCGGCGAACCTGGCCGACGAGGCGCAGAGCTGGGTGCTGGCGCCCGATGGCAGTTATACCCGCGACCTGGGGCCGGAGGGGGCGAAGCTTTTCAACTGCCACCAGTTCTTCATGCAGAACCCCTCATTATCGGGCCGGGGCACGGCGGCGAAGGATGCGCCGCGGCTGATCGCGGTGAAGGACGACGATGCGGGCGGCGCGGCGGCGGCGGCGCCGTAAGATCGGGCAGATACCTTCGAGCAAATTATCCCGGACGGAACTTGGCGTCTCAGACGCCCGCGCCCGGATCGCGCATCAGCTGCAACCGCCCCGCGGCCGCCCGGGCGAAGGTGCGCAGCACCACCTTGCGCCGCGCGCCGGAGAGCGGCGTCTCGGGCGCCATCCGCACCACCTCGGCGTCATAGCTGTCGGCGAGGATCAGCCCGGTGTCGGGGGGCAGCAGGTCGACCGGGAAATCCGCGTCCACCGCCCAGAAGAACCGGTCGCACCAGTCGAGATAGCCCTGCCACTTGCGGTCCGCCCGATAATCCGCCCGGCCCGACTTGCATTCCACCACCCAGACCTCGCCCCTCGGCCCCAGGGCCATGACGTCGACGCGCAGGCCCGCACAGGGGATCAACTCCTCGACGCAGACGAAATCCAGCTGCCGCAGGCCCCGGCAGACGCCCCTTTGCAGGCGCTGGCCCGGCAGGGCGGGCAAGATCTCGGAAATGTTGACGGGCATGTCCATGGCACCGATCATGAACCAAAGGTGAACATCTGTCCAGCGGCGGCAGGGTTCCAAAAAGTTTCTAGAAATTTTTTGGACAGATCCGATGTTTTGCCAGACGGCTCGACAGCTTGCACCCGCCTGATCCGCGCCCTATCTTGAGCCTTGGCGGGTTCTGCTCCTCGCGTGCTGGGCCAATTTTCCAGTGGCCGATAAGCAAGCGAACGGGGGCTGGCTCTGCCCGGATCCTGGTCCGGGTATCTGGCGCCCACCTGAGACCTCTGGCTCTCGGGAAAACCCCGGCCCTCACGGTTGCTGCGGGCCCGCCACCCTAGCGCCGGGCGGGAACCTTCACCGGCACCGGGATCAGCACCGGCTCGCGCACACCGCGCCCGCCTTTCGGGCCCTCGTCCTTTTCCGCCATGCTCATGATGCGGAAGGCGAACTGGACAGCCGAGAAGATTATGCCGTTGAACACCACCAGCATCACCACCGCGATCCAGCCGATGTTCGACGCCATGACCAGATGGCCCAGCCCCGCCACGTCCAGCCAGAGAAGCCCGGTGGTGAATGCCGCCGAGAGGACGAAGCCGAGTGCGACGCTCTGGATATAAAGGCGGACGAGCTTGGGCATCGGGACCTCCGGTCTGTCACCTTGGAAGCTAGGCGGGCGGAACCGGCTTGCCAAGCCCTGCGTTGGCCTGTTGCGCGAATCCGCCGCAGGGCCGGGCTGCCGGACCGGCGGCACACAGGATGAGGAGGACCGCCGATGAAAGCCGCAGACACGCTTTACTGCATCGCCGATGACCGCAGCTTCCGCCTGCTGCGCGGGAATGGCGGGCGGATGGAGCCGATCCATGCCGCCGGAGCCGATGATTTCGCCAATGTCTCGCACGTGCTGATCGAGCCGGGGCGCAACCGCTCGGGCGGGATCAGCTTCGGGCATGAGACCGGCCGCCCGGCCGAGATCGAGCGGCCGCGGCTGGCAAAGCACATCGTCGCGGCCCTGGAGGCCGAATGGCGGAAAGGCGGCGCGGGGCGCATCGTGCTGGCCGCCGGACCGAAGATGCTGGGCGAGCTGCGCAAGGCGATGCCTAAGGCGATTGCCACAGAGATCGCGCAGGAGATCGACAAGGACCTGTCGGACATTCCCGACCAAGACCTTGCCGCGCATCTGGAGGGCTAGGTCTCCATCGCCTCCAGCTCGTCGATGAAGCCCGCGATCATGCTGAGGCCCTTGTCCCAGAATTTCGGGTCGCTGGCATCGAGGCCGAAGGGGGCGAGCAGTTCCTTGTGGTGCATCGACCCGCCCGCCTTCAGCATGGCGAAGTATTTCTCCTGGAACCCCGGCAGCCCGCCCGCATAGGCGGCATAGAGCGCGTTCACCAGCCCATCGCCGAAGGCATAGGCGTAGACGTAGAACGGCGAGTGGATGAAGTGTGGGATATAGGCCCAGAAGGTCTCATACCCGTCCATGAACTCGAAGGCATCGCCCAGCGACTGCGCCTGCACGGACATCCACAGCGCGTTGATGTCCTCCGGCGTCAACTCGCCCTCGGCGCGGGCGGCATGCAGCTTGCACTCGAAATCGTAGAAGGCGATCTGGCGGACGACGGTGTTGATCATGTCCTCGACCTTGCCGGCCAGCAGGGTCTTCTTCTCTTCCGGCGTCTGCGCCTGGTCGAGCAGTTTGCGGAAGGTCAGCATCTCGCCGAAGACGGAGGCGGTTTCGGCCAGCGTCAGGGGGGTGGAGGAGAGCAGCTCCCCCTGCCCCGCCGCCAGCACCTGATGGACGCCATGGCCCAGCTCATGCGCGAGCGTCATCACGTCGCGCGGTTTGCCGAGGTAGTTCAGCATGACGTAGGGATGCACGGTGGTCACGGTCGGGTGCGCAAAGGCCCCCGGCGCCTTGCCGGGTTTCACGCCGGCGTCGATCCAGCCCTTGTCGAAGAAGGGCGCCGCGAGGTCGGCCATCCGGGGGTCGAAGGCGGCATAGGCTTCGGTCACGGTCTTCCGCGCCTCGGCCCAGTCCACCGTGCGCGGGGTCTCGGTCGGCAAGGGCGCGTTGCGGTCCCAGACCTGCAGCTTGTCGAGGCCCATCCATTTGGCCTTCAGCCGGTAGTAGCGGTGCGAGAGCTTCGGATAGGCCGCGACCACGGCATTGCGCAAAGCCTCGACCACTTCGGGCTCCACATGGTTCGACAGGTGCCGCCCGGTCTGCGGGGTGGGCATCTTGCGCCAGCGGTCGTGGATTTCCTTTTCCTTGGCCAGAGTGTTGTGGATGCGGGTAAAAAGCTTGATGTTGCGGTCGAACACGCCCGCCAGCGCATGAGCCGCCGCCTCGCGCCGCGACCGGACGGGGTCGCTGAGCAGGTTCAGCGTGGCTTCGAGGTTCAGCTCCTCCGGCTCGCCTTCGACGCTGAACATCAGCCCGGCCATGGTCTCGTCAAAGAGCTTGTTCCAGGCGCTGGCGCCGACGACGCTTTCGTCATGCAGGAACTTTTCCAGCTCGTCCGACAGCTGGTGCGGCCGCATCGCGCGCATCCGGTCGAAGACCGGCTTGTAGCGGGCGAGGTCGGCGTTGTCGGCCATCAGACGGGCGAGGTGATCATCGTCCAGCCGGTTGAACTCGAGCGAGAAGAACACCAGCGGCGTGGTGGCATTGGTCACCTTGTCCTGCGCATTGCCCATGAACTGCGCGCGCTCGGGGTCGATGGTGTTCTGGTAATAGCGCAGGCCCGCATAGGACATGAGCCGCCCGGCGATCACCTCGATCCGTTCATATTCCTGCACGCAGGCGAGGAGTCCCGCCGCATCCTGCCGCCCGAGGCGCCCCTCGTAGGTCTTGGCGAAAGCGGCGCAGGCGCGTTCCAGCTCGGCCATATCGGCGGCGAATTCCGGGCCGTCGGCGGAAGGGTAGAGATCGGTCAGGTCCCAGTCCGGCAGGTTGCCGAACCCGCCCCCCGAGGCATTGGCGTCGAAAACGGGCTGGGGCAGGTCAAGGGTCATCGCGATCTCCGGCAAATGGTCAGTGTCATCTATGCTGCGGGCGGCTCCGGGAAAAGCCCCGGACACCTCCTCGTGCGCCTTCGGCTTCTCGTCGTGATGCGCCACCAGCGAGGAGGGCCGAAGGCATCGACGAGCGGCGCGTCAGATCTCGACCGCGACCTCGTAGACCCGGTCCATCATCGCCTGCGTCCCGCGGACGAATTCCAGCGGGCAGGGATAGGGCACCCCTTCGCGCACCGTCCGTCCGAAGGCCTCGACCTGCAGCTTGTACTGGTTCGCCGTCGGGAAGCGTTCCACCGTCACCCGGTTGCCGTTCTGGTGCAGTTCCACCTCGGCCAGGTCGTTGACATTGGCGTTGAACGGGCCGCCCTCGAGCCGGATCATGCCCTTGGTGCCCTGGAAGGTCGCGACCTGCCGGTTGTACATCCGCATCGAGGTCATCGAGCCATAGGTGAAGCGGCCCACATGCGGTTTCTTCGGCGGCCCCTCCATCGTGGCCGCGACCTGGGCGAAGGTATCGACACCGTTGTCGCGGTGGATGCGGGCCGAGATATCCACCGGCTCGGCCCCGGTGACGAAGCGCATCGAGCCGAAGGTGTAGACGCCGATGTCGCGAAGCGAGCCGCCGCCCGCGTCGGGCCGGTTGCGGATGTTGTCGAGGTCGGTGAGGTTGAAGCTGAAGGCCACGTCGGCATGGACCAGATCGCCGATCTCGCCCGCCTCCAGCCATTCCTTCGCGCGCTGCCATTGCGGGTGGTGGACGATCATGTAGGCCTCGGCGGCCAGAAGCCTGGTCCGGTCGCGGGCGGCGATGATCTGGTCGATCTCGCGCGCCTTCAGCGCGATGGGCTTTTCGGTCAGCACATGCTTGCCCGCCGCGAGGCATTTCAGGGTCCATTCCACATGCATGTGGTTTGGGAGCGGGATGTAGACCGCGTCAATGGACGGGTCGGCGAGCAGCGCGTCATAGGTCGAATGCACGGTCAGGGACGGGCAGAAGGCCCGGAACCCCTCGGCCTTGGCCGGGTCCGAGGTCGCCAGCGCGGCAAGCTCGGCCCCTTCGGCGGCATGGATCGCAGGTGCCATGTGCTCGCGTGCGAAGCGGGCCGCGCCCAACACACCCCATCTGACTGGCTTCATGTCATCCTCCGCTGGTGATCGCCGCCACTAGGGCAGGTTTTGCGGCAAGCTTCAACCCGGGTAGACAGCGCGAAGGGTCAACCCAGGCCCGGCTTGCGCAGGCTGCGGATGGCCAGCCACAGCACCCCCGCCAGATAGCCCAGACACAGGATCAGGAGCGTGGTCCAGGGATAGGTGAGAAGCGCCGCCACCACCACCACCGCGCCGACCAGCGCATAGCGGACGAGTTCGGTGGCGATGGTGATCCGCTTCAGGGAGGGCGTGCGCACCCGGCTGATCATCAGCGCGCCGATCGCCACCATCCAGCCCGCGACCAGCACCGGCGGCAGGTGCAGGACATGGTTGGTCGCGTTCGACAGATACAGCGGCGACAGCACCAGAAGCGCCCCGGCAGGCGAGGGCACGCCGATGAAGCTGGTCTTCTCGGCCGCCTCGCCCAGGCTGACCCTGCTGCCGACGTTGAACCGCGCAAGGCGCAACATGCAGCAGACGGCATAGACCAGCACGGCGATCCAGCCGAGGCTCGTCTCGGGGCGCAGGCCCCAGAGGTAGAGGACCAGCGCCGGAGTCACGCCGAAATTGACGAAGTCGCACAGGCTATCGAGTTCCGCCCCGATGGCACTTTCCGATTTCAGCATCCGCGCGAGGCGACCGTCCAGCCCGTCCAGCGCCGCCGCGACGCCGATCAGCAGCACGGCCAGGGTGAAGTTGCCCGCGATGGCATAGCGGATCGCGGTCAGTCCCGCACAAAGCGCCATGATCGAGACCAGGTTCGGAAGAAGCTTCAGGACCAGAAGCTCGCGCGGGGCCTCGTCGGGGCGGCGCGCCATCGGCTATTCCACCCGTGCCGCGCGGGCGGGCGCGTCCTGGCCGATCAGGGCAATCACCGATTCCCCGGCGACCATCGTCTGGCCCAGCGCAACCTGCGGATGCACGCCTTCGGGCAGGTAGACATCGAGCCGCGAGCCGAAGCGGATGAGGCCGAAACGCTCGCCGGTGCGGACCATGTCGCCCGGCTTCTTCCAGCAGAGGATCCGCCGCGCGACCAGCCCGGCGATCTGCACCACCGCGATCCTGCGGCCGTCCGCCATCTCGATGGCCAGTGCGTTGCGCTCGTTCTCCTCGGATGCCTTGTCGAGCGAGGCATTGAAGAATTTCCCCTGCCGATAGGCCACCGCCGTCACCCGTCCCGCAATCGGCGCGCGATTCACATGGCAGTTGAAGACCGACATGAAGACCGAGACGCGGACCAGCGGCTCGGGGCCCAGCCCCAGCTCGGCCGGGGGCACGGCGCGTTCGATCAGGCTGACGACGCCATCGGCGGGGCTGACCAGCAGGCCCGCATTTTCCGGCACCGCACGTTTCGGGTCGCGGAAGAAGTAGTAGCACCAGAGCGTGAGCCCCAGACCTAGCCAGCCCAAAGGATCCCAGATCCAGAACAGGATGGCGGTGACGACAGCGAAGGCCGCCACGAACTTGATGCCCTCGGGGTGCATCGGCTTGATGACGGTGTCGATCATTCTCATGGCGCGGGTTTATCCGGCTGAAGGGCTTTGGGCAAATCAAAAACCCGATTCCGGGACCGCCACGAAGGTCCCGCGGTCAGACTGCCCCGGTGCGGGCGGCAAAGACCTCTTTCGCGGCAAAAAGCCCGTTCAGGGCGGCGGGAAAGCCGGCATAGACCGCCATCTGCATCAGGATCTCGACGATCTCCTCGCGGGCAAGGCCCACGTTCAGCCCACCCTCGATATGCACCTTCAACTGCGCCGGGGCGGTGCCCAGCGCGGCCAGCGCTGCGATGGTGGCGATCTCGCGGTCGCGCAGACCCAGCCCGGGGCGGGCATAGATATCGCCGAAGGGGAACTCGAACAGCAGGTCCGCGAAGTCCGGCGCGATCCCGGCCAGCGCCTCAACCACGCGATGCCCGGCTTCGCCGTCGATGCGATCCAGCAGCGCCTGCCCGCGTGCCCTGCGGTCCGGGATCGAAGTTTCGCTCTTGGTCATTCGGGGGCCTCCGTTGGTTCCGGCCGCGCATAGCCGGCGATCTTGGTATCCAGCGCCTGCAGGGCAGCCTGCATCTCGGCCATCCGCGCCAGCACTCGCGCGCGGTGGGCCTCAAGGAGTGTCCGGCGCTCGACTGCCGTTGCCGGGCCTGCGGCGCGCAGGCGGGCAGCGGCTCATCTCGGCCAAGGGCATCCCGGTCACTTTCAGCCTGCCGAGGAAGGCGAGCCAGACCAGGGCGGCGGCGTCATAATCCCGCCGGCCCCCGGCATCGCGTGGTGTGGGCGGCAAAAGGCCGATCCGTTCATCGTAGCGCAGGGTGTCGACGGCGACGCCCGCGCGGCGGCTCAACTCTCCGATCTTCATCTGCACCCTCCTGCGTTCCTCAAGCGTTACTTGCTGGAGCACGCTTCAGGTCAAGCCAAAAGAAAGGCACCCCGAAGGGCGCCTTTCCACCTGCTGTCGGGCCGGGTTCAGGCCGGGATCGCCATGCCCTTGCCCTTGGCCAGCTCGCGCATCCGGGCCTGCAGCTTTTCGAAGGCGCGGACCTCGATCTGGCGGATACGCTCGCGGCTGACGCCGTAGCTTTCCGACAGCTCCTCCAGCGTCACCGGGTCGTCGGCCAGCCGACGCTGCATCAGCACGTCCTTCTCGCGATCGTTCAGCACGGCCATCGCCTGCACCAGAAGCGCACGGCGGGCGTCCAGCTCGTCCTTTTCCTCATAGGCCTCGGCCTGGTCGGAATCTTCATCCTCCAGCCAGTCCTGCCACTGGGTCGAGCTGTCACCGTCCGACCCGACCGTCGCGTTCAGCGACGCGTCAGAGCCCGAGAGCCGCCGGTTCATGTCGATGACTTCCGCCTCCGTCACCGACAGGTCCTTCGCGATCTGGGCCACGTTCTCGGGCCGCAGGTCGCCCTCTTCCAGCGCGCCGACCTTGGCCTTGGCCTTGCGCAGGTTGAAGAACAGCTTCTTCTGCGCGCTGGTGGTGCCAAGCTTCACCAGCGACCACGACCGCAGGATGTATTCCTGGATGCTCGCGCGGATCCACCACATCGCGTAGGTGGCCAGCCGGAAGCCCTTCTCCGGATCGAAGCGTTTCACCGCCTGCATCAGGCCGACGTTGGCCTCGGAGATCACTTCTGCTTGAGGCAGGCCGTAGCCGCGATAGCCCATGGCGATCTTGGCGGCGAGGCGCAGGTGGCTCGTCACCATCTGGTGCGCGGCGTTGGCGTCCTGATGGTCGACCCAGCGTTTCGCCAGCATGTATTCCTGTTCCGGCTCCAAGAGCGGGAACTTGCGGATTTCCTGAAGATACCGGTTCAAGCCCTGTTCCGGGCTCGGCGCGGGAAGGTTGGTGTAGGTGCTCATCGTGCCCCCTGTTCTGTCCGGTGCGTCAGCGCCCCCGGGAAGGTGATAACCTAAAGTAACCGCAATCCCGATGCAAGCGCCTTCTGCCAGCGAAGCCTTAACGCCAAGTGTAACGCTTCCTGTCGCGCAGAAGGCTTTGCAACAGGCGGGTCACGCGAATGTCAGGGGGAGGGCCCCGCTCGTTTCAGATCGCCACCCTCTCGCCCAGTTCGACCACGCGGTCGCGCGGCAGGTGGTAGAAGTCGGTCGGGTCCGCCGCCATCCGCGACAGGGCGACATAGACGCGGTCCATCAGAAGCTCCAACCCCTGCCCGGTCGCCACCGCCCGCCTGCGGCCGAGGAAGAAGGTCGAGGCCATCACGTCGAACTTCAGCCCCGCCGCCCGGGCATGGGCCATCGCCCGGCTGACGTTCGGCGTCTCCATGAAGCCGAAGCGCAGGATGACCCGGATGAAGCAGCCGCCCAGGGGTTCAACGCTGGCACGCTCGTCGGCGGTGGCATAGGGCACGCGCAGGGTCTCGACCGTCAGAAGCGCGGTCTGTTCGTGCAACACCCGGTTATGCTTGATGTTGTGCAGAAGCGCCGAGGGCACGATCCCCGGATCGCCGGTCAGGAAGAAGGCGGTGCCGGGGATCACGTTGACGCTGGACCCGCGCATCATCCGCACGAAGTTCGGCACCGTGATCGCAAGTTTCAGCACCCGCGACCGCACCGCTTGGGTGCCGCGCCACCAGGCCCACATGATGAAGCCAAGCACGATGGCGATGATCACCGGCACATAGCCGCCGTCATGCAGCTTGGCGAGGTTCGAGGCCAGGAACACCAGCTCCACCGCCAGGAAGGGCGCGACGACCAGCCCGACCATCGGCGCGCGAAGCCGACCGGTCCGCAGCAGGTACAGCCCCGCCAGGATCGTGGTCAGCACCATCGTTCCCGTCACCGCGATGCCATAGGCCGAGGCGAGCGCGCTGGACGATCCGAAGGCCACCACCAGCCACAGCACGCCCACCAGCAGCAGCCAGTTCACCGCGCCGATGTAGATCTGCCCGCTTTGCCCCTCGGCCGTGTGGCGGATGCGCAGGCGCGGCAGGAAGCCCAGCTGGATCGCGCCCCGCGCCATGGAAAACGCCCCGGTGATCACCGCCTGGCTGGCGATGACCGTGGCCGCGGTGGCAAGCAGCACCAGAACGGGCAGCAAGGCCTCCGGCGCAAGGCCGAAGAAGCTCTCGTCGGCCATGGCGGGGTTGCCGAGCACCATCGCCCCCTGTCCCAGATAGTTCAGCAGAAGCGCAGGCAGGACCAGCGCGAACCAGGCCAGCATGATCGGTCGCCGCCCGAAATGGCCAAGGTCGGCATACAGCGCCTCGCCTCCGGTCACGGCCAGGAAGACCGCCCCCAGCACCACGAAGGCCACGCCGGGATGCTGCAGCAGGAACCCCAGGCCCCAGGTCGGACTGAAGGCGCGCAACACCTCGGGCGCGTCGGCGATATGCAAGAGGCCCAGCCCCGCCAGCACCAGGAACCACAGCACGCAGACCGGGCCGAAGAACATCGCCACCCGCGCCGTGCCCGTCCGCTGCACGGCGAAAAGCGCAAGGATGATGCCCAGCGTGACCGGCAGGATCCAGGCGGTCATGCCCGGCAGGATCAGCGCGCTGCCCTCGACCGCCGACAGCACCGAAATCGCCGGGGTGATCGCGGCATCCCCGGCAAAGAGCGCGGCCCCGGACAGCGCCAGGAGCAGGACCGGGATCGACCGCCGCCCCGCCGCCAGCCGCACCAGCGTGTAAAGCGCAAGGATGCCGCCCTCGCCCCGGTTGTCGGCGCGCAAGAGGAAGAAGACGTATTTCACCGTGACGATCAGGATCAGCGTCCAGATCAGCAGCGACAGGATGCCCAGAACCTCGGGCGCCCCCGGCACCGCCGCGCCGGTCGCCCGCAGCGCTTCGCGGAAGGCATAGATCGGCGAGGTGCCGATATCGCCGTACACCACCCCGATCGCGCCCAGAGTCAGCGCGGCGACGCCATGCCGGTGCGTCTCGTCGGTGTGAATGTCATCTGCGCCGATCTCGGATTTGAGATAGTCGGCGATGTCGAGCGCTTCCTCGTCGAAAAGCGGCAAGGGGGGCTGGTCGCCCCGCGCAATCGGGTCGTGAATCATGGCTCACCCTTGGGTGTTGATCCTGATGGGATGTGGGGTTGAGGGTCGGCTTGCCCGGAGCGGGAAGGCCGCAGCGGCGGCAGTTTTCCGATCCGGCTCCCTCCTGGCAGGAGGGGTGCGCTGTGGCTCCGATGCCGAAGCCGACTCACGCGGCTGGCTCTGGCACCACGATACGCCGGTAACATTCTCGTGGCAATATGCCGCACCTGCGAAGGGCGGGAAAGGACCGCGCCGACAGCCGGGACGGCCCCTCCCGGGACCGCCCCGCCCCTCTCAGCCCTGGTTGTCGTGCTGCGCCCGGACCGACAGCCGCCCGAGGCGCGAGATGCGATAGGGGCCGCCGCCCTCCGAGGCGATCAGCCGCTTGCGCCGCAGGCGCTGGAAGATGTCCAGCGTGCAGTCCGACAGGATGAGCCCGTCGCGGGTGACGCAGAGGATGTCGTCGACCTTGTTGCCATGGTTGCGAGTATGATCGATGCGCCCGCCAAGGGCGAGGACGTGCAGCACGCGCTGCTCGTTCCGAGAGATGTTCATTGGAGATTCCGAAGCCAGTCGCCATGCCAGACCGGACGAAGGCCAAAGCGCTTCGTCGGCCGTTCATGTCCCGCAAGGCCCCTGGATCAGGGGCGGGGGACGTCAGCGGGCTGCCACAATTCCTGGCATGAGGCGCACTCCGGGGGCCGACAGGGCCCGTGCGGGGCGGCTTATAGAGCCAGGCCCTTCAGGCCGCAAGCTGTGACTCAGGACGCTGATCACGCGGCACGGTTAGGAAGCGGTTAGTGTCCACAGCCAAGACATTGATTTTGCTCGGGTCGAAAACCTGCCCACCGTGGACAGGCTCGCTCACCCGGTCCGAAGCGCCGCGATCAGCCCGGCCATGTCGGCGGGAAGCGGCGAGGTGAACTCCAGCCTTTCCCCCGTCACCGGATGGTCGAACCCCAGCGTCGCCGCATGCAGCGCCTGCCGGGGGAAGCTGTTCCCGACCACCGCCCCCTGCCCCAGCGCCGCCCCGAGCCGCTTCTTGCCGCCATAGGTCTGGTCCCCCACCAGCCCATGCCCGGCATAGGCCAGGTGGACCCGGATCTGATGCGTCCGCCCCGTCTCCAGCCAGCAGTCGACCAGCGCCGCCTGGTCGGCGAAGGCCTCGACCACCCGGGCGCGGGTAACGGCGTGGCGGCCGCTTTCCCAGACCACCGCCTGCCTTTGCCGGTCGGTCTTGTGGCGGGCCAGATGGGTGGCGATCCGCAGGATGCCCGCCGCTTCGAAGCTGATCCCCTTCAGCCCCCGCAGCCGGGGATCGGTGCCGGACGGCACGCCATGGACCACCGCCAGATAGTGCCGGTTGACCGAGTGATCCTCGAACTGCCGGGCGAGACCGTGATGCGCGCGGTCGGACTTGGCCACGACCAGCAGACCCGAGGTATCCTTGTCGATCCGGTGCACGATCCCCGGCCGCCGCTCGCCCCCGATCCCGGAGAGGGTATCGCCGCAGTGGTGGAGAAGCGCGTTGACCAGCGTCCCCGAGGGCGAGCCGGGGGCGGGGTGGACGACCATGCCCGCGGGCTTGTCGATGACGATGAGGTCGGCATCCTCCCAGACGACCGAAAGAGGAATATCCTCGGGCAGGGTCGCGACCTCGACCGCCGGGTCGAGGCGCAGGATGTAGACCTCGCCCCCGGCCACCTTAGCCTTGGGGTCGGTCACGGCGACCCCCTCACGGAAGACCGCCCCCTCGGCGATCATCCGCATCAGGCGTGAACGCGAGAGCGCGGCTTCTTCTGGCACCGCAGCGGCAAGCGCCTTATCAAGGCGGCCGGGCGCATCCTCGCCGATGGTCACGACCAGCGACCCGTCCCCGTCCTCGAAAGGCTCATCCATGTCCGGTCCCGCCCCGACTGTCCTCACGCCCGATGCCCCCGATGCATCCCTGCCGCCCAGCCTGCGGCTTCTGAAATGGCTGGTCATCCTGCTGACGCTGTCGATGATCGGCGGTGTCATAACCGTGGTCTGGCTGATTGTCACCCGGATGCCCGCAACCTTTGCCCCCCTGGCCCCCGGCGTGCCTGAGGCCATCGCCCTGCCCGAGGGCAGGAAGGCCGCCGCCGTGACCTTCGGCCAGGGCTGGATCGCCGTCGTCACCACCGACGACCACATCCTGATCTTCGGCGCGGATGGCAGCCTGAGGCAGGAGGTCGCGATTTCCCCTGCGCCGGGGCCTTGACCGGCAGCGCAGCCTTGGGGCTACTGTCGGGACGATGGCTCAACTTTCCGGTGCAGACGGCTGATGTTCCCCTTCGCCTCACTCTCGAAAGCCGAAGGGAATCGGCTGCGCGAAGAGCTGGGACGCCAGTACCGGATGCTGCGTGGCGAATTCGCGGTGCGGATGATCTTCGTGGCGCTCGGCTACGCCGTCTGCGCGCTGTATGTCAGCCCGGCGATCATGGCGGCGCTGTTCATGGTCGAACTGGGGGGCGAGCTGATTTCGCAGAGGCTGCTGCGCAGGCTGGACCCGGTGAAATCGCCCGCGCGTTACCGGGCCTTCCTTCTGTCACTGATCCCGATGGAGGCCTCGCTGATCGCGGCGGCGGGGCTGGTCTGGATGCAGGACGACGCCTATGCCAAGTCGATCGCCATCGGCATCGTCATGGGGGCGCTGCTGCATCTCTGCTCGGTGCGGTCGATCCACCTGGCGCTGGGGGCGATCGGCATGGCCACGGTCGCGGCGGTGGTGCTGACCTTCAACACCGTGCATTGGGTGTCTTTGGGCAACTGGACGGGGCTGGCGATTTCCACCGTCACGGCGCTGGTGGCCCTGAGCTATGCGACGATCGCGATGGTGTCGAACAACCGCCTGCACCGGGCGGGCGCCGAGGCGGCGGCGGCGGCGCGGGCGGCAAATGTGGCGAAGGGGCGCTTCCTGGCGCAGATCAGCCATGAGCTGCGCACCCCCCTGAATGCGGTGATCGGCCTGGGCGAGATCGAGGCGGCGGCGGCGACGGGCGCCTCGCGCCAGCGGCTGAGGACGGTCGTGACCTCGGCCCGCGACCTGGCGGTGATGCTGGACGATGCGGTGGACTATTCCGCGCTGACCGAGGGGCGGGTCGCCATCACCCCGCGGCCGGTGGCGGTGCGGGCGGAACTGTCGGCCAATCTGCTGATCTTTGAACTTCAGGCCCGCAAGCAGGGCCGCGACCTCATGGTCACGGTGGAAAAGGACGTGCCGGCGGTGCTGATGATCGACAGCCAGAGGGTGCGGCAGTGCCTGGGCAACCTGATCGGCAATGCGCTGAAGCATTCCACGCGGGGGGCGGTGACGGTCACGCTGCGCCATGCGAAGGGGCGGCTCATGATCGACGTGGCCGACCAGGGCAAGGGCATCGCGCCCGCCCTGCAGGAGAAGGTGTTCGAACCCTTCTTCCGCGGCTCGACCGAGACACCCGGCGTGGGTCTGGGCCTGTCGATCAGCCGGGCGGTGGCGCGGCAGATGGCGGGGGACCTGGTCCTCCTGCCCTCGGCGCAGGGCGCAACCTTCCGGCTGACGGTCCACGCGCCCGAGGCCGAGGCGGTGGTCGAAGCGCCGGGGCCTGCCGATTTCCGCGACACGACCGTCCTTGTCGTCGACGACATCGCGACGAACCGGCTGGTGGCGACGCAACTTCTGCTGGCTTCGGGCGCGCGGGTGGTCGAGGCGTCGAGCGGGCCGGAGGCGCTGGCCCGGCTGGCGGACGGCGGCATCGACGCGGTGCTTCTGGATCTGATGATGCCGGGGATGGACGGGACCGAGACGCTGCGGCTGCTGCGCAAGACGCATGGCCGCAGGGTGGCGGTGGTGGCGATGACGGCGGATGTGCTGGCGATCCACCGCGACGACGGGCTGCGCGAGGCGCTGGACGGGTTCCTGCCGAAGCCGATCCTGCCCGAAGCCCTGCGGGAGACCCTGGCCACGGTGCTGCAGCGGGGCTGACCGATTGCGGCAGGCCGGTGTCGGTTGCAGGCATGACGCGGGGGCGCCCGGCGCGGCAGGCTGGCGGGGCAATACGGGGAGAGACGGAACATGATCGGCGATCTGGGAGCAAGGGACGCGACCGAACTGGCGGAACTGGTGGCGCGGGGCGAGGTCAGCCCGACGGAACTTCTGGATGCCGCGCTTGCCGCGGTAGAGGCGCGCAATCCGGCGATCAACGCGGTGGTGCTGATGCAGGAAGGCGTCGCGCGGAAGTCCATTGCCGAGGGCCTGCCGCAGGGGCCGTTCCGGGGGGTGCCGTTCCTGATCAAGGATCTGGGCTGCGAGGCGAAGGATTTCCCCACGAACAACGGCTCGCGCCTCTTTGCCAACACGGTCTATTCGCAAGATTCCGCGATCTTCGAGCGGATCAGGGCGACGGGGGTCGTGACCTTCGGACGCACGACCTCGCCCGAAGGGGGGGTGGGGACGGTGACGGAAGCGACGGTCTATGGCGGGCCGACGCGGAACCCGTGGAATCTTGACCATACCTCGGGCGGGTCCTCCGGTGGGGCGGGTGCGGCGGTGGCGGCGGGGATCGTGGCCATGGCGCATGGCTCGGACGGGGGCGGGTCGGTGCGGATTCCGGCCTCGTCCTGCGGGCTCTTCGGCTTCAAGCCCACCCGTGCGCGGCTGCCGGACGGGCCCTATGCGGGCGAAGGCTGGGCGGGGATGGCGATCGACGGGTTCCTGACCCGGTCGGTGCGCGACACCGCGGTGATGCTGGACGCCTGCGAGGGGCCGGACCTGGGCGCGCCCTATGTCGCGCCGCCCCTGGGCCGGGGCCATGCGGCGGCGATCTCTCGCCCGCCGGGGCGGCTGCGGGTGGGCATCTGCGACACGACCTTCACCGGCGACCGGATCCACCCCGAGGTGGCCGAGGCGGTGCGGGCAACGGGTCGCCTGCTGGAAAGCCTGGGGCATGTGGTGGAACCGGCGCGGCCCGCTGCGGATGTGCCGGTGATGATGCGGGCCTGGACCGATATCGTCGGCGTCGGCACCGCCCTGTCGATCCGGTCGAAGCTGGGCGACCGCCCGCCGCGCGCCGATGAGGTGGAAGGCGTCAGCCGGGGGGCCTGGGCGCATTCGCAGACCCTGCATCCGACGCGCTATCTTCAGGCGGTGGGCGAAATCCACGCGTTCGGGCGCCAGATGGCGGGGTTCTTCGACCAGGGCCCCGATGTCCTTCTGACCGCCACGCTGGCAGAGCCCCCGGCCAAGGTCGGCCGTTTCGCGCCGACGACCGAGGATTATGTCGCCTATCGCACCGGGCCGCAGGGCATCTTCGCCTATTCGCCGTTCTGCGCGGCCTTCAACGCCAGCGGCCAGCCCGCCGCAAGCCTGCCGCTGGGGTGGTCGGCGGACGGGCTTCCCATCGGGGTGCATCTGGCAGCGGCCTATGGCGAGGACGAGTTGTTGATTTCCCTGTGCGCGGAAATCGAGCGCGCAGCCCCCTGGACGGGGAAAAGAGCACCGATGGCCGGGTGAAGGGAAGGAATCGCTTGTCCGGAAAGAACGTTTCCGACCAGTATGATCAAACGTTCGGGGATGAATGGGGGTATCCGTGGCCGATGAGAGCGTGATCTCGGCCCGGAATGTCGTGAAGGCATTCGGGCAAGGCGTCGGCGCCGTCAGGGCGCTGGACGATGTGTCGGTCGACATCCGGCGGGGCGAGTTCTTTACCCTGCTCGGGCCGTCGGGTTGCGGCAAGACCACCCTTCTGCGCCTGATCGCCGGGTTCGAGATGCCGACCGAGGGCACGATCCTTCTGGACGGAACCGACATCACCACCCTGCCCCCGAACCGGCGGCCGGTGAACACCGTGTTCCAGAGCTATGCGCTTTTCCCCCACCTGACGGTGGCGCAGAACATTGCCTTCGGGCTGGAGATGCTGGGCAAACCCGCGGCAGAGGTGAAGGCGCGGACCTCCGCCATGCTGGCGCTGGTCAAGCTTGACGCGATGGCGGGGCGGAAGACCAGCCAGCTGTCGGGCGGGCAGCAGCAGCGGGTGGCGCTGGCGCGCGCGCTGGCCCCGCAGCCGAAGGTGCTTTTGCTGGACGAACCCCTGTCCGCGCTGGACCTCAAGCTGCGCAAGGAAATGCAGATCGAGCTGAAGCGGCTGCAGACGGAAACCGGGATCACCTTCATCTTCGTGACGCATGATCAGGAAGAGGCGCTGACCATGTCCGACCGCATCGCGGTGATGAGCGCGGGCAAGATCCAGCAGGTCGGTTCGGCGCGCGACATCTACATCCACCCGAAGAACCGCTTCGTCGCCAGCTTCATCGGCGAGACCAACTTCCTGACCGGCGAGGCCGAGGACCGTACCCTGCGGCTGGCCACGGGCGAGCGGATCGACGTGCCCGCCTTGCGCGCGGGCGGCCAGGCCACGGTCAGCGTGCGGCCAGAGCAGCTGCGGCTGGGCGCGCCGGAGGATGGCGGGCTGGCGGCGAAGGTGAAGACGCTGGTCTACTTCGGCACCGACACGCATTGCCATCTGGCGCTGGCCGACGGGACGGAAGTGGTCGCGCGGCTGCAAAGCCCCGCAAGCGGCGAGGCCGGGCTGGCCGAGGGCCAGTCGGTCGGCATCCGCTTCGCCGAGGGCGCCGTACAGAGGGTGGAGGACTGATGAGCCCCGCCGAGGAAAACGCCGTCAGGACCTCGGCCCGCAACGGCTGGCTGCTGTCCGCACCCGCGCTGGTGCTGCTGACGGTGGCGGCGGTCGGGCCGCTGCTGATCGTTCTGGTCTATTCCTTCCTGTCCCCCGGCCAGCACGGCAGCGTGATCTGGGAATTTTCGACCAACGGCTGGCGCGGCATCCTGTGGTCGAAGGACATCTTCTCGGACGAATGGATGCTGGCGGATGCCCATCTGACGATCTTCTGGCGCTCGGTCAGCCTGTCGCTGCTGACCACGATCTTCACCTTCGTCCTGGGCTTCCCCACCGCCTGGTTCATCGCCACGCGGCCAGCGCAGCAGCGGGCGATGTGGCTTTTCCTGATCACCATCCCGTTCTGGACCAACCTATTGATCCGCACCTATGCCATCAACGAGGTGCTGCGGAAGGAAGGTCTGGTCAATCTGGTGCTGCTGAAGCTGGGGGTGATCCAGGCGCCGCTGGACATGCTTTACGGCCCCTTCGCCATATTCGTCGGCATGACCTATGTCTACCTGCCACTGATGGTGCTGCCGCTCTTCGCCGCCATCGACCGCTTCGACATGAAGCTCCTGGAGGCCGGATACGACCTTTACGCCAGCCGCTGGCAGGTGCTGCGCCGGGTGATCCTGCCGATCGTCAAGCCGGGGATCATCGCCGGGTCGATCCTGGTCTTCGTGCCCTCGCTGGGGGCCTATGTCACGCCGCGCATCCTGGGTGGCGGCAAGCAGATGATGCTGGGCAACTTCATCGAGCTGCAGTTCCTGCAGGGCAAGAACTGGCCGCTTGGCGCGGCGCTGTCGATGCTGCTGCTGATCATCGTGACCGTGGCGCTTCTGGTCTATGTCCGCTACGCCAACCGGGATGCGCGCCATGGCTGAGCGGTCCTTCCACGTCGCGCGTCTGCCCGGCTTCGCCACCATGGCGGTTGTCGTCTTCATCGCGCTCTACCTGCCCATCTTCACGCTGGTCGCCTACAGCTTCAACTCGTCGATATCGGTCGCGGTCTGGGGTGGGTTCTCGCTGGACTGGTATGCCAAGGCCTGGGCCAACACCCAGGTGAAGGACGCGACGATACGGTCGCTGATCATCGCCTGCTTCGCCGCCGCCATCTCGACCGTCATCGCCACCATGGCCGCGCTGGGGACGACCCGCAGGCAGCCCTTCCGCGGGCAGACCTTCATCTACGTGATGATCAACCAGCCGCTGATGGTGCCCGAGATCGTCACCGCCGTCGCGCTGATGATCATGTTCGGGGTGATCAAGCAGGCGACCGGCATCCATGGCCTGGGCTATCTGGTGCTGGCGCATTCGGCCTTCTGCATCCCCTTCGCCTATCTGCCGATCCGCGCAAGGCTGGAGGGCATGGACAACGCGCTGGAAACCGCGGCGGCCGATCTTTACGCGACGCCCTGGGCCACCTTCCGCCGGGTGACGCTGCCCCTGCTGGCGCCGGGGATGGTGGCGGGGGCGATGCTGGCCTTCGTGATCAGCCTCGACGACGTGGTGATCACCGAATTCGTCAAATCCGGCGGCGAGGACACCCTGCCCACCTACATGCTGGGCCAGCTGCGCCGCCAGCTGACGCCCGAGATCAACGCGGTCTCCACCATGCTGCTGGCGGTGACCGTGGTGCTCTTGACCGCCTTCTTCCTGCTGACGCGCAAGAAAGACTGAAAACCAACCTGGGAGACGAGAATGAAAAGACTGCTGACCGCAACCGCGCTTCTGATGGCTTCGACCGGGATCGCCTCGGCCGAAGGGGTGCTGCAACTCTACAACTGGGGCAACTACACCAGCCCAGAGCTGCTGGAGAAGTTCAAGGCCGAGACCGGCATCACCGTCACCGTGACCGATTACGACGCCAACGACACCGCGCTGGCCAAGATCCGCGCCGGCGGCCACGGCTTCGACCTGGTGGTGCCCTCGGCCAACTATGTTCCGATCTTCCGCGACGAGGGGCTGATCGTGGAGCTGGATCACTCCCGCCTGCCCCATATCGGCAACATCGACCCGCAATGGGTTGACGTCGCCTGGGATCCGGGCCGCAAGTTCTCGATCCCGTGGCAGTGGGGCTCCACCGGCATCGTCGTCAACACCAAGGTCTATGGCGGGGACATCAACACCTCTTCGGTATTTCTCAACGTGCCGGACGAGTTGAAGGGCAAGATCAACGTTACGCCAGAGATGAACGACATCGTCAACCTCGCCATCTGGTATGTCGGCGGCGAAGCCTGCACCGAGGATACCGAGGTGCTGAAGAAGGCCCGCGACGCGCTGATCGCGGCCAAGCCGGACTGGCTGTCGATGGACTACGGCGCCACCGAGAAGATGTCGAACAACGACTGGGCGGCCTCGGTCTACTGGAACGGCGCGGCGATGCGCATCCGGCTGGCCAACCCCGACGTGGCCTATGGCTACCCGCGCGAGGGCTATCCGCTGTTCATGGATTCGGTCGCCCTGCTGAAGGATGCCCAGAACGTCGACGAAGCCTACAAGTTCCTCGACTTCATCCTGCAGCCCGAAAATGCGGCGATGATCTCCTCCTTCGCGCGCTATGCCAACGGCATCTCCGGGTCCGAGGAGTTCATGCCCGAGGACATGAAGACCGCGCCCGAGGTGATCATCCCGGAAGAGTTCAAGGCGGCCGGGCATTTCCTGCCCACCTGCTCGCCCAAGGCGCAGGAATACATGACCGCGATCTGGACCGAGTTGCAGAAGTGATTTCTGCGGCGTGAGACTGTGCCGGGGCTTTCGCGGCCCCGGCATTTCTATTGGCCGGTCGCCCGGGGGGAACCCCGGGGCCTCCGTGGGATCGTTGTGAACAGATGAAATCGGCAGACCTGCTAGAGCTTTCGGCGACCGGGCTTTCGGCGCTGATCCATGCCCGGAAACTGGCGCCGTCCGAGGTGATGGCCGCTTGGCTGGCGCAGGTCGAGGCCTGGAACGGCGCGGTGAACGCCATCGTGTCCCTGCGCGACCCCGATGCCCTGATGGCCGAGGCGCGGGCGCTGGATGATGTCCCGGCCCAAGGCTGGCTGCATGGTATTCCGTTGCCGGTGAAGGATCTGGTGGCGACGAAGGGCTTGCGCACGACCTGGGGCTCGGCCCTCCATGCGGACCATGTGCCGGTGGCGGACGACATCCTGACAGCACGGATGCGGGCGGCGGGGGCGATCATCGCGGCCAAGACCAACGTGCCGGAATGGGGCCAGGGCTCGCACAGCTTCAACCCGGTCTTCGGGGTGACGCGCAACCCCTATGACCTGACCCGCAGCGCGGGGGGCTCCTCCGGCGGCGCGGCGGCGGCTCTGGCAACCCGGATGGCCTGGGTCGCTGACGGGTCGGACATGATGGGCAGCTTGCGCAACCCGGCGGGGTTCTGCAACGTCTACGGCTTCCGCCCGACCTGGGGGCT